>JAZTYG010000021.1:0-33308 GCA_045636845.1 Candidatus Scatosoma sp.
TCCACACCTCTGCCCTTGCCGCCGATGGTCACGTTGATAAGCTGACGTTCGTTCATATCCATACAACGATGGAAATAGATATTGTTCGTGTCAATTTTTAATTCATTGCCGCGGAAAATATGGTTATCCATCAACGCGCACAAAAGGTTGTTTGCCGCGGTAATCGCGTGTAAGTCACCCGTAAAGTGCAAATTGATTTCGGACATAGGTACTACCTGCGAGTAGCCGCCGCCTGCCGCGCCGCCCTTGATACCGAATACGGGACCGAGCGAGGGTTCTCTCAATGCAAGACACGCGCGCTTGCCGAGCTTCGACAAGCCGTCCGCAAGACCGATGGATACGGTGGTTTTCCCTTCACCCGACGAGGTGGGGTTGATTGCCGTTACCAAAATCAACTTTGCGTTTCTCTCTGCATTTTTAGGCAACGTAATCTTCGCCTTGTACTTCCCGTACAATTCTAAATTTTCTTCCGTGAGGTTTAAGGTTTTTGCCACCTCGCGGATATCAATAAGCTCCGCGCTCTCTGCAATTTCGATATCCGAAAGCATACTTCTATCTCCTTTTTGAACCTAAATAATGGGTACAATTCGCCAACTTATAACTTTAGTTATACCATTATAACACATATATCAAAAAAAGGGAATAGTTCTGACGCATTTTTTTACGATTTTTTTCTCTTTTTTCTAATTTTTTTTGGGGTGTAGCGCTTTCCCATAAAAAACGAACGCGCGAAATGAAAAAAATTAGAAAACACTTCCCCTTTCGTTTGACTTATTTGCGTAAAATGTCGTATAATTGTATCAAATGAAAAATTGAGGCTCAACCGTGAGCCAAATCTTAAAAGAGAGGTTAACCGTTATGGCAGAAAAAAGAGCAGTAACCATGGAAAAGTTGGTTGCCCTTTGCAAAAACAGAGGCTTTATCTTCCCCGGCAGTGAAATTTACGGGGGGCTTGCAAATACTTGGGATTACGGTCCTTTGGGCGTTGAATTGAAAAACAACGTGAAAAAGGCTTGGTGGAAAAAATTTGTACAGGAAAACCCTTACAATACGGGCGTTGATTGTGCAATTTTGATGAACACGCGTACTTGGATGGCGTCCGGCCACCTTGGCGGTTTCTCCGATCCTTTGATGGACTGCAAGAGCTGTAAAGCACGCCACCGCGCGGACAACCTCGTGGAAAATTACATTGCGAAAAAAGGTCTTGACGTGAAGGTAGAATCGATGGACAACGACGCTTTGGAATCCTTCATTTCCGAACACAAAATCGTTTGCCCTATCTGCGGTAATTCCGACTTCACTTCGATTAGAAAATTCAACCTTATGTTCAAGACGTTCCAAGGCGTTACGGAAGATTCGGCAAACACCGTTTACCTTCGTCCCGAAACCGCACAGGGTATTTTCGTAAACTTTGAAAACGTACAACGCTCTACCCGTATGCGCGTACCTTTCGGCATCGGTCAAATCGGTAAATCGTTTAGAAACGAAATCACCCCCGGTAACTTCACCTTCCGTACCCGTGAATTTGAACAGATGGAGCTTGAATTCTTCTGCAAACCCGGTACCGACCTCGAATGGTTTGCTTACTGGAAAGATTACTGCAAAAATTGGCTTCTTTCCCTCGGCATGAAGGAAGAAAACCTCCACCTTCGCGACCACTCGCCCGAAGAGCTTTGCTTCTACTCGAAAGCAACGACCGACTTTGAATATAGATTCGCATTTGGTTGGGGTGAGCTTTGGGGTATTGCGGATAGAACGGATTACGACCTTTCCCAACACGCGAAAGAATGCGGTAAGCCCATCACTTACCTTGACCCTGTTACCAACGAAAGATATGTACCTTATGTTGTGGAACCTTCCCTCGGCGCAGACCGCGTAGTGCTTGCGTTCCTCACCGAAGCTTACGACGAAGAAGTGGTTGATGCGGAAAAGAACGATATCCGTACGGTAATGCACTTCCACCCTGCACTCGCACCTTTCAAGTGCGCGGTATTGCCCCTTCAAAAGAACCTTTCCGAAGCGGCAGACGCTATCTATGCGAAGATGCTTAAAAAATTCCCTGCCACCTACGACGTAACCGGTTCTATCGGTAAACGTTACCGCCGTCAAGACGAAATCGGTACTCCTTACTGTGTAACCGTTGACTTCCAAACCTTGGAAGACAACACCGTTACCGTTCGTGACCGTGATACGATGGAACAAATCCGCGTAACCGTAGACGAAGCAATCAAGTACATCGAAGAAAAAATCGAATTCTAGCAACCTGACGTTGCACGCAGTAAGGTGTCTTAGCTTACATTTTTGTAGTTAGCCTCGCGCATTCACCAAACTGACTTTGGATGCAGTAAGGTGTCTTAGCTTACATTTTTGTAGTTAGTTTCGTGCATTCACCAAACTGACTTTGGATGCAGTAAGATGTCTTAGCTTACATTTTTGTAGTTAGTTTTGCGTATTTACTAAAAGTGATATAAACCTTAAAAGACCTTCCGTTGGGAAGGTCTTTTTCTTTATTCGTTGCGTACATGGTATAGGCATTTGATATAATTACACACAAAAACGGATGCGAAATGCACCCGTTTTTCTTTTACCTGTTAAAACAATTCCGTGAAGTCCTCGGTCACATCCTCGTCACCCCAGTAAACCCACTTACCATCCATACCTGCGCCCGATGAGGTTACCGTTTCGTAAAATCTCTTCGCATCCTCTTTCGTTTCAAAAAGAAGCGCCGTCATCATATCATATTCAAAGGTTGCCTTACTTTCTGGGTCATCCTCAATCGCCACAAAGCCGCCAACAAGCCCAAACGCGTTCACATTGTCATAATCAATCACATTATAACCTTGTCTTGCCATCTTGTTTTTTGCCTTTTCAACGGTAGACGGGGTACAAGCTGCCATACCCACACACATAACCGCCGCCAAAAGCCCAAGTAAACATTTTTTCATCTTACATATCCTCCTTTCATGTGTATCGACATTATATCACAACCGCACGGTTTGTCAATAGCTTTTATGAAAATTATAAAATAAAACGGGCGCATGCGCGCCCGTTTCTTTTCTGTTTACCAGATTAGAATATTGCCTTGAAAGCGTCAACTGCTTCTTCAGAGCCCCAGTAAACCCACTTGCCGTCCAAAACAGCACCTGCTTCGCTTACCGTGGAATAGAAATCGCTAGCCGCATCCTTCGTTTCGAAAAGAAGCGCCGTCATCGTGTTGCCGCCCAACAAACCGCTAAGACCTGCCGTTGCAACGAAACCGCCAACAAGACCTTCTGCATCTTCCTTTTCATAAGCAACAACCGTGTAGCCTGCTTCTTGCATTTTTTCTTCTGCTTTTTCAACGCTAGAAGGCGCGCAAGCTGCCATACCGATACACATAATTGCTGCTACAAGACCAAGTAAAAATTTCTTCATAAATACATATCCTCCAAATGAATTATATCGTTATTATATCACAAAAAAAATTTTTGTCAATAGATTTGCTAAAAATATTTCCGCATAAAAACAGTAAAATCTTACTCTTTCGACCAGTTATCAAGCCCCTCGTTTGTAATCGTGCCGTTTTCCTTCAACCAACCAAAGCGTTCGCGCATTTCATCCACTCCGCCGATATAAAGAGCAAAGCTGTATTCAAACGGTACAAAATCCACCAGCTTACGGGTAACCGCAGGGCTAAAATAATTGTAATTATCCACATACATACTCGGGATATACTGCACGCCTCTTAAATCGTAGATATTATTGTCATAAGAACTATTATAAATAAGGGAATACTTGGTTGTTTTCCAACCGCGCGAGGCGGAAAAACGCTCCACATTCGGGATATACATCCCCACACCAAACCCTTTATCGTTGACGTTGGCAAGCCAGTCCCCCACTACCGTATGGGCAGGGAGCTGATACCAGTAATTCCCCGTCTTCTCCTCACTTAAGGAAGACTTATAATCCGAGGTAGGAACGGGGCTTAAATTCGGGTCGTTGATAACCCCTTCCACCGTTTCACAATAAAAATAATTCAACGGATGCACGATATACACGGCAGGGATTTCCTGTCCGCACCCCCATACCGTATGCATATTTGTAAACTGTGCAAAGTTCACCAAACGGTTGGTTACAATCAACGCGCCCGTCTCATCAAAGGTGTATGTGCTTTCCATGTAGGAGTCCGTTTGCGTGTTATTAAAGAACCAGTCCTGTGGACGGACTTTGATATACAGGCGTTTTTCCGTCAACTCGTAATCGATGATTTGCGTTTGGTTGTCCCCCGCACTGCCCGCCTGCACGGGGTTGTATTTATAGCCGCCGCCGAAACCGCTGTCGTACATCACTTCATCATCAGGGTTATATCCGTTTTCTTGATTTACATTAGAGTAGTAGGATTGTTGAATTTCACGCCCCAAATCATGCACATTGACAAGGTTTACATTTTCCGAAATTAAGGTTACATCATTCGGGTCAATCCCCTCATCGATACGCACCTTACCTTCGCTATCTATGTATTCCACAACGTTTCTGTTCAAACTTTCAAGATGGCACAACGCGCCCCCTGCGGCAAGCGATGCCCCTATCTTTATCATATTGTTGTCTAAATACAGCATTTCTTGGTTGTCGTAGGTTCTATCCGAAATGGATATTTCACACACGCGGACAGAACCGCCCGTTTCCTCTTCCACGTTTTGCAGGGTAATTCTATCAATGCGCTTTTCAAACGCGCCGAAAGCACCGATACGGATACCGTCCAAGAACATAGAAAAAGTACCTGCCCCCGCCTCGATAAAGAATTTTTCCTTATGCGTTTTCGAGGTGTTGTTTTGGTCGGTATAATGGATATACCCCACCAAAGGTACATCGTTTGCCAGCTTGATGGTCAAATAATTTTTATCCCCAACCTCTTTCGCGATGGGAATTTCCGTTTGCATGCCTGCACCCAAGGAAGAAGTTTTCTCATTTTTGAAAAGAAGTTGCACCCCTTCGTCCACCGCGCTATGAAATCCGCTAAAATCACAGGCAGCAAAGCTAGAAAAACTTAACGCCATCGCAAATAAACACGCCGCTTTTTTAATCCTTTTCTTCATATCTATTCCTACTTTCTTTATTTTTTATCTGTAAAATTTCCCTTTCGGTAAACGTTATCAACTTATCCGCGCCCACTTTTACCTTACGCAATATGCGGTTTTTCTTGGGATAACCCCAACCGCCGAACAACGCCCTCGGGCCGATTAAACTGCCCACCGCCGCCTGCCGTTCCGTCAAATATACAAGCGCCAACGCCGATTTTTCAGGGGTGTTGAACAGCCCTCTAAAAAAGGTCGCCGCACCTTTCACTTTACCGCCAAAGGCATTCAAACCAAGCGGCGTCATCGCGATACCTGGATGAATCATCCACACCCGTATATTCGTATCCGCGCAACGGCTTGCCAACGCGTATGTGTAACGAGCAAGGCATAATTTCGAACGGGCATACGCGCCAAAATTTTTATATTTCTTCGCATAATAAAAATCGTCGTACTTGATTTTTGCAATTTTATGAATAATGGAAACGGTGTTGATATACCCAACCTCGTGCGGCAAGCTTTGCAGATAGGGTAAAACTTTCTCCGTCAAGTAATACACACCGAGGTAGTTCGTGCCGAGCACCAGTTCTATCCCATCCGCCGTTTTTTGGTTAGGTTGGTGGAACACCCCTGCATTGTTGACAAAGTAATCGATATCAATTTTATCCTGTAAAAGTGTTTCCGTAAAGCGGTCGATGGAGGAAAAATCCGCCATATCCAACTGCATCACCTTGATATTTGCGGTAGGATAATCCTGCAACAGGCTTTCGCGCGCGGTTTCCGCTTTTTCGAGGTTTCGGCACGCCATAATCACGTCTGCGCCTAAATACAGCATAAGCTCCGTTTCTTTGTATCCGATACCGCTGTTTGCGCCTGTGATAAGCACCGTTTTCCCCTTCAAAGAGGTCGGCGCATTTTTCGCCAGCCATTTGATTGTCTTGTTAGAAAGCGCCATAGCCACCCCTATTTCTTCTTATAGAAAAAGTATATCACACCTTGAAGCTTTTTTCAAGCCTTCCAAGGATAAAAAGTAAATTTAATTGCAAACATATATAAAAATGCCCCGAAAAACGAGGCATTTTTACATTTCACCGCATACATGGGTGGGTTATTTTACTTTTTCAACGATTTGTCTTGCCACATGCACACCGCTTGCCGACGCATGGGAAAGGGAGTGGGTAATACCGCTGCCATCGCCGATTACATACAAACCTTCGTAACGGCTTTGGAGGTTTTCGTCCACCTCTACCTCCATGTTGTAGAATTTTACCTCTACGCCGTAAAGAAGAGTGTCGTCGTTTGCCATACCGGGCGCAATTTTATCAAGCGCGTAAATCATCTCGATAATACCATCCAACAAACGTTTCGGAAGTACCAAGCTCAAATCGCCAGGGGTCGCGCTTAAGGTAGGAACGGTGAACGATTCACACATACGCGAAGGGGTACTTCTGCGGCCGCGGATCAAATCGCCAAAACGCTGTACAATGATACCGCCGCCAAGCATATTGCTTAAACGGGCAATCGATTCACCGTAGCCGTTGGAATCGTGGAAGGGTTCGGAAAAATGCTTGGAAACGAGCAATGCAAAGTTGGTGTTGTTCGTTTGCTTTGCAGGGTCTTCGTAGCTGTGCCCGTTTACCGTCACGATGCCGTTGGTGTTTTCGCTAACCACCGCGCCCTTCGGGTTCATACAGAACGTACGCACCAAATCACCGTATTTTTCGGTGCGGTAAACGATTTTACTTTCATACAATTCGTTGGTGATATGGGAGAAAATTTCCGCAGGAATTTCTACACGCACGCCAAGGTCAACACGGTTCGATTTCGTCCCGATTTTCATTTCATCGCATACCTGCTGCATCCATTTGCTCCCACTGCGCCCTACGGAGATGATACAATACTCCCCTTCGTAAGCCTCTTTAGCGGTAATCACGCGATAACCGTTTTCCGCCTTTTCCACCTTCTCAACGGGGGTATCAAAGTAGAAATCTACCTTGTCCTTTAATTCGTTGTAGATATTTTCAAGCACGACGTAGTTGATATCCGTACCAAGATGACGAACAGACGCGTCCAAAAGATGTAAATCGTTTTGCATGCAAAGTTTCTTAAATTGCGAGCCTGCGGTGGAATACAATTTCGTACCCTCGCCGCCATAACGCATATTGATTTCGTCCACGTATCGCATCAATTCAAGCGACTTTTGCTTACCCAAATATTCGTACAGCGTACCGCCGAAATCGTTGGTGATATTATACTTACCGTCCGAAAAAGCACCTGCGCCGCCGAAACCGCTCATAATGGAACAACTCTTGCAATTGATACAGCTTTTTACCTTTTCTCCATCGATAGGACATTTACGTTTTGCAAGCGCGTGGCCAGCTTCAAAAACAGCCACCTTCAAATTTTTATTTGCGCGCGTAAGCTCATACGCGGAAAAAATACCGCCAGGGCCTGCGCCGATGATGATTACGTCGTATTTCATCCATTTCCTCCTAAAAACGAGTAATACTTAACATATTTTTAACACAAGGGGTATTATATCATATTTTCCTGCCTTTTTCAAGGGCAAATGCTATTTTTTTCGTGCTTTTTACATATAATTTTTGAAAAAGGTATTGATTTTTACCCTTTTTTAATGTATAATGCCTTTATTAAAAGGAAAGTTTTTGTAGCTTTCCGTGTTTCTGTATCAAACACGGCGCAAGCTACTTTTTTCATCATTACTGCAAAAATACCCAAAGGAGGATGAAGTATGAATAGAAAATATCGTCTTTCTACCGCTTTAGACATCGACGATTTGTTGATGGAATGTACAGAATACGCCATTCGTTTGGCAAATGAAAAATATAAATTCGACCCCCCTCTTAGTATGTACGAGGTAACGGGTTGGGGGCCTCTCGGCACGCGCGTCGATGTGATTAGGGAGTATTTTAACGACCCCGAATTTTACCGCACCCAGCCTGTTATTGAAGGCGCGAAGGAGTTTGTGGAAAAGCTGTCGAATATGACCGAAATATTCATTTCTACCGCTGTCCCCCCCGAATTTATGGGCATACGCGCCAAGAGAATTATGGAAGAGTTCCCCCAAATTCCTGCCGACCATATCTATATGGGATCGCGCAAGGATAAAATCCACGTGGATATCCTCTTCGACGACGCGATGCACAATGTAATGCGTTCCAACGCGCGCTACCCGATTTTGATGCGCCGCCCGTGGAATGCCGCCGCAACGGGTATGATGGCGGTAAATACCTACGATGAATTTTTGAAGTTTGTTGAGGTAATCAGCGACAGCTACAATGTAAACCAAAAACGCTACACGTTAGACGAACCGAGTATCGTGGTGCTTGTCGGCCCTTCTGGCAGCGGTAAATCGAAGATTGCTACACGCGTTTTGGAAAAGACCGACCGTTTTGAAAAGCTAATGAGCTACACCACCAACGACCCTACCGCGGTAGAAATGAACAGTTGGTATAATTACGTCGATTTGGAAACCTTCCGTGAAATGCGCGAAAGCGGTGAAATGTTTCAATCGACCATGTATGCAGGCCACGCATACGGTTCGAGAAAATCGGACGTGGACGCTATCCTTGCCAAAGGCAAGCACGTTATGACAACGATGGACGTGTCGGGTATGATGTCCTTGAAGACCAACTACCCCAACGTTACCACCATCTATATCCAGCGCGATAAACGGGCGCTTATCAATTCCATCTTACGGAAAAATTCCTCTTACGATGATAAAATCAACCGCATCCTCGCCATCGAGCCAGAGTTGAAAAACGCGGAAATTTGCGATTACGTAATCGAATTTGATAACTACGCCGATGCGGAAGCACAGCTCCGTAAAATTTTAGGGGTATAACCTTACGCAAATGAAAACACGCCGCAAAAAAGGCGTGTTTTTAATTTTATAGAGACGCAAATCAAATGTAACTTCTTTATATTTTTACCAAATATCCTATACTTAAAAAATGTTTCCTCTATTATGGTATATTCCCCTTATTTTGTCTTTACAAAAATAAATTTTTTTTGTACAATGGTATAAATATTTATTTCAACACTTTTACACCTGTAAAGGAGAATTTTTATGCACCCTCTTGCTATCGTCGGCATTGTGCTTGCCTCCCTGCTTTTGATTACCCTTGCGGTATCCTACTACTGCTATCGCAGAGTATTCTTCTCCCCTCCTCGAAAACCGATGGCGGCAGACGAATATGAAATTCCGCCTGGGGAAATCTACGAAGTATATCGCGATAAAATGGTCAACTGGATGAAAGAAACGCGCGCAGCGCCCTGCGAACGGGTATCCATCACCTCGTTTGACGGCTTGACTTTACGCGGAAGATATTACGAATACGCCAAGGGCGCGCCTGTAGAAATTCTCTTTCATGGGTACCAGGGTACGAGTGAACGAGATTTATGCGGCGGTGTGCAACGTTGCTTTGCCCTCGGCAGAAACGCTTTGCTTGTCGATCAACGGGCAAGCGGTGAAAGCGACGGACATATCATCACTTTTGGGATTTTTGAAAGAAAAGATTGCTTAAGATGGATTGATTTTATCATCGAAAAGCTCGGTAAAGATATAAAGGTTTTACTCGGCGGCGTGTCGATGGGCGCGGCAACCGTATTGATGGCCGCAGGGGAAACTTTACCCGAAAATGTGGTTTGCGCGTTGGGGGATTGCGGTTATTCTTCCGCAAAGGAAATTATACAAAAAATCGTTAAAGATATGCGTTTACCCCCGAAGCTTGTGTACCCCTTCATTCGCTTAGGCGCGCGGTTGTTCGGGCATTTCAACCTCGAAGAAACCTC
This sequence comes from Candidatus Scatosoma sp., assembly GCA_045636845.1. Lineage (GTDB taxonomy): Bacteria > Bacillota > Clostridia > Christensenellales > Borkfalkiaceae > Scatosoma. The sequence continues at coordinate 9,870 of JAZTYG010000021.1, forward strand.
ACCTGTTCAAGCGATGAAAACCTGTAAAGTTCCCGTTATTTTATTACACGGCGACGAGGACGCTTTTGTGCCGTTTGAAATGAGTGAAAAAATCTACGCCGCTTGCAAAACAACGAAACGCTTGGTAACGGTGCAAGGCGCAGGACACGGGCTTGCCTTCCCCAAGGACGAGGCGGCATATATCGCCGCATTGCGCGCATTTGAACAAGACTGTAATATGTAAAAAACCCCCGACAGCAGGTTCGCTGTCGGGGTGTATTTTTTATTTTTCCCTGTTTTCAAGGGCAAGTTTGTAGATTTCTTCCGTTGCAAAAGCAAGCTTTGTAACGATTCGCTTTTCCCTCGTCGGGTAACAATAGAAGGAATCCTTTTCCGTGTTAATATCGTAGCAATCTTCACGGCGGATACGATAATAATCGTATTCCACGTGCAAGCTATTCATTTCCAAAGGCTTACGCTGGATGCGGTAATCGCTGCCGTTGTAATGCCCTTCAATCACCCAACCATTTTCGATATCGTGGGTAACCTTCGCCTTGCCGAGCTTGACAAAGCCCTGCGTGCGAGGTTGCGAGAATACGTCCACCTCATCCTCATAACGGTAAGTGCCGTTTCTAACCTCTGCCTCTACCTGTTGGCGTTCCCACTCGAACCAGTCGGGGATATGCGAAAATTCCGTTTCCCCTTCCACAGCGGTCAAACTGCCGTCCTCGTTCATATTCCAACGCTTACCGCATTCGGTACAGAAAATTTCCGTACCTTTCGAATCCATTTTGAATTCTTTTTTACAATGAGGGCATTGATACAAGACACGGTGCAAGCCTTCCGCGCGGAAATCTTCCTTGATTAAAATACCATTTTCCTTTTGGTATTTATAATCGTCGTAAACAAAGCTTTCCTTAACAACTGCATTGATTTCGTCCACCGACATACGCTCGATATCTTCCGTGGTGAGGATTTGGGTAAAGGTCGTATGCACGGGCACTTTTCTCTTTCTTCTAAAATCCCAAAAAGGCGCAACAAGGTGATTGCCATGGTGTATAGCCACCACTACGGGCACTTTGTTTTTCTTGATAATTTTACCAAGCGAGGGGGGCAGGTACGAGGTTACGCCGCAAGGCGAGTATCTCGCTTCGGGATATAAACACAAAATATCCCCTCTCTTTAACACCAACGCAATGGAACGAACAAGCTTCAAATCGGTGGTGAATTTTCTCGTGCAAACAGAGCCAATCCACTCCATCAACCACGCGCGTTTAATGTACCCATCCACGTTTACAACGTTGTTGACGCGGTGCGGCCAAGTTGCCATCGCCGTCAACTTGAAATCCAAAAAGCACATGTGGTTGCTCAAAAGCATATACGGGGGTTTCAACCCTTCCATGTTGATTTTTTCAATTTTTCTCTTTTGTCCGATTAAGGCAAGGCGCGCCAAAACCCAAATAAGCCCTACAAAAAAGAGGGGCTGTCGTATAGGTTTTTTCCCTGTATCGTAGCGTTTCTTTCTTTTGTAATTTACTTGCATATATTTTTCCTCGCTGTTATACATTGTACAATAATTTTACAAAAAAAGCAAGTTTTTTTCATGCCCCTACATTATTATATACTATATATAAAGGATTTACCGTCAAAAAACAGCCAAACGAGGCGTAAAAGACAAAAAATAAAAAATTTTTTAATTTTTCGAAAAAAATTTCAAAAAAGTGGGTCAAAACGCTTTACAACTTTAATGTAATAAAGTATAATAGCTACATCAATACCGCTTCACCGCGATAAAGTGATAAAGAAAAAATGTATTTTTAAGGAGATAATGATTATGAAAAAGTTTTTAGCAAAAGCAGTAGGTTGTATCTTGGCAGCAGTAAGCGTGTTCTCGTTGGCGTCTTGTAATTTCGGTGGCGATTCCGACAAGAAGAACATTCAGGCAGCTGGCAAAATTATCGTAGGTATTACCGACTACGCACCTATGGATTACAAAGATGAAAACGGCAAATGGATCGGTTTCGATGCGGAACTTTCCGAAATGTTCGCGAAGGAGCTTAAAGTAGAATGCGAATTTGTGGAAATCGTTGACTGGAACAACAAGGTTGCGGAAATCAACTCGAAAGAAATCGACCTTATTTGGAACGGCATGACGGCTTCGGAAGAACTCGGTGAACAAATCGACTTCTCCGTTTCCTACGCAAAGAACGCGCAGGTTGCAGTTGTAATGAACAACAGCAACATTACCACGAAAGAACAAATCAAGGCGGCTTCCGTTGCGGTTGAAAACGGTTCGGCAGGTCAAGCAGTTGCAGAAGACGAAGGCATGACCAACGTAAGCGCACCCGGCAACCAAAAGCAAGCGTTGATTGAGGTTATGTCCGGTAACTCCGACGTAGCAATCATCGATATCACGATGGCTCAATCCTTGGTTGGTAAAGGCGATTTTGCAAACCTTAAAATCGTAGATGGCATTTCTTACGGCGATGAAATCTTCGCGGTTGGTTTAAGAAAAGGTTCCGATTTGAAAGCTGACCTCGACGCATTCTTGAAAGCGCAGTACGCAAACGGTACGATTACCGCTTTGGCAGAAAAGTACGGCGTTGGTATCAATACCGAAGCACTTAGCAAATAATAAAAAAGGCGGATAAAGGATGGAAGTATTTCTTGAGGTTACTTCCCAACTCGCAAACGGATTTCTGTTAGCCTTTCTTTTATTCGCGATAACCTTAATAGCAGCGTTACCTTTGGGGCTTCTTATATCGTTTTGCACGATGAGTAAGATTGCCCCTTTACGCATATTATTCAAGGTTCTCGTTTGGATACTTCGCGGCACTCCGTTGATGTTACAATTGTTCGTATTATTTTACGGACCTGGTTTGTTGGGACTTTTCACTTGGCCGACGGTACATACCGGTTGGGCGTGGTTTGACACCTCGTTCAATAGTAGATTTATCGCGGCTGCGGTTGCTTTCGCAATCAATTACGCGGCATATTTCTCAGAAATTTTCCGCGGCGGCATTCAAAGCATTTCCAAAGGACAATATGAGGCTGGGCAGGTTTTGGGTATGAGCAAATCCCAAATCTTCTTCAAGGTTATCTTGATGCAGGTTATCAAAAGAATTTTGCCCCCTATGAGCAACGAAATTATCACGCTTATCAAGGACACCTCGCTTGCAAACACCCTTTCGGTGTTCGAAATTATCTACCAAGCAAGATCCTTTATGAATATCGGTTTAATTTGGCCCTTCTTCTACGCAGGCGCATTCTACCTCATATTCGTTGGCGTGTTGACAATCCTTTTCAACTACCTCGAAAAGAAATTGTCCTACTATAAGGTGTAAATTATGGCATTTTTAGAAGTAAAAGATTTATATAAAAATTTCGGGGAAACGCAGGTTTTGAAAGGTGTTTCCTTTGAAATGAATAAGGGTGAAGTGGTTTCCATCATCGGCTCTTCGGGCAACGGGAAAACCACCCTACTCCGTTGTTTGAACTTCTTAGAAATCCCCGACGGCGGTACAATCACCGTAGACGGCAACGTGATTTTCCCCTTAGACAATCAAGCGGATAACAAGGTAAAAAACCCTTGCACTTTCGGGTTAGTTTTCCAAAATTTTAACCTCTTTCCACAATACAACGCCCTGCGTAATGTTTCCCTTGCGATGGATTTGCGTGATGAAACTGTGTTGAAGGCGCAAAAGCTTAAACGCAAGGTGAAAAAACAGCTATTGAAAGAGGCGCGTGCGAAAAACGAAGAAACCGCGCGCGGATTGTTAACGCGTGTAGGGCTTCAAGATAAGGCAAACAACTACCCTTGCGAGCTGTCGGGCGGACAACAACAGCGTGTCGCAATTGCGCGCGCGTTGGCGCTTTCACCCGATATCCTCTGCTTTGACGAACCGACCTCGGCGCTTGACCCCGAATTGACGGGCGAGGTATTGAAGGTTATCAAAGGATTGATCGACGAGGATAGAACGATTATTATCGTTACGCACGAGATGGATTTCGCGAAGAACGTTTCCGATAAAATTATCTTTATGTCGGACGGTGTAATCGAGGAAATCGGTACTCCCGACGAAGTATTTAACGACCCCAAGAGCGAGAAAACGAAGGCATTTTTTAGGAGTGATACATTATGACAATGAATAACAAAGCGCTTTTAGAAGGCCTTTACGAAGCCCTTTTGAATGTGGAAAACAAGAAGGAAATGGCGTTGTTTTTAGAGGATTTGTGTACGATTAAGGAGCTTGAATCCATGTCCCAACGCTTGCAAGCGGCGAAGATGCTGTTGGAAGAAAAGACCTACAATGAAATTGTAGAAGAGACGGACATTTCGTCGGCAACGCTTGCGCGCGTGTCAAAGTGTGTACGTTATGGCAAAGGCGGGTATAAGAAAATTATTTCGAAGCCCGATAAAGAATAAGTGAGAGAATTTTTTGAACGACCCTCACCGTGAGAGAATAATATGTGAGAGAGAAAAAAAGACACCCTTGTCGGGTGTCTTTTTTTGTTGTATTATTCTCGCCTTTCATCTTCACTCATTACTTAATTACCGAAGATACTTTTTCGACCTTTGTCCCCAAATATCCAGAAGGAATAATCATATTTTGTTGCACATATACAGGAAGCGTTCTATCCATACGCACCGATAAATCCTTCGCAAACTCTTCATCGTTCAAAACGCTAATATCTACATAGATAAAGCTTCGTGTGAGGTTGTTCGCATCTGCAACATCTTCGTTGTCCCCGAGGTAGGAATATTTTACCGCCTTTTGGAAACGGCTAATGTTAGGAAGGTAGTTGGGGTGATCTCGCCATTCTTCCAATAAAATTTCTACAATCGCATCCGTTTCTTTTTGGGTTGCAGTAGCCTTTTCAATAGCTTCGATACGCAAATCGTTGGCTTCCATGTATTGTTTATATGCATCCTTCAAATATTGAGGGACTGTGATATCGGTTGAATTAAACAACTTGTTGTAACCTTCTTCCGTGAAGGTACCAGTCATACCGAACAAAGTCCAACAATCGTTCAAGTTTTTTAACGCTTCCAAACGAGGTTTTTCTAAAGCTTTTACCTTTGCCCAAGCATCACTCGCCACCTTTTTTGCTTGAATCGCTTTTGCATATTTATTCGTATTCAAACTAGGATAGGTTTCCATACTTGGCAAACCGTTAGCTTCCAACAACAATCTTTCGGTGAAAGGCTTTGAGGAAAGAAGCTTAACCATAGCATCCATAACATGTCGACCGTATGCGCCATATACCCCGTATTGACTGCCTTTACTCTCATCTTCCCCTACTGGATAAATACAATATATTTGTTGAATAACTATTTTTTCCTCACTTTGCAAAATTTCATCTATTTTTTCATGCCATTTAGATGTATAAGAGCACGAAATAAATAGCATCGAGAATAACAAAGTACCTATCATCGACAAAAATTTCCATCTCATTTTCATTGCTAATAACCTCACCTTGTAATTATAGCATAAGCACTTAATAATTGTAAGAATATCTCTCAAAGTCTAACGAAGAGTGAAGAGGTAATAAATAAAATCGACAAGCCACTTATCGCGACTTGTCGATTTTTGGAGCGGGTGACCGGAGTCGAACCGGCCGGGAACAGCTTGGGAAGCTGTCGCCATACCGCTAGGCGACACCCGCATTGTTCTTATATTATATCCATTCCCACAAAAATTGTCAACCTTTTTTTGCGGCTTTCCATTATTTTGTGAAAAATTCCTTGCGAAAAAAGTCGAAGGGCAGGTTTCATCAAATACCTGCCCTTTCCATTTTAACCTTGACACCCTTTACATGTACCAAAAAATTCTACGCTGTATCCGCTTACCGCAAAGCCGTTTTCCGCCGTCACACTTAAACCGCCGACAGGAATCCCCGTCGCAACTACATCTGCTACTCTACCGCACTTTCCACAATGCGCGTGATAATGCGGCATCACATTGTAATCGTACCGCACTTCGTTGCCTGCCGAACGCAATTCTAATGCCCTGCCGTTCGCCGCAAAGCCTCCAAGCACACGGAAAACCGTCGCACGGGAAACCGTAGGCGAAACCTCGTGCACATATCCGTACACTTCCGTCGCCGTCGGGTGATCCAGCGTTTTTAACGCATCGTAAATGATTTGTTTTTGCTTTGTCTGCCGTTCTTGCATAATTACCTCCTTGTTGGGATTGAATATCAATTATAGTATAGCATACATTTTTCAGTCCGTCAAGGGGTTTTATGTAAAAATTTACAAGCCTCGGAAAAATTTTTCCAAGGCTTGCTGCATTAAAGCGCGTTTTGCGCGTTTATGATGGCGATTTCATCGCCCGTTTCCGCATCAATATACACATAATAATAATTATCTTGGTAAGAACAAAGGAACTCATAAGCGACTCTTTCGCCGCGCGCGGTATTCACCACCGCCAAGCGCGCGCTTTCCATCGAAAGCTTTTTACTCAATTTCCCACAGGCGGTTTCCAGGTTGATTTTTGCATTCATCTCAACCCTGCCCCTATGATTTCTTAAATATTTCGTCGCATCCATCGCCGTTACAATACCTCTTGTACGGCACACCTTCACTCGCACTTCGTCGGGATAATACACCATCCCGTCTTCCTCATATAAGAAGGTAAACTCTACGGTGCTACCGCTTTCGCGCGATTTTACAATTTCCATATCCTCATAACCAAGGCTGTCTAAAAATTCTTCCGCGATGCGTTCCGCATTTTGCAGGTCAAAATTTTCCGCGGAGCAATCCTCGTAATATTCAAACCCAACGAGGTTACCGCTTTGACGGTCAATTTCCGCAAAAAGCATCGTCCCCTTTTCGTCGTAGCCTTGTACGTTACACGCCGAATAATCGTGCGTTACCGTTTCCCCTACGCATTGAAAATTATCAATTTTATACTTGGCGAAATACTCCTTACAGAGTTCCACAGCGCGTGCCCCATCGATGGTATTTCCACCATTTTCGGGAATTGAACGCATACCTGCCCCTGGCATTTCACCTTTTTCCTTTTCGAGGGCTGCGCGGTTTTCCTCTAAGGTAAGCGTATCCAAACGGTTTAACACCTCGGAAATCATACCGCCGTTCCCTTTCAAATATTCACCGATATTCTTATCCGTCAGCTTTTCCGTTAAGCCCTGCAATTCCTGTCGAATGGAATGGTTGGCGGTATAAAGCCCCTCTATCGTCTTCATATCCCTTTCGTTGAGGATTTCACCGCGGCGCAATTTCGAGAGCATACGCTCACACTCCATCGCCATACGGTTAATGAATATGGTAATATTTCTTCCCTCTTGAAAAGGAATGGGCAATTTTTCAAGATCCGCCTCCGCAAGGCGCGCCTGCACCAAAAGGTCGGTTAAAATACGCCCCTGCTGTACGGGCGAAGCGGAAATTCGAACGCGGTCTAAATCATCATCAACATTCTCCATAATGCCCGTCAACTCGTACGTGGTAGCCCGATTTGCGGACATCGCGCCTTTTTTTAAGCTACTCATTTCCACTGCACCTACGGTTACAGTAGTCGCCAAAGCAAGGGTTGTCACCCCAAGGGTTACCACCGCCGCAATCCAACCGCCATACCCTTTTGCGCGGCTTTCTCTATGTTGTACGGGCTTTTTACGGTTCTTTTCCGCTTTCTTTTTCGCGTGCGCTTGATGTTTGTTTGCTTTTACATGCGCTCGCTCGCGGAGCTTTGCCTCACGCTCCGCCGCGCGTTTTTCCGCCAAAGCCTTTCTTTCCGAGGCGTGCTTTTCAATAGCCGCCTTTTTCTCCGCAAGGCGTTTTTCACGCTTTTTCGCCCTTTCCGCCTTCCACTTTGCTCGTTCCGCTTTGCGTTTCGCTTGCATCTCTTTGCGTTTTAAGGCAAGCTGTACACGCGCCTTTGCCGCCTCACTCTCCGCCTCCGCGCGACGGCTGCTCATTTGCTCATTTACCTTTTTCGCATTGACGGACGTTTCCTTTTTTGTGGAATCCCCCAACGCCGCATCCCCTTTCGCGCTGGCCGTTTTGGTTGTCTTTTTCTTCACCCCGTCCGCACGCGCCTTCTTTACTTCCTTTTCCACAACCTCTACCTTTTCCGCGCCCGAGGACACGTTGGTTGCAATTTCCGTTTCTTTCTTATTCATACTTTTCCCCTTAACTCTACATTATATTGCGAAAATATGTTTACCTATTACAGTAACAGTCTGCCTGTCAAAAATCCACGCGCTCGTTGCCACAGCAGGATTGTAATAATACAAAGCTCCGCCTGTTGGGTCCCAACCGTTGATGGCATCGCGCGCCGCCTTTAACGCCGTTTCATTTGGGGTCAAGTTAATTTGACCGTCGTCCACAGCGGTAAAAGCGCCCTTTTGATAGACTACACCCGAAATCGAATTCGGGAACGCCGCGCTACGAATACGGTTCATAATCACCGCACCGATGGCAACCTGCCCAACATACGGCTCGCCGCGCCCTTCCGCGTAAATGGTTTTCGCAAGCAAATACACCTCCGAGTTAGTATAACCGTTTGCACCCGACGAAGTGTTCGCACCCTGCAAGGCTTGGTACGAACTGTTCATCCCAAGCGCCTTATAGGTTGACGCGCCAACCACACCGTCCGCCGTTAAGCCGTTCTTCTTTTGAAATGCCACCACCGCTTTTTTCGTACCTGCGCCAAATACCCCGTCAATCGAACCGTTGTAATATCCCCACTGCTTTAACCTGCGCTGTACCTCTTTCACTTCAGCGCCCGTTGCGCCTTGACGAAGAATCGCCACACTCGCCACTTCTTCTATAATGGCCTGCGATTCGTCCGCTTTGGACTTGCTCACGCCCAACGACACCGCAGGGACAAGCAACGCGCACGCCAACGCCGCCAACGCGGCTCTCTTCATTGACTTTTTCATTCCCATTCCTCCTATGTACAGGGCGTTAGCCGTAAAATTTTTCGATAATCTCCTTGATTTTACTCCTGTAAATTACATTTGTATCCGTTGCCGCAAAACATAAGGGCGGATAGACCACACACCACCAGTTATCCCCCTCCCCCCGACCAAGCCGCACAATTAAAGCGGTGTATTCCCCTGCGGGTAAAGTATAACCGCCGTAAACGCGGGTAGGAAAAGTTTCCACCGCAACCTCCGCCGTCGCGCCGTAGGAAAAACCCTCTTTCCGTAAAATTTCTTCCGCTACCATACATATCCCGTCAAGGTTTCTTTCAACCCCTTCCATCGCCTCCGCCTTGCAGGTATAATCCGCCACCAGCGGCGTTAAGTAGGCAACAACCTCGTCACGCACCTTATATTTTACCGCCTGCGCGCTATCCTCATTAGAATCCGCGCGGATATGAATACGCAAATATTCCGCGCAAAGCGTTTGATTTTTCTCATTCAACGCATACGTGGGTGCCTCATTTGTATAAACGCCGCCAAACCCAAGCGCCGTTAAACTTATTATGATTGACAATAAGAAAATTATGCAAAACTTTTTCATAAAAAAATAACCTCCGTGTTTCTACACGAAAGTTATTGACAAAATTATATGATTTGATACTTATAAAACAAAAATTATTTCACTTCGCTCCACTTGTGGTTGTGCAATTCACCTTCTTCCAACAACCCCTCGTAATCACTTTGGCGCAACGCCTCGTAGAGCGCAATCGCAACCGAGTTGCCCAAGTTAAGCGAGCGCGCCTCGGAAAACATAGGGATACGAAGGCAGGTTTCTTCGTTTTGCATCAACAATTCTTCAGGCAACCCTTTCGTTTCCTTACCAAACACCAAGAAATCGCCGTCACGGAAGGATACGTCGCTGTGGCGGTGTCTGCCTTTGGTGGTAAAGTAGAAGAAACGCCCGTCAGGAAATCTTGCCTTCAATTCGTCAAAGCTATCATAATAGGAAATATCAACCAAGTGCCAGTAATCAAGCCCCGCGCGTTTCAAATATTTATCCGTTACCTCAAAGCCAAGCGGACGAATCATATGCAGGTGAGTACCCGTCGCCGCGCAGGTGCGCGCGATGTTGCCTGCATTTTGAGGAATTTCCGGTTCTACAAGTACAATATGGAACATAATTTTTCTCCTTAATAACGGGGGCAGGTACGCGTTGAATGAGATTTTACCCTTAAAACCGCCCCGATTACACTATATCTATTTTACCTTAATTTCCACCGTTTTGCAAGCGTTTTACGCGCGGTTATGAAAGATATTTACCATACTTTTACAAATGGAAAAAAGGATATTTTTCGGCGAAAGGGTTATACTGCTTAATAAAGAAACGGCGAAAACCGTCAACACACACCTTAAAAATGGGAGGAAGGTATGCAATTTGAAAACACAGAAACTTTTAAGAATTTAGCGCGCAGCTTTGCAGGGGAATGTCAAGCAGGTATGCGCTACCAAATGATCGCAAAACTCGCTATGAAGGAAGGTTTGAAAACCTTATCGGACGCGGTGAAAACGATCGCGAAAAATGAAACCCTGCACGCAACGCAATTCTTTAATAAGATGATTGAAAAGACAGGCAGCCGAGAAAACGTTACCTTTGATGCAGGATACCCTTTTCACATGGGAACGTTGGAAGAAAGCTTGAAATTTGCTGCCGCAGACGAGCATAGCGAGATGGAAGATATTTACCCCTCGTTTGCTGTAACGGCGAAAAATGAAGGCTTTGAGGACATTGCCGCGCTGTATAAAATGATTGCAGAGGTGGAAGGTCAACACAAGATTATCTTCCAGTATTTGCACGACGGCGTGAGAAATGGCACCTTGTATAAGTGCGAACACCCCATCCTTTGGATTTGTAGCGAGTGCGGACATATGCACGTTGCAACCGAGGCATGGAAGGTTTGCCCTCTTTGCAAGTCAAGTCAAGGTTATGTGGAATTACACCTCCCCTTTGAAGGTGTGCGCGAATAATGGAAACACCGTTTCAAAAAGGAGATAAAAATATGAAAAACAAACAAAACAATCAAAAGAACAAAGCAACCAAAAATTGTGGCAACAAGAACTGCGGCAATAAAAATTGCGGCGAAAACCACGAATATAAGCACGGCGGTAACAACGACTGATGCCTGCTAAAAAAGTAGTTCGTCGCGTACCTGCCCCCACCAAACGCGCTTTAGAGTTGGTGGGAGAAGTATCCAAAACGGATATCGATGGCAGCTATACAGGCGTACCCAAAAATAAAAACGAGTTGCCCGTACAAGACGCGGACGATTTATAAAACAAAAGCCCTCTGCTTTATTGCAGAGGGTTTTTGTTACCATTAAAAATCATCGTCTTCACGCTTTTTCTTCTTTTTGTTTTTAGGGGTAGGAGCGTCATCGTCGTCGAAGGAATCAAATTCATCATCGTCGTCGTCATCGTCGTCATCATCCATATCGTAATAATCGTCCGCGCTGACATACTCGAAATCGTCTTCTTCCGTCGTAACCTCTTCCTCTTCTTCCTCTTCTTCCTCTTCGTCGAATTCGGAATCGGGAATGCCGAGGTCAAGTTCTTCTTCCTCGTCGTCAAGGTAGCTTCTCCAAGAAGCGTCTTCCTTTTCATCATCCTCCTCGAGTTCTTCTTCGTAGGTGGATTTCTTTTTACATTCCTCACACATCTTTTCGCCGAGCACCATGTAGTTTTCACCACAAATAGGGCAAAGCTCGGTTTCTTCGATGTTATCTTCCGCGTCAAAGCCGTCGGAGAAGGTTCTTTCGCCGCTCAATTCCTTTATGCAAACATCGCAATATTCCTGCGTATCCGCATCAATAAAATTTAATTCACATCTAGGACAAATAATGTATCTTGCCATCTTGATTTTCCCTCGTTATCGGTTTTCACCTTGATTTTGCTATATTATATTAAGATTTATGGATTTTGTAAACTGTTTTTCGCCCTATTTTTCAATATTTTTGAAAAAACCTTATATTTTTTTAGTAAAAAAAGTCGTTTTCAAAGGAAAACGACTTTTTCGCTATTTTATTCTTCTACTTTTGCTTCTTCCGCAGCTTCAACGGGAGCTTCTTCTGCCGTTGCTTCTGCTTCATCGTCAGCATATACGTCGATGGATTTGTCATCCGTCGTGTCAATCTTAGGACGCTTGTAAGCGTTCTTGATTGCTTCTGCCTGTTCACGAGCAGCCTTCTTCTTGCTAAGGATCACAACAGGGATAATAACCGCTGCCGCTACCACAACAACCGCGCCTGCAATGATCAAGCAAATTGCCCAGGTTTCCAAACCTTTCTCTTCTTCTTCCGTTACTTCTTCAACGGGAAGGGTGGATCTCCAACCTTCTTCCATTTCGGTTAAGTCGTCCGCTTTGATTACTTTATCCGCTTTACCAACAAGGCCAACAAGGTTGCAAGCAGCCTGTTTTTCCGTATATTCAACGAATACTGCGTATTCATCATCGGTGTACAATTCGTCGCTGTGCAATTCCTCAATCAAGGTCTTGTCGCCCGTGCGGTAATAGTAAGCCATCGCATCTTGAAGGGTCGTCGTTTCCGTCTTTTCTTCCATCAATTCGTAAGCAGCTTTGTATGCTTCGTTGTTCGCTTCGATGGTAGCCAAATCAAGAGAAGTTGCGTAAATATAATCGTAGGAAACGGAGCCGATTGCTTCTGCATTTGCATACATCAAAATATCGCCGAAGATTTCGGGCATATACCAGCCGGAGCTGAAATCTACATAGGTAAGAGTGATGGGTTTGAATTTCGCATCTGCGCTCAAGTTAGGAAGGTTTTCGTAAACTTGGTCGCCCAAAGTTTCATCACCGGTATAAACGATCTTAGAAAGGTTATAACCGCTGGTAGAAGCGCTGGTTACAGGGTGCGTACCTGCAGCGTAGTAATACAATACATCGCCTTCCGTCTTCCAAAGGGTCGTACCGCTTGCAACCGTGCAGATTGCAACGGGTTCGTTTACCTTGTTATCCTTTGCGGTTGCCTTGTAGATGGTCGTATCCGAAACATACAAGGTGGTATGCGTACCGTCTTCTGCTACTTCGAACAATGCCGCGGAAGCGTTGGTCGTGTTCCAAGCCACTCTCACGTTCTTGTCGTTTGCAACCACTGCGTTTTCTGCGCCGTTATCTTCCGCCAAGTAGTAAAGCTGCGTATCCGCTTGGTCACCCGCCTTCGTGTAGTAGAGGCCGCCGTTTTCATAACGGGAAATGGTGTAGGTGTAGCCCTTGAATTCCTTACGAGCTTCTGCATCATGCGCCGCATTGAAGATGGTTTCGCCTTCTTGGTTTTTACCAACACCGTCAAGTACAAGCGTACCGAGGTTTACATACGGGTAGGTCGAATAATCGTCAAAATCATAGGTAGGCGTATAATCGGTGCCGTTTTTCTTTGCCGTTTCTTTCGCCTTAGCGTTTTGCTCTTCCATCCACTTTTCATCGAAATCGTAGGTCTTACCGTTTACGGTATAGGAAGCCTTTTTCGTATCCACGGTTGCCGTAGCCGCCGCATTTACACAATATACCTGGTTATAGGTAGCCGTCGTAGGCGTATCGGTGTCACCGTTCAAGGTAACGCCCATCGTGTAATATACGTTGCCGTTGGTCAAATCCTTATTGTCGTAGAAGTAGGTTGCGCCGCTAACAAGTACCGTCGTCGTTTCGGTAGCGGTGTTGAAGGATTTCAACATACCGTCTTCTTCGTACAAGCAGTAAACCACGTCGCCTTCTGCAACGAAACGATATTTCGATGCGTTGTTGGAAAGACGGAAGTAGTAACCCTTCATCGTTTCCGAACCGTCCAACTTTGCACGCTTGAAGTCAATCCAAGAGTTGGTAACTTCACCTTGCATGTTCTTATCGCTGGTCGGGGTTGCATAATATACGTAATCACCGTAGATATAGATACCTGCTTCGTAGTTTTGCGCCGTGAACATCATGGGTACAACCACATCTGCCGCTTCATAGTTGCCTGCAGCGAGGTCGGTTTTCTTAATACGCATCAAAGCGCCCTTCGTTACGTCGCCGTACACGTTCGTTTCCGCGTAGTCTTCTTTACCATTGATGTAGTAAATGTAGTCGCCCTTTTCAACCGCAAAGCCGCCGTTAGAAACGCCTGCTTCCGTTGCTGTTGTACTTGCCGTGTAGCCAGGCAACGCCTTTTCTTTGTAGTAATCTTTATTGCAAGCGGTCATCGCAAGCGTAGATCCGAAAAGCGTAGCTACTGCTACCAAGCTAATAATTTTCTTTGCTGTTTTCCTCATGGAAAGCACTCCTTTATCGTGTTGTCGGTTTCCGCAAAAGATTAGCATATGCCGACTATATTATCGCATACTCTATTATATATCAAAATGTCAATTAAATCAAACAAAAACGACAACCTTTTCTTATTTTTTATCGGAAATTTTTATATTTTGGAGGCTTTTTTTCTATGGAACCCTTTGGTTTATTCCAATTTTTACAATCTTTGTTAAATCCCCTCGATTCTCCCTCTCAGGACACCGACAAAACTCCACTCGAAACCCCTCGCGAAAACACTCCGCAACCTGCCGTTTCCAATGAAAATAAAGGCAACGATGCCTACCTAAAATTTATCTCCGCGCACGAATTACGCATACAAAAAACAAGGAAATAGCCCTCGCCATTTCCTTGTTCCTTTTTACCATATAAACGGAATTAAACGGTATTTAACTTTCTTCTTGTATTCAACGTACCCGTCTAACTCTTTTTCAAGCACCTTTTCCTCGTAGATAATACGCGTTACAATCAATACGGGATAAAGTAAAAATACAAAGAACGCCACCATCGAGCCAAGCACCAACGGCATGGATAAAAAGAGGAAAATCGTCGCCGTGTACATCGGGTGGCGAACGATACCGTAAAGCCCTTTATCCACGACCTTTTGCCCCTCTTCCACCTTAATTGTACGAGACAGATATGCGTTTTGTTTCAAAACCACCGCCCACATCGCGTAGGAAGCAAGGAAAACCCCTGCCGCCGCATAGGAACAAACAGGCGGTAATTGCCACCATTGAAAGCGGAAATCAAACCCTGCCAGTACAAACCCTGCCACGAACATAAGACCGCTTAATTTAATCACAACGCCCTGTTCTTTTTGCTTTTCCTTTGCGTCCAACCGCCTTCTCAACAGGTCGGGATTTTTCCACATCATCACCACGCCTGCCAAGAACATGGGGATAAACAAAATCCCCATAAACAGCCAACCCCTATAAAAGGACAAGCTCCATGCAGGTAAAAATATCAATACCCCTACAAGGACGATGCCGAGCAGAAATTTTGTAACCGCTGAAAAAAATAATTTTGCGTTCATACCAACTTTCTCACTTGTTTTTATGAATAAATCTCCCTATCAGCCACTTGGCAAGGAAAACCACCCCTACAATCAACGCGACCTTTACCAAACTAACAGCCAAGACTGTTACAATCATCGGTAAAATTTGGTCTTTAGGCGCGGTGGTGTAAATGGACACAATGTCTTTTTTCGCCCACATGAATACGATAAATAAAATGGAAATAGCCCCTACAACCAGTCTCCAAGGCTCAGTTTTTCGATTCTTTATTTATTTTTCTTCATAAACATCTTTGTCGGACAGCCGTTTCACGAGAATTTTCGCGAGAAAATACAACCCCACGAACACCCCGACGAACACCGCCAGCAATACCCCCACGTAAAACCAGTTGATAGAAAACCATCCGTAGGTAGAGGCGGGAAGTGCATTGTAGAGGAATTTCAAGGGCGTGCCCGTATAATCATACAGGTAAAAATAGTTCGGCTCCCATGCGAGCAATTCTCTAAACAAGGAGTTGCAAACGATTGCCGCCACCGCCATACAGCCGACAAAAATCAACGATTGATACAGGTCTTTTTTTGTGAGCTTTGGACGATGGATAACCACCCCGTATAAGGCGCAAACAATGATGAAAATATGCCCCCAAATATAGGTTTGCGGTCTGATTTTGAGCAGGGTGTCGTAGTTCACCAAAGAGTCCGCAAACACCATTGCCAGGAAGGCAGGTATGAGATGAAAACAAAAAGCGGTCAATTTTAACCAGTTATTTTTGAAGAATAACGCCAAGCCTGCAACCACACTGCCGATGTGGCAAACCTGCAAGGGGATTACCTCTAAATCCCACCCGCTACGGACGTAAATATCGATATTACGCACGATTAAAATCGCCACGGAAATACCGCCTAAAACATACCCCAAAATGTCCTTCGCCTTCTGCGAGCTATTCTTCGTAAGTATGTAAATAACGGCGAAAATCACAAACGGTGAAAGCATATAAATTATATGTCCGAACGACCACATTGTAAATTGCATAATATTCCCCTATACTTCCTTTGTATCGTATATTTTTCTTGCTTTTTGTGTATAAGTCCGCACGAACTCCGTTTTTGCGTTCGTGTAACCGTCGCGGTTAAATTCAAATTCCTTCCAAAGCCCCAGCTTCAACGCCTCGTATTCCTGTGCAATATCGGGATTTTCCATCAAATAATCCCTAAAATACACTTCATCATCGTCGCCTGCATATCGAAGGTGCAGGTGGAATACCCGTTCCGCAAAGCCCTTTTCTGTATAGCCTTTGTTGAACGAAAGCCTGTTTTTTTCTTCCGACATACATATATAACCGCCGTTGACAAGTAAGGTTTTATAGGCGGTAAAGTCGCTATATTGTGGAATTTCCACCAAAATATCCACGATGGGCTTCGCCCAAATGGTGCCGAGCGCCGTACTGCCGATATGGTGGATTTTTACCCCATCGGGTAAAATTTTTTTTAGAAAATCCGACTCTTCCGCGTACCATTCCCGCCAGCAGGGTTGATATTCGGTCAAGCGAATGGGGAACAACTGCCACAGCTCTTCCAAGGTCATTTCCGACAATTTTTTCACGGTATCCACCCTTAAAAATCAAGCTTATCCAACACTTTGGTCGCGCTTAAAACACGCATCACAGCCACAGCAATTGCCAAACCAACACCGCCCTGCAATAGATTCCACGGCATATTCAAGATGGCTACGCCTGCGGTGGTGAAGAGTAAAACTTCATACAGGAAATATCCCGCCGCCATCACGATTGTACCCACGATACCCCCTGCTATTTCCGCAAGCACCGTTCTTTTCGTTGCATTTTTCAAAATTTGGTAGATAAGCCACGTTAAAATTGCCATCGCTGATTTTATCACCAACGTACCCGGCGCGTATGTAATATACCCGAACAAATCCGCAAGCCCTGCGCCTACGCCCCCTGCGATTGTGCCGCAAACAGGCCCTAAAAGGAACACCGACAGGAAAATAAAGGCGTCACCAAGGTTTACATAGCCCAAGGGTAAAGGTATGCGGATAAACATGGTCGCAATCATTGTGAGCGCCATAAACAATGCCGTCATGACTAGCTTTTTCGTCGTCAACTTTTTCATATATTACTCCCGTTTGATAAATTCAAACTTTCTCTTCCTTATATTATAGCATACCCATGTAAAAATGTAAATAGGATAATGAAAGTTTTATACAACAAAAAACAGCACCCGAAAACGGATGCTGTAATTTTTGTAATGCTTGCCGTAAGGCTGAAATTATCTCTTCGAGAACTGAGGAGCACGTCGTCAAAACAAATTGCGTCCCCTCTCAATTTCTACCTAGTATAAATTGTTCGGCTTTCCATTTGTTTCTCCTCTCCCCAAAAATCTTTTTCTACGAAAAATATTTTCGGGGGACCCCTTCTAGGGTAAAGCTCGTCTTGCTGCTCCTCATAAAATAAAAAAAAGAACGCACCACAAGGGTACGTTCGTTTTTTCATTATCTCTTCGAGAACTGAGGAGCACGACGAGCTTTCTTCAAACCGTACTTCTTTCTTTCCTTTGCACGAGGGTCGCGGGTAAGGAAACCTGCTGCCTTCAATGCAGGACGGCTGTTTTCTTCAGCTTCGAGCAATGCACGTGCGATACCAAGACGGATAGCACCTGCCTGACCGGTGTAACCACCACCGATTACGTTTACGAATACATCGTACTTAGCTTCTGCATTTACCTCTACGAGGGGTTGCTTAACGATGTATTGAAGAGTACCCTGAGGGAAATAATCTTCAAACGTACGGTCGTTGATTACAATCGTACCATTACCACCGGGGATAAGACGAACGCGGGCGATAGCCTTCTTTCTTCTACCGGTTCCCCAGAATTGAAGTTTCTTTTTAACATTTGCTTTTGCCATTTTTCAATCCTCTCCTTAGTCAAGTTTGAGCACTTCGGGCTTCTGTGCAGCGTGGTTGTGTTCAGCTCCCTTATAAACCTTGAGCTTCTTCAACATCGTTCTGCCGAGGCTGTTCTTGGGCAACATACCCTTAACCGCTTCATATACAGCAAGGTCACTCTTTTCTTCCATCATTTTCTTGTAGGAAATTTCTTTAAGACCGCCGATATAACCGGTGTGGTATCTGTAGAATTTGTTTTCCAACTTCTTGCCGGTGAGAACTGCTTTATCGGTGTTGATGATAATAACGAAGTCACCGCAATCTACGTTGGGAGTGAAGGTGGGCTTATTCTTACCGCGCAATACGGAAGCGACACGGCTAGCAAGACGGCCAAGGGGAACCCCAGCTGCGTCCACGACGTACCACTTTCTTTCAACCGTTTCGGCGTGTGCCATATAGGTTTTCATAATATGTTACTCCTTATTTCGTGTATATTTTTTTCTTTTTCTTAATTCGTATGCGTTCTTGGTTGCCGCTGTCAAAAATCCGTTCAACTAACGGGGAAAAACGGGTTTTTCAAGGGGTTTCCTCAAACTTGCTTATTTATTGTATTATGAAACGAAATTTAAGTCAAGCTGTTTTGAGCGCCATTTTTCAACTTTTTTGAAAATTTTTAATTTTTTTTTACTTTTCCACATTTTTTCTATTTTTCCCTTTAATTTTCAAGGGAAAATCCACTTTTACCCCCATCGCCGCCGCCATCGCGCGCCCTTTCATATATTATATAATGTAGAATTTTCCCCTGCGGAACGTCCACGGAAAAAATATTCCATTTTCCCCTTTTCATATTTTTCCGTTTCTCACCCTTTATTTGTTTGCCTTTTTTGAAAAAGTACGCTATAATATACTTGTTAAAATTTTTGGAGGACAATTATTATGCCTTTGGTAACTACTACCGAAATGTTCAAAAAAGCGTATGCGGAAAAATACGCAGTAGGCGCATTCAACGTTAACAATATGGAAATGATCCAGGCTATCGTTGAAGCTGCTAACGAAGAAAAATCCCCTGTTATTTTGCAGGTATCCGCAGGCGCAAGAAAATACGCTAACCCCACCTATTTGAAGCACCTTGTTCAAGCTGCTGTTGAAACGACGGAAATCCCCATCGCTATGCACCTTGACCACGGCGCAGATTTCGACATCTGCAAGGCTTCCATCGACGGTGGCTTTACTTCCGTAATGATCGACGCTTCTTCCCACCCTTGGGACGAAAACATCGCGATCACGAAAAAGGTTGTTGAATATGCTCACGACCACGGTGTTGTGGTAGAAGCGGAACTCGGCACGCTTGCTGGCGTAGAGGACGATGTTAACGTTTCCGCAGAACACGCACACTTCACCTCCCCCGACGAAGTAGAAGAATTTGTTGCAAAGACGGGTATCGACTCCCTTGCAATCGCAATCGGTACTTCCCACGCCGCTTACAAGTTCAAGCCCGGTCAAGACCCCAAACTTCGTTTGGATATCTTGGAAGAAATCGGCAGACGCGTTCCCGGTTTCCCCATCGTATTGCACGGTGCATCTTCCGTTCCTCAGGACAAAGTTGCTATCGTTAACCAGTTCGGCGGCCACATGCCTGACGCAATCGGTATCCCCGAATCCGAACTTAGAAAAGCAGCGCAAATGGCAGTTTGCAAAATCAATATCGACAGCGACCTTCGCGTAGCGTTCACGGCAGCTATCCGTAAGCACTACAACGATTTCCCTGGACACTTTGACCCTCGTCAGTACTTGGGCGACGCACGTGCAATGATGAAAGAAATGGTAAAACATAAGATCGTTAACGTGCTCGGTTCTGCTGGCAAAGCGTTTTAATTAAATTTATTTTTATGGTAGCAAAACCCCACCCGTTTTCGGGTGGGGTTTTACTATATTTATATATGTGAACTGCCTACGGCGTGAATTACACCTTTTGTGTGTAAATTTTCACTACCTTTCAGCGAATTGCAACGCGGCGCGTTGCGTTATTGTAAAAATCAGCCACAACGCAAGCCTTTGGCTTGCAATTCACGAAAATATCATTTTCTATTCACTCTTTGCAAAAGAAATTCACGGCGGACTTGCCGTCAATTCACTATAACTAAAACGCGCGGTTTATCACCGCGCGTTTTTTATTTTACCATAACTTTTAATCGAATTTTACCTCGGGCAGTTCAATCTCGGGGATATCGCTTTCCGTTTTTTGACTCTCTTTTTTCGGGGTAGAGGAATCCTCTTCCAAGCACCCCGTCAACCCAACCGCCAAAAAGACAGTCAGTAAAATCGCCAACGCTTTTTTCATCGCACACCTCAATCAAACTCTATCTCGGGTAACTCAATTGTTCCGTCGTCTTCAGTACTATCTTCCGATGCGGAATTTTCCCCCGTAGGAGGAACAACCTCCCCTTCTTCCTCTTTCTCCTCGCTGTCGATACTTTCCGCGCTCTCTTCCGAATTATCTTCGTTATCACCTTCGTCAGGCGTTTCAACAGAGGTATCCGAGGTGGGAGTGTTTTCGCTATTCTCTTGTTCTTGAGAACCGCTTTCAAAGCTATCCCCTACGGAAACCGTCTCCGAAGAAACGCTTTCCGTTTGAGAATCACTCTGTAATCCGCTTTCTGTAAGCTCGAATAAATCACACGCGCTAACACTTCCCATCAACACGGTGACAAGCAGGGCAATCAGCCCATTTTTTATCTTGTTTCTCATGGCATTAGTTTGCAAAGTTGGGATCACCGAAGTCTTCGCTGTCCACTTCACCGTCAAAGCCACTCATAGTAACGATATCCTGTGCAGAAACGGCGATTAATTTCAATTCAAATTCTTCATATTTTTTCATTTTTTTTAATCCTCCGTTAGTTATTTTCTGCATCCTTATACGCTACTGCCGATTGACCGTAACGATACAACGCCAAAGCAAGCTTGCCCATTGCACTTTCACCTTGTTTTGCGTATGCGTATGCATTCACGCTGTAAGTAAGCGTTTGCATTAACACGCCGTCACAGTAAAGTTCAAAGGTGTAAGTTTCTGCAAAGCCAGTCGCTTTAATACCATCCGTATAAACCGTCGTACCCGTCACCGCAACTTCCGTACTATTTACGATAAGGGTTACGTTTTCAGTGGTGTTTAATTTTACATAGATGCTGTTTTCGCCATCAAAACGAACGCCTGCGCCCATGAAATATGCAGGGTAGAAATCAACAGCCTCGTTGCTTACCAAGGTAAAATCAGTCGAGTCAGGGGTTGCCGTCGAAACAGCCTCTTCCACGCCTGCGTTGGCAAGGTTGTCCGTGTTGTGATTCGTATAATTTTGAGCCGCCGCCCCATAATGGAGCATATCAACAACCAACTGTTTCAATTCGTTGGACGCACCTTCCTGCCCCATAACTTCGGTTGCATACGCTTTAACGGTAAAGTTTTCTTTAACCGCTAATACGGTTTCATCCAACTTAAGCTCCGCTTTCACGTTATCCACCATATATTGAGGGGGAATCGGAAGGGAGAATTTATATCTTTCACCGTCTTTTTCACCATCTACATCCACGGTCGTTTCGCCCACGGTAAAGAACATTCTTGCTTCCGCGAAATCATCGCTCATGTTTACATAGTAGTTAAGCGTAATATCCGCGCCGATTGTAACACTCACAGTGCCGATATTTGCAAGTTCCACAGGCGTCAAGGTAATATTTCTAGGATAGCTATTCGTAGACGCATAGAAACCAAGACGTTGATAAGTCGTATACGTTGTATTATGGGAAAGAATTTTACCCTCGCCGTTTTTAATGTACACAGTGTAATCTTCTTGCGTTTCCAGGGTTACACCCTCTTCGATAAGCCCAGCCTTTACATTATACATATCATATGTTTCGCCATTTTTTACAAAATAGAAAACATAATTCAAATCCAAAGTTGCAGGCTCATTATCAAAGAGTTTATAGTAATTGCCGTCTTTTTCGCCAGCATATTTACCGTTAATGGAAAGATAATAATATCCATCATATACAATCGAAGCAGGATCTACTTTTTCGCAATTTTCACATACATTATCTATGTAGTTATGCCCAAGCGCAGGAAGAACTACTGTTTCGCCAACTTGCCCACCGCAATCAACACACATAACCGTTTTACTACCATCGGTCGTGCAAGTAGCATTTACCGTCGTTGTTGTTACATTCTCATGCGCACAACCTACTTCTGCTTTTTTAACTAATGTTACGATTAAGGAGTCCATACGAACCTGTGCCGTCAATTTAGCAATCGTATATGTATTAGAAGACCCATCCAACAAAACCGTAACCCCTTTATCGTTTACCGTTGCCGTTGCACCGATAGAATTCTTCAATGCCGTCGCATGACTCGAAGTGTTACAATTAAAAACAATTTTTGCGATATTCCCTACATATTCAATGATAATTGAGGAATTTTGATAAAAACGAGCAGGGTTTGCATAATCGGCAACAGGATTCGTGCTACCTCCCTTATCGTTTGTAAGAATTATATTATTTTCCTCCCAAACTTGTTGTTCCGTAGAAAAATTCGTACGCTTTGCCTTATTATCAAAAGTAAGTGTGCTTTCCTCAGGCAAAAATTCACCACAACCAGAACATACACCCGCTACATAGGAGTGCTTCGTCATAGGAATATCTTCCTCTTTTATGTCACCGCAGTTATCACATTCTACCTGCTTCTTACCAACTTTTATACAAGTAGGTTCTTCAATAATGCCATTTTCTACATCGTTATACTTATGCCCCTTTGCAGAAATGGTTTTCGTCTCAACATAATCACAATCCTTACAAGTAACAACCGTACTACCATCTTCCGTACAAGTTGCATCCTTTGTAGTGGTGGTGATATTCGTATGTTCACAACTACCCTCTGCCGCAGGGATAACAAATTCAATGGTGTTCACCATGGCACGATACCCACCCGACACCGTAGTAAGGCTTACCGTCTTTGTCGTACTAGTATCAACCGTAATTGCATCATACTCGCCGTTGTTAGAGCTTTTTGTAAGTGTTGTCGTGGTCCCATTAATCGTAACTTTCGAGGTGTTAGCCTTATATTTTGCAACATAAATAACAACGGAAGCTACATCATTGGGTACAGTAAACGAAAATTTACCTACTGCGCTGCTCGTACCCAACTTGATGCAAGAATTACCTTTATTATCGCGTGCGCCCGTGTACATTTTTGAGCCACCCGTTATGCTTAAGGTGTACCCATTCACAGTCTCCGAATACGAGCTTTTTTCCGAACCATC
>JAZTYG010000022.1:0-8942 GCA_045636845.1 Candidatus Scatosoma sp.
TCGGTTTTTGGGTTGGTATATGCGACGAATATTGCGTATGCGGTTGCTTTTCTTCTCGATTTATTGTATAATGTATATATCACACGAAGAAAAAGGACGGCGAAAGAATGATTACGGTAATAGGTCTTGGCGTAGAAAAGAATGATTTAACGAAACGCGGTGAAGCGGCGTTGTTACAGGCGGTAAAGGACGGGCGCCCGATTGTGGTGCGTACGGCGAATACCACCTCTTATCAAACGGTGGTGGAAATGGGTATCGCGCACGAGAGCCTGGACCATGTGTACGAAAGCAGCCGCAATTTTGCGACGCTTGCGAAAAACCTTGCCAAGGCAGTCACCGAACGGGGTGAAAATGCCGTATATCTCGTAGATGGCGCGGCGACGGAAGATAATTCCGTTAAGGCGCTCCTCAAGCGCATGCGCGGTAAAGTGGAAATCATCGATGGGGTTTCCCGTACGACTGCGTTGGTGCGCGCGGCTGGGTTTGTGGGTTGTTCCTACACAGCCGTATCGGCGTATGAGCTTGCGGAAAACGCACAGGCAGGGAATTTGAGCCTGCCTCTTATTGTGTATGATTTGGACGATAGAGGGTTGGCGAGTGATATTAAGTTGGTTTTAGGCGACCTTTTCGGGGAAGAAACGGTGGTGAAATATCTCAACGGCGGCCACGCAAAGAAGATGTATCTTTACGAGCTTGACCGTCAAAAAGGGTACGATTACACCTCCGCGATATCCATCGAGGCGGTAGATTTGCTAGAAAAACAACGCTTTACCTTAGAAGATTTGAAAGAAATTGTCTATCGTTTACGCGCGCCCAACGGTTGTCCTTGGGATAGGGTGCAAACGAACGACAGTATCAAAATGTCGGCGGTGGAAGAGGCGTACGAGTTGGTGGACGCCATTGATTTAGACGACGATGAAAAGATTATGGAAGAGGCAGGGGATCTTGCGTTGCAGGTGGTTTTCCACGCGGTAATGCGTGAGGAAATGGGTGCGTTTAACCTCACCGACATAACGACGGCAATTTGTCAAAAACTCATCTCACGCCATACCCATGTATTTGGTGAAGATAAAGCAACGGACGGCGAAAGCGCCCTTTCCGTGTGGGAAAAGAATAAAATGACGGAGAAACATCAGGTTACTTTTGCCGACTCTGTAAACGATGTGCCTAAGTGTTTCCCTGCCGCTATGCGCGCCCAAAAGGTGGGAAAACGCGCGGCGAAAGGCGGTATGGATTTTGCTACGGCGGAAGATGCGGCAACTCGTTTGAGGGCGGAGATTGAGGAGTTTTTCGAGGCATATAAAGCAGGCGACGAGGTAGAGGCGGAAAAGGAAATCGGCGACGTGTTGTTTGCAGCGGTGAACGTAGGGCGCAAAGCAGGGTGCGATTGCGAAAAGGCATTGAAAGAGGCAACCGACCGTTTTGCGGCGCGTTTTACCAAGGCGGAGGCGTTGGCGCTTGCGGATGGTAAGGTGGTAACCGAGCTTTCCGAGGCGGAATGGGATGAATATTACGTCAAGGCAAAAAAGGCGTTAAAACAAGCAAAAAGAGTAAAATGAGGCAGGCAGGTATGCGTTTAACACCCATTACCATACAAAATACAACCGCAAAAAATAATGTATTTCTCGCCCCCTTGGCAGGTTATACGAACTATGCGTTCCGTCGGCTCTGTAAAGAGTACGGCGCAGGACTTTGCTATACGGAAATGGTAAGCGCAAAGGGATTGAAGTACGGCAGTGAGAATACCGAGGAGCTTCTTTACACGGACGAATGCGAAGGGGTGTGCGCGGCGCAAATTTTTGGGAGCGACCCCGATATTATGCGCGCGGCGTGCGAGCATGAAAAGCTTGCGCCCTTTCCCATTGTGGATATCAATATGGGTTGTCCTGTACCGAAGATTTATAAAAACGGCGAGGGGAGCGCATTGCTGGAAAACCCTGCGCTGGCAGAAAAAATTGTACAGGAATGTGTAAAAAGCGGTAAGACGATTACGGTAAAATTCCGTATCGGAATTACAGAGGATACGCTCATCACCGAAGAATTTGCAAAGCGCATGGAAGGCGCAGGCGCAAGCCTTATCACCATTCACGGCAGAACGAAGGATAAAATTTATGCAGGCGAAGTGAATTACGACGAGATTGCCGCGGCGAAAAGGCCGGTGAAAATCCCCGTGATTGCCAACGGCGGCGTGTTCTCAAATGCGGACGCGGAAACCCTGCTTGAGCGTACGGGTGCGGATGGCGTTATGGTGGCGAGGGCATCCTTATTTGACCCGCAAATCTTTTGTGAATTGACGGGTACACCCAACGAAAGCAAGCTGGAAATGTTCAAAAAACAGTTAAAATGGACGGGGCAGGTATGCGATGAGCGCTTTTTGGTGGTGTTTATGCGTAAGATGGCGGCGTTCTATGTAAAGGGAATACGCGGTGCGGCAAACTACAAAGATCGGTTCTTTCGCGCGCAAAGTGCAGAGGAAATTTTAGAGATTGCTGAAGAGGCATTTCAATAAAAATCTTGTGATACCGAATAAAAAGTATTAAAAAATCGACCTAACGGAACTTCCGATAGGTCGATTTCAATTTTTACTTATTTATGTATATAAATCAATTCGCCGCCTTTCAAACGGGATTCTTCCGCGCAAATACCCATCAAGTGGCTTTCTACTGACGCCTCAAACGCCGTTTCCGCTTTTGCCGTACCTGCCAAGACTTCGTACAAGGTCTTGATGAGGAATACGTCGCCGCCGCCGTGGGCATAACCGCTGTCTTCCAATTCCGCCATATTGAGAACCTGAGCCTCTTCGCCATATTTATGCAAGGTAAGGCAATTATCTAATTCGTCTAAAAGCAACTCGCCAAGCGTACCGTGGAAATGGTATCTTCTGCCGCCGGGTGCGGTGAAGCCGGTCATGGTCAGGGTCACCTTCACGCCGTTTTCAAATGCCATCGTGGTTAATTGATGGTCAACAACGTTGTTGTCACATTCATACACGCATCTGCCGTAAGGTCCGTTTTTCAGGGCTTCGCGCAATTTTTCTTCGGTGATGGGAGGGGTGGTGAGAACGTTGTAGGGCCAAATATCCGTGGGGCATTCGCGTTTGTGCCAAATATCCACGTAAATTCTCTTGGCGCTGTAAGGGCAGCTATCGACGTATTTACAATCAAGGCAACGGCTTGCCGCGCCTTCAGGTGCATTTTCCTTTTTGAAATAGGTAAGGTCGCCAAAGGAAGAGATGCTGGAGCATTTACTACCTGCATACCATTGTAAAAGGTCTAAATCGTGACAGCATTTTGCCAAAATCATGGGTGCGGAGCTGTCCGTATTGCGCCAGTTACCGCGCACGTAGCTGTGTGCTTGGTGCCAGTAAGCTACGCGTTCCAACGCGTTGATGGCAACGAGTTTACCAATAGCGCCGCTTTCGATGATTTCTTTTGCCTTAACAAACGCAGGGGCGTAACGCAAAACGTGGCAAACCAACGCCTTCGTGCCTGCTTCCTGTTGAGCCTTGAGCAAGAGGTCACATTCTTCCTTCTTATCCGTCAAGGGTTTTTCGGTCATAATGTCGTAACCGAGCGCAAACCCTTTCAAGCAATGTCCAACGTGGTCCTTATCCTGCGTTGCAACCAACAAAAGGTCTGCGCGTTTTTCTTTGAAAAATTCATTTTCATCCGTAAAGCAAGCCTCTGTAGGAACTTCGAATTTTTTGCCGTAGCGTTCAAGGCGTTCTTCCCTCAAATCGCAAAGGGCAACAATCTTAAATTTATCTTTTGCATCGTGAATTTGCCAACCGTAAGCATCTGCGCCGCGCGCACCTACACCGATGATGGCAACCGTGAAAATTTTCTTTTCCATAATCATTTCTCCGTGAAAAGTCTTTTTTATATTATACCGCCATATTTTAGGCTTGCGTTTTCAAAAAACAAGCAAAATGTGTCAAAATTTATCTTTTTTTAAGCTCGTCCATCATTATAACACTCTTATTTGCAAAAGTCAATCAACAGGAAAGGCATATGAGGTAAAAATGTAAAAATTTCCGATTTCGCGCCTCGAAAACGTGAAAAAAGGAAAAGACGCGAAAAAGGGGGCTATTTTTTATCGAAGGGACAGGGGTGGTGATTTTACGCGAGAAAGGAGTAGATTTTTCATTTTAGGGGCAATTTCTGAGGTTTTTTTGGGGAAAATACAAAAATATTACGCGCGCGCGTAAAAAACTTTCGTTAAACGCTGTACATTTATAAAAAAGTATGGTATAATGGTGAAGTAAAATAACGATTTTCCCTTTTATTAAAAGGGAAAGCGGAACGGAGAATAAATGCTATGGCGGAAAGAGTAGAAGCCGAATACGGCGCGGAGCAAATCCAAGTATTAGACGGTTTAGAGCACATTAGAATACGTCCGGGTATGTACATTTCCTCGACGGATGCGAAGGGCTTGCACCACCTTGTACACGAGGTTGTTGACAACTCCATCGACGAAGCGTTGGCAGGGTATTGTACCCATATCGAGGTGACGATTAACAATGACGGCAGCTGTACCGTACAGGACAACGGCCGCGGTATCCCTACGGGCATTCACCCGAAGGAAGGTATTTCCACGTTAGAAGTCGTATTCACCAAGGTAAACGCAGGCGGTAAATTCGGCGGCGATTCGGGTTACAAGGTATCCAGCGGTTTGCACGGTGTAGGTGTAAAAGCGGTAAACGCTTTGTCCGAATGGTTGGAAGCGGAAGTTCGCCATGAAGGTAAAATCTTCAAACAGGTTTATAACCGCGGCGTACCTCAGCGCAGTGTGCAGGTTATCGGCGAAACGGACGATATGGGTACAATCGTTACCTTTATGCCTGACGCGGATATCTTTGAAACGGTTATCTTCAACTACGATACCTTAAAGGGCAGGCTTCGTGAGCTTGCTTACCTCAACAAAGGCCTTCGCATCACCTTGAAAGATGCAAGAGAAGGGCAAGAACAGGAAGATTCCTTCTGCTATGAAGGCGGTATTTGTTCGTTTGTAGAGGAACTCAACAAGAACCGTGAGGAATTGTTGTTCCCTGCGCCCGTTTACTTTGAAGAACAGGAAGGCGATACCGTTTGTGAAGTAGCTATTCAGTATAATGAATCGTACAACGAAGTTATTTACAGCTACGCAAACAACGTTAACACGATTGACGGCGGTACGCATGTAGAGGGCTTGAAGATGGCTTTGACGAAGGTAATCAACGAAGCTGGTAAACGCCTTAATATTTTGAAAGACAACGATAAATTAACGGGTGAAGATGTGCGTGAAGGTATCACGGCAGTTGTATCCGTAAAACTGATCAACGCGCAGTTTGAATCGCAGACGAAGGACAAGTTGAACAACTCCACCATTCGTGTATTCGTAAACAAGTGCGTGACCGAACACATGGCTACCTTCTTGGAAGAAAACCCTTCCGTCGCAAAAGAGTTGGTGCTTCGTTGTATCACCGCACAAAAGGCGCGTGATGCGGCAAGAAGCGCGCGTGATTTGACGAGAAGAAAGGGTGTTTTGGGTTCGACCACTCTTCCTGGTAAGTTGGCGGACTGCTCGGATAGAAGAAGTGAGCTTTGCGAAATTTACATCGTAGAGGGCGACTCGGCAGGCGGTACGGCAAAACAGGGCCGTGATAGACGTTTCCAAGCAATTTTGCCTTTGCGTGGTAAAATCCTCAACGTAGAAAAGGTGCGCTTGAACCGTGTACTCGAAAATGAAGAAATTAAATCGATGATTACGGCATTTGGTTGCGGTATCTTAGATGATTTTGATGAAAGCAAGCTTCGTTATGATAGAATTATCTCCATGACCGATGCCGACGTCGACGGTGCACACATTCGTATCCTTTTGTATACCTTCTTGTTCCGTTATATGCGTCCCTTGATTGAACACGGCCACGTATATTCTGCGAAGCCGCCCCTTTACAAGGCAAGCATCAAAGGCCGCGAGGACGTATATCTCTATTCGGAAGAAGAAAGACTTGAATTTGACAAGACGGTAACGGGTAAGGTTGAATACCAGCGTTATAAAGGTTTGGGTGAAATGAGCAAGGAACAGCTTTGGGAAACCACGATGAACCCTGCAACCCGTACGCTTATCCGTGTAACCATGAAGGACGCAGCGGAAGCGGACCAGATGTTCACCATGCTCATGGGTGAAAACCCTGAACTTAGAAGGAAGTTTATCGAAGAGAATGCTTCCTTGGTAACCGATTTGGACGTTTAATCAATAAGGTTAAGGAGTGAGAAAATGGCTAAGAAAGAAACCAGCCCGGAATTAACCGAGGAGTTTAAGAAAACTCTCGAAATGACTAAATACCTCGACATTGAGGTAGACGATGAGTTAAAACGCTCGTTCATTGCTTATGCAATGGCGGTAAATAAATCTCGTGCTATCCCCGATGTTCGCGACGGTTTGAAGCCTGTTCATAGAAGAATTTTATATTCGATGCATGAAATGGGGCTTTACAACGATAAGGCAACAAGAAAGTGCGCCCGTATTGTCGGTGACTGTATGGGTAAATATCACCCTCACGGCGACAGCTCGGTATATGATGCCCTTGTGCGTTTGGCGCAAGAATTCACCATCAATTTCCCCCTTGTTTTCGGTCACGGTAACTTTGGTTCGGTTGATGGCGACAGCGCTGCTGCAATGCGTTATACGGAAGCAAAGCTCACCAAGCTCGCGGCGGAAATGCTCCGTGACCTTGATAAGGAAACGGTGGACTTGATCCCCAACTTCGACGGTACGGAAATGGAACCCACCGTATTGCCTGCAAGATATCCTAACTTGCTTGTAAACGGCGCGGACGGTATCGCGGTAGGTATGGCAACGAATATCCCTCCCCACAACCTTGCGGAAGTTATCGACGGTACGATTGCTATGATTGATAACCCCGATATTACGGTGGATGAGTTGATGGAATACATCCCTGCCCCCGACTTCCCCACGGGCGGTATTATCATGGGCAGAAGCGGTATCAAGCGCGCTTACCGCACCGGTCAAGGCAACCTTATCATTCGTTCGAAATGCGACATTGAAGAATACGGCACAGGCGCAAACGTTCGCTCCCGTATCGTTGTAACGGAAATTCCTTACCAGGTAAACAAAGCGCAGCTTATTAAGACGATTGCGGACATGGTAAACGACAAGCGTTTGGAAGGCATCTCTGACATTCGCGACGAATCGGGCCGTGACGGTATGCGTATTGTAATCGAATGTAAAAAGGATGCGAACGCGCAGGTTGTTTTGAACACCTTGTACAAGAAAACGAAATTGCAAATCTCCGACGGTATCATCTTGTTGGCACTCGTTGAAAACGGTACCGAACCCAAGACCTTGAACCTGCAGGAAATTTTGTATCAATATCTCCAACACCAAAAGGAAGTTATCACGCGCAGAACTCGTTTTGACCTCAATAAAACGGAAGAACGCGCGCATATCATCGCAGGTTTGGTACTTGCTCTTGCGAACGTGGACGAAGTTATCCGCATCATTAAGGCTTCCGCGGATAGAAACGCGGCGGTTGCAGGCTTGACCTCGGCATTTGAACTTGATGAAAAGCAAGCGATTGCTATCCTTGAAATGAGACTTCAAAGATTGACCTCGTTGGAAGTTGAAAAGTTAAAGGAAGAATTGAACAACCTTCGCTTGACGATTGCGGACTTGAAGGACATTCTCGCAAACGAAAGCCGCGTAATGGCAATCATCCGCGAGGACTTGACCACGATCAAAGAAAAATATCCTTCCCCCAGAAAGACGGAAATCTCCGTGGACTACGGCAATATCGACGACGAAGACCTTATCGATAGAGAAGATATCGTTATCACGATTACCCATGGCGGTTATATCAAGCGTTTGCCCGTTGACGAATACAAAGCACAGGGCCGCGGCGGTAGAGGTATTACGGGACATAGACCGAAAGACGAGGACTATGTGGAAAAAATGTTCGTATGCTGCACGCACGATCCCATCTTGTTGTTCTCTTCGAAGGGTAAAGTGTACTCGATTAAGGGTTACGAAATCCCCGAAGCGAACCGTATCGCAAGAGGCAGAGCTGTTGTCAACATTGTACAGCTTGACGCAGGCGAAAAGATTGAGGCGGTACTTCCCGTTGCGGAAAGTGTGGACGGCTACCTTGTTATGGCAACCGAAAAGGGTCTTATCAAGAAAACGCACACCGACGAATTTAAGCGTATCGCGAAGAACGGTAAAATCGCCATTAAGCTGCAAGAAAATGATCGCTTGATCGGGGTTAATTTCACGACAGGCGAAAACGAAATCCTCATCGCATCTCGCGGCGGTAAGTGTATCCGCTTCGCGGAAACGGACGTACGTCCTACGGGTAGAGGCACGCAGGGTGTTAAGGCGATTACTCTTAGCAAAGAAGATATTGTGGTAGATATGTTGATTATCGACCCTACAAAAGACTTGTTCACCTTGACCTCGCTTGGTTATGGTAAACGCTCGAAGGTAGAGGACTACCGTTTGCAGAGCCGCGGCGGTAAGGGTATTAAGGCAGGCTTGTTCAACGAAAAGACGGGCTACCTTGTAAACCTCAAAGATGTAACGGATGAAAACGATATTATGATTATTACGACGGGCGGTACGATTATCCGTATGCACGCAGACGCAATTAGCTGTATCGGCAGAAGTACGCGCGGTGTTCGTGTAATGAACGTTAAGGATAGCGAAGTTGCAACGGTTGACATCACCGAACGCGACGATGAAGCGGAAACGCAAGCTCCCGAAGAAACGGCGGCGGATTTAAGCCCCGAAGATTTGGCAGGCGAAACGGAAGTGGAAGAAGTAGAAGAAACGGTGGTTTTGGACGATGAAGTGGACGAAACCCCTGTGGCAGATGAAGAATAAGGGAATGAGGTAAAAACTCGTTCATTTGATACCTGCCCCCCTTGTTTTTATGGTAAACAACG
>JAZTYG010000023.1:0-9329 GCA_045636845.1 Candidatus Scatosoma sp.
CCTCGTATCGATTTGAAACAAGTGCCTTTGTATGAAAAAGATAACATCGCGTTTGCGAAAACGCACTACTACGGCGGTATCCGTAAATATCAATGGGCAACCATTCCCCTTGCATTACACGGCGCGGTTATCTTGAAAAACGGCGACAAGTTGGAGGTTCGTATCGGGGAAGACGATAACGATCCCGTATTCTACATCAGTGATTTGCTTCCGCACTTGGCGGCAAAACAGAACGCAAGACCCCTCGGCGAAGCCATCGAAGGGGAAGGCTTGAATATTTGGCTCGGCAATATCCCTTACACGGCGGCAAGCGACGATAAGGATAAGACGGTTAAAGAAAACGTACTTAAAATTCTCCACGATAAATACGGCATGGAAGAGGCGGATTTCTTGAGCGCAGAGCTCTCCCTCGTACCTGCATACAACGCAAAGGATATCGGTTTTGACCGCGCGTTAATCGGCGCATACGGTCACGACGACCGCGTTTGCTCTTACCCTGCATACACCGCATTGTTCGACGAAGCTTCCACCGAAAATACGGTTATGGTAGTGCTTGCGGACAAAGAAGAAATCGGCAGCGAAGGCGTTTCTGGTATGCAATGTGCAATCTTCACCGACCTTTTGGATGAAATCGCGGCATCCGCAGGTGTATCCTGCGCGGCTATGCGTGCAAACTCTATGTGTCTTTCCGCAGACGTAAACGCAGGCTTTGACCCCAACTATCCCGAAGTTTTGGAAAAGCAAAATGCAACCTATGTTTCTCACGGTGCAGGCGTAACGAAGTTTACGGGCGCTCGTGGTAAGAGTGGTTCTTCCGATGCGGATGCAGAATTTGTTGGCTACCTTCGTAAGCTCTTCGATGATAACGGCGTTATTTGGCAAACGGGCGAACTTGGTAAGGTTGACGTAGGCGGCGGCGGTACGGTTGCAAAGTTCATCGCAAATATGAACATTAGCACCATCGATATCGGTGTTGCGGTTATCTCCATGCACGCGCCTTACGAAGTGGTTTCCAAAGCAGACGTTTACGAAACCTACTTGGCATTCCGCGCATTCATTAAATAAAGGTCTCGCCGCCTTACTCGGTTGATTTTTAACGGAAAAACACTGCAAAATTCGGCGTGATGTGCTTGGTTACATACCACAGAGGGTATGCGCCCGCGCGTATCACTTATCTTTCTTGCGTTTTTTTCGTTAATTCTTGATAACTCAAAAATCAACCGTTCGCGTTGACTCAAGCAAATAAGCGTACCATGTACGCGTTGAAATGAAAAAAAGCTGTTGCAATCGCAACAGCTTTTTTATTTTACAAGATAGGTTTAATCGATGGAAATTTCGTTTTCGTTACGAGAAAATTTAGCCGCATAGAAAGCGGAGATACCCTTTTCCATTTCTTCGTAATCATTTTTCTTGAAACATTCGCAAGAGGAGTGCATTGCAAGCTGAGGCAACCCGATATCCACACCGGGGATACCGAAGCTACGCGCAATTTGCGTACCAAGCGTGCCGCCGCTTCTCACGTCCGAACGGTTGAAAAATACTTGATATTTCACATCCGCATTGTCAAACACCATTTTCACCATCGCGGAAGAAAGGGCATCCGTCACATACGCTTTGTTTGCGTGGTTTTTAATAACGATACCGCCACCCATCACTGTCTTGTTGGTTGTATCCGATTTTTCGGGGTGGTTGGGATGTACCGCGTGCGCGTTATCTACCGATAACAAGAAGGAGTTGCTAAGCGCCTGATAATATTCGCTATCGTCAAAGCGGAAGGAATAAGCAATTCTACGAAGTACGCTCTCCAAGAAATTACCGCCTGCGCCCTGCGCGGTATTGTTGCCGATTTCTTCGTTGTCAAGACAAGCGGCTACGCAAATGCCTACCCGTTCTTCGTTGGGGGAAAGGGTGTTCAAGGAGGCAAAAACGCTCGTTAAATTATCGATACGGGGAGATGCCAAAAATTCATCATTTACACCAAACGAATAGGGCATGTCTGCGTTCACGAGGTATAAATCGTAGGAAAGTACCCCTTCGCCTGCGATTTTTTCAATCAACGTTTCGCTGTTTTCTACCTCGCTTGCCATACCAAGAAGGGCCTGCAAATCGATTTGAGGATTTAACGAAAGCTTGTCGTTTGCCTCACGGTTTTGATGGATTGCCACCGAAGGGATAGACACGGTGAAAGGGGAAAGGACATTTTTCATCGTGAGACGGTTGCCCTCGCGTTTTACCACGCGCCCTGCAATCTTCAAAGGCTTATCCAAGAAACTGTACCAAAGCCCACCGCCGTAGGTTTCCACATTCAAGGTCGTGTAGAAGGCAGACTTTTGTACGGGGTTTTCCTTCAACTTCAACGCAGGGGAATCGGTGTGCGAAGCAACGATTTTATACGAAAATTCGCTTAAAGTCCCTACGGTGAAGGCAATGATTGCGCCATCACGGGTCACATAATATTTCCCACCCTCTTCCAAGTTCCAGTCAGACTGTTCGGAAAGGGGGGTAAAGCCCTGCTCGTCCAACAATGCCTTTGCGTTTTCAACGGCATGGAAAGCGGTGTAGGATTTTTGTAAAAATGCGTTCAATTTTTCCATAAATACTCCAAAAAATGAGCGACCAAATGTCGTGTTTTTACCATTTTAGCACCTTTCAAGGTTTTTGACAAGCCTTTTGTGAAAATTATTAGAAAAAATTTACTATTTTTTCACATAGTTATACGAAAAATATCACGCGCGTAGAATATAATGTGAAAAATAGGCGAAAATATTGCGTAGCAGCTTTACAAATATTGACAAAATAATAAAAAAGTAGTATAATAACGGAGTAAATACAATGGATGGGAGTTTTTCTATGGCTAGCAGAACGAAAGATCTTAAGACAGAAAAGAACGCAACGGGAAATGAAAAATACCTTAACAGCATTTTCACGATGATGAAAAACATGGATAATCTGTCGATTGCGGACAAATCGACCCGTTTCAATAATACGGAAATGCGTATGATCGGTGAAATTATGGCATCCCGTTATGTAGGAAAACGTTTAATTTCCACCCAACTTGCTCAGTTGTTAGGCATTACCCGTTCCGCGGTATCGCAAATTGTCAATCGTTTAGAGGCGCAAAAAATCTTAAAACGCGTTGCGGATGAGGTGGATAGAAAAATTGCATATATCGAAATTACGGACGAGGCGTTGGAAACCTACGGGAAAGATTTAGAGGTTTGCGTGGATTTCGTCGGTAGAGTGGTGGATAAATTCGGCGTGGAAAAGTTCAACAATATGTGTGCGGCTTTTGAAGAATTTTGCGAACTTGCGGTTGTTGAGCGAGCGGACTTTGTAGCGAAGAGAAAATACACCAAATAAATGGCGGTAAGGGAGGGCAACCTCCCTGTTTTTTATCAAAAATGTTAAGAAAGTAAAATGTAATAGGTGAAAAAATGTTACAATTAAAAGGAATTCAAAAAGATTATAAGACGGCAGGGTTAACGGTACAGGCGTTGAAAGGGGTAGATTTACACTTCCGTGAAAACGAGTTCGTGTCCATTCTTGGTCCGTCGGGCTGCGGTAAAACTACACTACTCAACATTATCGGCGGTTTGGATCAATATACCTCGGGCGATTTGGTGATTTGCGGAAAATCGACGAAGGATTACAAGGACCACGACTGGGACGTGTATCGTAACCACCGTATCGGCTTTGTTTTTCAATCGTACAACCTCATTCCTCATCAATCGGTGCTTGGCAACGTAGAAATTGCGTTGACGATTGCAGGGGTGTCGCGTGAAGAAAGACGCCGCCGCGCGTTGGAGGCGCTTAAAAAGGTAGGTCTTGAAAAGGAAGTCAACAAAAGACCCAACCAACTTTCGGGCGGTCAAATGCAACGTGTTGCGATTGCGCGCGCGTTGGTGAACAACCCCGAAATTCTCTTGGCGGACGAACCGACGGGTGCGTTGGATACGGTAACGAGTGTACAAATCATGGATTTGATCCGTGAAATCGCAGGTGAGCGCCTTGTTATCATGGTTACGCACAACCCCGAACTCGCGGAAGAATATTCCACCCGTATCGTGCGTTTGCAAGACGGTTTGGTGCTTTCCGACAGCAACCCTTACCACGGAGAGGCAGGGCAGGTATGGGATGAAATGCCAAACAACTTAGACGGCACTACTCCTGTGACGGAAACGGCTGTGGAAGAATTGCCCGTTTTAGAAACCCCGATTTTGGATAAAAAGGCGGCTCGCAAAGCAAAACGCGCGGAAAAGAAGGCGCGTGAAAAATCTTCCATGTCCTTTAAGACTTCGCTTGGTTTAAGTGCGAAAAACCTTTTGATGAAAAAAGGTAGAACGATGGTGACGAGCTTTGCAGGCAGTATCGGTATCATTAGCGTTTGCTTGGTGCTTGCACTTTCTAACGGTTTTAACAATTACATATTAAAAACGGAAGAGGATATGCTTTCCTACAACCCGATTGAGATTGCCCAAACAACGATGGATATCAATGCCATCATGCAAGGTATGACCTCAAGGGATGAAATGCCCGATTTGAGCAAGCTGAAGGATAAAGTGTACGTAAACTCCTTCTTGACGAATATGGCGCAAGGAATGCAGGTGAAGAACGATTTGTCGGACGAATATATCGCGTATTTGGAGGCAATGCCGAAGGAATATTATACCGCGATACAATACGGCTACGGCGAAGAGGTTGCCAGCAACCTTTATACAAAGGTAAAAATGACCGGGACGGACGGGAAAGAAACAGAGCAAATTTTATCCCTTTCCTCCTTGAAATCGGCCTATGTGAACAAGCTCAATGAAATGGATAAAACGGAAGATAAGCAGTACGCGCAGCTTGCGCCCCTTGTTGAATATTTAGGCTCGGTTGTCAACAAAATGCCTGGGACGGCAGATTTTACCGACGAACGCTTTAGCGAGTATGTGTTAACGCAGTACGACGTAATCGGCGGTGAATTTCCGAAAAATGCAAACGAGGCGGTGCTTGTTATCGGGGACAACAATGACGTTACCGACCTCACCTTGGTACAGTTGGGGCTTTTGACGGAAGAGGAATTTTTCACTGCACTCTACTCGAAAGACAACCAAGCAACCGACCCCATTCCTTTCCAAAGAATTTTCGAACAGGAATATACTTTGTTTAACAATGATGCGGTTTATACTAAAAACGATGGGGGCAGGTATGCGTTCACCTACGCAAGCACGCGCGATAGCCTCGCGGTGAATACGGATAAAAACGGCAAAGCGAACGGCGCGTCGATTAAGATTTCGGCTGTGTTGCGCTTGAAACAGGATAGAAGCTCGGGGTGTCTTTCCAGCGGCTTGAACTTGACGGAAAAGGTAGTGGACGATTATATCGCGGCAAATATGCAATCGGAAATTTGTCAATGGGTGAACGACGAAGCGAACCTTGCCAGTCTCAGTTTCACGGCTGAAAACCTGCAAACCTATACGATGCAGGCGGTATTGACGAAAGATTATACGACGATGAAACGCGCACTCGGCGCAATCAATAGCATCTCGACTATCGGCATTTACACCGAAAGTTTCCCCACGAAAGCGTTGTTGTTGGAATATTTAGAAGCGTGGAATGATACGCACGAGGAAGAAAAGCAGGTAAAATATACCGATACGGTTGGCTTGATGATGGGCATGGTGGAAACGATGCTCAACGCAATCACCTATGTTTTGGTGGCATTTACCTCGATTTCCCTTGTAGTATCCTCGGTTATGATCGGTATCATCACCTACGTATCGGTTGTGGAGCGTGTTAAGGAAATCGGTGTCCTGCGTTCTTTGGGTGCAAGGAAAAAGGACATCAAAAACCTGTTCAATGCGGAAACTTTCATCATCGGCCTTACGGCAGGTCTTATCGGCGTTGGCGTAAGCTATGCCATTTGCTTGGGCGTAAATGCGCTTTTGGGTTTCTTGACAGGCATTTCCACCCTCGCAAGCTTGCCTATCGGTTCGGCGATTGTAATGATTATCATTAGCATCGGTTTGACCTTGATTAGCGGTTTAATCCCTGCCAACGCGGCGGCGAAGAAAGACCCTGTGGTTGCCCTTCGTACCGAATAAGAATATATCTTGGTGAAAATGAAAAACGGACGCTTTTACAGCGCCCGTTTTTTTGCAAATTCCTGTCAAGATAAGAAAAACGCATAAATTCCACCGCATAGCGCATACTGCTTGCAGGAGGGAAAAAATATGCGTATTGCAAACATTATTGCCTATACTTTGGTTATCCTTGGCGCATTAAACTGGGGTTTGTTCGGTTTGTTCGACTTCAATTTGGTGTCCAAAATTTTCGCTGGCGCGCGTACTGCAGGCTCGGTCATCGTTTACACGGTAATAGCGCTTTCTGCGCTTTGGCTGATTCTCTCGCCCTTTATCACGGGCGGTGTGCTTTGGTTGAAAAATAGACGCGCAGAACGCTAAAACCAAACAAACAAGAAAAAATGGGCTTTCCTTTATGGTAAAAGCTCGTTTTTTTTGTGGAAATTTCGTGAAGATATTGACTTTTATTTTTTTGCATAGTATAATAATAGTATAAATGAAAGGGGAAACCCCAAAGGAGAAAACTATGTTACATACATTATTACTTGGTACGGGCGGCTGGGTAGCGATTATCGTCGGCGCAATCGTATTGATTTTGGCAATTTCCATCATTTGTTGGTGGATAAATACGCGTAACGATTTTGTACGCTTGAAGAACCGCGTGGAAGAAGGTATGTCCACGATCGATGTGTACTTGAAAAAGCGTTTTGACCTTATCCCTAATCTTGTGGAAACGGTAAAGGGCTACGCAAAGCACGAAAGCGAAACCTTGGAAAAAGTAGTTGCGGCGCGTAATGTGTCGATGAGTGCGAAAACGGCGGAAGAAAAGATGGCGGCGGCAAACGGTTTGTCCTCCTCCTTGCGTACATTGTTTACTGCAGTATCCGAAAACTATCCCGAACTCAAGGCAAACACCAACTTTATGGATTTACAGCAACAGCTTAAGAGCATTGAAGGTGAGTTGGAAAGCTCCCGTCGTTACTACAACGGCGTGGTAAAATCCTTCAACACGAAGTTGGAATTGTTCCCTGCAAACATCGTTGCAAAGCGTATGGGCGAAGAATATACGAAGAGAGATTATTTCGAATTAGACAGCCCCGAAGAACGTAAAAATGTAAAAGTATCCTTCTAATAGGAGAGGAATAATGAAAACGATGAGAAAACGGCGTATTTTGCATGCGTTTCTCTGCCTGTTTTTGTTGTTTGCCTGCTTGCTTCCTTGCGTGGGAAAAATGCAAAACGGAGGGGGCATGTCCGCGTTGACGGCATCCGCCGACTGGTATGTTGACGCGGAGCTCGACGTTGAGCAATACGACGTACAGATGCGCATACGCGAGGATAGAAAAATAGAGGTTTACGAACGGATTCGCGTACATTTTTTAGACAGCGATTTGACGATGTTCTATCGCTCCTTGCCTACGGACGGCGCGCGGTATGAAAATATCCAAGCGACCTGCGAGGGGAATGATGCATTCTATTTTTATGTAGCGGACAATGAAGAAGGCTTACCTTTTATTGACATTAATTGTGTCGGAAATGCCGATTTGGGTAGGGTTTGGACGTATGAAATCACCTATCTAATGGAACAGGGCGCGGATACGATAAAGGGCGGAATGTCGATTGACGTGGTAGGCTTTGGCTGGATGGTGCCTTTGAACAATGTATCGGTGCAGGTTGGATTTCCTGAAAAACCGACCTCTACGCAGGTTTATACCGATATGTTTGGCGAAGAGAACGATAATATCGTAACGGAAACTTGGATAGACGATACCACTTTGTTGTTAAAGTCTGACCGCTTAGGCCTTGTCTATTCGGGGAAATATGATGAAAAGGTGGCAGGCGGTATCACCCTGCAATTCACCTTACCGGCGGGCTTGTTGGAAGGGTATCACGCTACGCGCTTATTTACATCCGACATGTGGAAAATCCTCGTGGGGGTGGGTGTCGCGGTAGGGCTTGCCGTGTTGACGGCGGTGCTGCTTGGACGCAAGCGTGAACTGGTGACGGTGGTCAATTTGTCGCCCCCCAAGGGCATGGACCCGATGAAAATGGGCAAATGGATTGACGGCGCAATCAACAACGAAGACGTTACTTCTATGATTTACTACTTCGCTAACAAGGGGTACTTAACCATTGATTTTACGGATGAAAACGACCCCATGCTGATTACCGCTTGTGAAGTGTTGCCCGAAACGGCAACGGCGTATGAAAAGACGTTGTTTAACGGTTTGTTCAACGGTGCAATGGCGTGGCAGGACGAAAAAGTGGCGCTCGAAGGCAGTCCTCGGCGCTGTGTGAAGGTATCGGAATTGACGGGGAAATTTTACGAAGCCTCGCAAATGGCAATCAAGCAAGTACCAGATGCGCCACCCATGTACGAGGCGAAATCAATTTTTACCTACTTAAGCGGTCCCATTTTGGGGTTGGTAATGGCAATCCTGCTTCCGTTGATTATCTCCCTTCGTATCGGCGGCGGATACTACTATATGTTGGGCGTGGTCTTTCTTTTCCCGTTGGGTGTAAATGCCCTTATCGGTTACTTTGTCGAAAATTACCGCTATAAATGGAAAGCTAGCAAACGAAGGCTTTTCTTGCTGTTAGAGCTTTTGATTGCCGCTGCATTTAGTACCTTGTTTATCGCGGCGATGGCGAAACACGTTTTAACAGGTTATGAAAAAGCGTTGTTGTGCGTCGGTATATTTTTAGCAGGCTTTATTACCTCTGGTAAGCTTTCGCGCACGGAAGAAAATTTGAAGGAGTTACAGGATATCTTGGGCTTTAAAGAATTTATCGTTGTGACGGAAGAGGATAAAATTAAGGTAATGCTGGAAGAAAACCCCGAATTGTATTATCACGTTTTACCCTACGCGCAGGTGTTGGGCGTAACGGACGAGTGGGAGGGTAAGTTTAAGAATATCTTAATTCAGCCCCCGTCCTGGTACTATTCCACCACGGATTTGACCTATTTTGACTGCTATTTAATCAATCGTTGTTTGACCCGTTCCATGTTGATGTCCATGGCGCGTATAGCGGCGGAAGCGGCAAGCAAAGGCGCAGGCAGCTTTGTTGGACGAAGCGGTGGCGGCGGAAGCTTTGGCGGCTTTGGCGGCGGCGGTTTCGGCGGGGGCGGCGGGGGGGCAAGGGAAATAGTTTGCCCATCACAATAAAACAATAAAATACAACGCGGACGATATGACCCCGGGGTAAAATTTTACAGGAAATTATTTTTTGATTTGTGGATTTGTAAGAATTTGGGGATTCATC
>JAZTYG010000024.1:0-4721 GCA_045636845.1 Candidatus Scatosoma sp.
CCGCGGCATACGCCGCGGGGCTTTCTTATATAATTTTACTTTACTCTTCTACCGTTGTTTCAACAGCTTCTTCTGCCGTTTCTTCCACGGTCGCTTTCTTTTTCTTAAAGATTTGTGCGCGGAACAAAATCACATTCATCACCGCAAAGAAGCCCAACAAAATAAACCAGGTAATCAGCGGTTGATTCGGTGCCATATTCGCCAACAGCATCAACGGGAAACCAAAGACGATTGCAGGGAAGTTTTGATATACCAAGTTATCCGCAACGGGGGTCTTAAATTCGGGATCCACTTCACGAAGCAAAATCATACCCGTAGAAGCCGTCCCCGTCAACATACCGTACATTGCCAAGAATTGTTCATCACTGTACGCCTTGAAGAGCTTTTTCGCCACGAAATAGTTATACAAATACGTACTAACAAGACCAACCACAGCAAGAATTGCCATTACGCCCCAATAATTTTTCATCAAATCCAAACGGATTGCCGCGATACCTGCAATAACCATCAAATCAAAGAAGAAATTACAGCAACGGTCCAAAAGGAAATTGTTCAAATACTGCTTTTTCACAATTTTAATTTTACGGCACGCCTTTAACACCGCTTTTACAAGGGTGGAGAGCAACACGCCGATAAGGAAGTTGAACCCGAAAATAACCGATTTCATACCAGGTAAAAGTTCACCCAAGAAATACATCGCCACGAAGGTCAACATATATGTACCGACGATAAAGCCGATTTGCACCGTCAACTTATCCAAACCGCCGTTCATGGGGATTTCCCCTTTCGGCTGCACCTCTTCGCCCGACAACTTTTCGTCCACCTCTTCAACAACCTTCACCTTGCCCTTTCTCTTTAAGATTGACAAGTGAATTACACCGCCGAGGCTCGCGCTCAAGAACCCAAGCGCCGCAACCGTCAAGCCAAAACTTCTACCGCCTGTAAAGCCAAGATCCTCATAGATACCGCCGTAGTTCAACGCCTGCCCCGTACCTTGACCGAAACCGAAGGGCAACAAAACGCCTGCCGCTTGGAAGAAATCTTTTACAATCAAAGCAACCAGCAGCGTGATACCAAACCCAAGCACCGCTTGCATAAGATAGGTTGCAACCGTCGTAACGCCCGTATTAAACACCTCAACGCTACGCTGTTTCGTCATCTTTTTATCGGACGATTTCAAGGTGCTTGCGATAAACCCAAGCGCCAAAGCGTGGTAGGTGATAATTTCCATCATCGACATACCGTTGCCACCAAAGAAAGGCTCGTCGAACATTACGTTCCCCGTAATTGCGCGATACCCTGTTGCCACCGCAAGGAGCATCAAGCCCCCCAAC
Organism: Candidatus Scatosoma sp.; assembly: GCA_045636845.1. GTDB lineage: Bacteria > Bacillota > Clostridia > Christensenellales > Borkfalkiaceae > Scatosoma. Next base: position 1,335 of record JAZTYG010000024.1, read on the forward strand.
ACCGAGGTAGGGATCAACGACCTTCTCAAAACGCCGATTGAACGCTTTAACCCGTTTGCAATCAATAGGGTTACGAGTAATATTGCGACTACATTCAAGCCGCCCCACACACTAAAGTCCCAAAAATTCGCCATTTTCTTCTCCTTTTACAATGTTCTTGTAACGATAGCAAAGCTGTACGAACTTCACGCCGTTAAAACGCTTATCGCCCTTTAATTGATACAGCTTGCCTTCATGATAAATATTGACTTTATTTTTGCCAAGCACCGATACGGTAGAAACTTCGTCAAACGGGAATTCATATGTATCTTCGCCGACTCTAACGGTGATTTTACCGCCATATAAACGCACCTCGGCATCCGTCGAAAGCAGGTATTTACGGTCGTAAAGCTTCACCTCGGAGAACCTCGCCTTGTCGGTGTACAAAAGCTCTTCCGCGCGTTCCACCAAATTCAAACCGTTGATATAACTGCTTTGATAATCGTACCAATCGGTGGTAAAACGGAACGGCCATTCGCAATTTACCCCCTGCAAGGTCTTATCCTCGCAGTACCGCGCAGTTTTACCGCATTTCTTACAGGTAACGATATCCTTCTTGCTCACAAATTCCGTCAATCCGCAATCAGGACAAACATAATACGCGCGTTCCAAATACTCCGCAAGATTTTTCTTCTTGTACGGCGTATCGACACAACCTTCGTTGACATACAAGCCTTCCACGATTTGCGTGTAAAGCTCGTCGTCCGACATTGCCTTATATTCCTCAGGCTCAATCACCTTATAGGTATAGGCGCGCATCTTACCGCGGCGAATTACGTCGCTCCAACGAGGATGCACCCCGTAGCCGCCTTCGATACGGTAAAGCACCAACGGCGCCTTTAAGGTACGCACCAAGCCAACAATTGCAGGCTTGATATATTCCGTTTTTCCGCTAAAAGTACGGTTTCCTTCGGGTGAAAGCGCAATCGTGCCGCCCTCTTTCATAACGCGCATACAATTCAACACCGCGCGCGCGTCGGTCGCTTGTTTCTTGATAGGAATAGGCGCAATCGCCCACTCTAACAATCTCGAAATTTTACCGTTCGAGAATAAATCTTCGCTTGCAACGAAATATACAGGGCCTTGGAACCCTGCGCCAACAACGAATTGATCAAGTCCCGTTTGATGGTTAAACAACACCACCATCGGGCGTTTTTTCTTTTCTTTGTACTTCTTAATTTTTACCCGATACTTCCACAAAGTATAAGGGTATATGAAACAATACGCCGCACCCCAAACGATACGGTGACGGAACTTAATCCACTTTTGTTTTTTCTTTTTGTTCTTTTGATCTTTTGCCATAAAAACCTTTCGCAAATTGTACTTGCCACTATTCGGCAATTTATTATACCATTTTTTTCCCCTTAAATCAAGTACTACGGCAAAAAAAGTCCATTTTTTTGTATAATTTCCTTAATAGAATAAGGAAAAAAGGGGCAAAATTGCCCCTTTGTGCATATTTACACCCCTACATGTTGACTATACAACAATTGTGAAACGTTTACTCCCCGCAATAAGCGCGCAGGTAAATCTCCCTTATCTCTTCCACCAACGGATACCTCGGGTTTGCGCCCGTACATTGATCGTCAAATGCGTCGCGGCTCAACTTATCCAAGCTCTCTAAAAAGTCCTTTTCACTCACTTCCGCACCCAACGCCTCTTTGATCGTTTTCGGGATACCAAGCGTCGCCTTTATCTCTTCCAACCGCGCAAGCAACCCCTCAAACAACGCCTCGTCCGTTTCCCCTTGGCAACCGATATACCTCGCCACCCTTGCATATCTCGACAAGCAATCGGGGTAAGCGTATTGAGGGAAAGTCCCCATCTTTTGAGGTCTGGGTGAGGCGTGAAATTTCATCACCTCAGATAAAAGCAATGCGTTGGATAAACCGTGGGGCAAGTGCCACCGCGCGCCGAGCTTATGCGCCAACGAATGGCATATCCCCAAAAAGGCATTCGCAAACGCCATGCCTGCCATCGTCGCCGCGTTCGCCACCTTTTCACGCGCCAAAATATCCCCCCTACCACGTTCAAAGGCAAGGGGCAGGTATGCGTTGAGTAGATAAATCGCCTCAAAAGCCAACCCGTTGGTGTAATCGGACGCCAACACACTCGCTACCGCCTCTATCGCGTGTGAAAGCGCATCATAGCCGGCATACGCCGTCAATTTTTTAGGAATATCGAGCATCAAATCGACGTCGCAAACCGCCATCGTCGGCATCAATTCATAATCGGCAAGCGGGTATTTCTCCCCCGTTCGTTCATCCGTAATCACGGCAAACGGTGTCACTTCACTCCCCGTCCCTGCTGTTGTCGGTATCGCAACGAATATCGATTTCTTCCCCATTTTCGGGAAAGCCTGCACACGCTTTCGAATATCCATAAATCGCATTGCAAGATCCTCAAACCTCGTTTCGGGATGCTCATACAACGTCCAAATAATCTTCGCCGCGTCCATCGGAGAGCCGCCGCCCACCGCGATAATCACGTCGGGTGAAAATGCGCGCGCACGCTTCGCCCCTTCCAACGTACACGCAAGGGTAGGGTCGGGCGTTACCTCAAAAAATTCGGTATGGGCAATCCCCAACCTATCCAAACTATCCATCACCTTTTTCGCAATACCGTTTTCGTACAAAAATTGATCGGTTACGATAAAGGCGCGCTTTCGCCCGTATATATCGGACAGTTCCTTCAAGGCAAGCGAAAGACAGCCGCGCTTAAAATACACCTTTTCGGGCGCGCGAAACCACAACATATTTTCCCTACGCTCCGCCACCGTTTTTACGTTCAAAAGCTGTGTTATCCCCACATTTTCACACACACTATTTCCACCCCAACTACCGCAACCAAGGGTCAAGGACGGGGGCAAACGGAAATTGTACAAATCCCCGATCCCCCCTTGCGCGGCAGGCGTATTGACCAAAATTCGGCATGCCTTCATTCTATCGTAAAATTCCGCCAAACGCTCCTTTGCGCCCCCTTCGTCGATATAAATTGCGGCGGTATGGCCTAATCCGCCGAGGTTAACCAGCTCGTCCGCCTTCTTGACCGCATCGGTAAAATCTTCCGCGCGATACATTGCCAAAATGGGTGAAAGCTTCTCCTGTGCAAACGGCTCATCACTCCCCGTTGAAGTCACTTCCGCAATCAAAATTTTCATTTCATCGCGTACCTGTATGCCACAAAGCTCCGCAATCCGCTTTGCGCTCTGCCCAACCACCTGCGCGTTGAGCTTTCCGTTTTGAAAGGTGAAGTTACGCAACTTCTCCCCCTCTTCCGCCGTCAAAAAATAACACCCCTGCGCGAGAAATTCCGTCTTTACCCTCTCATAGATATCCTGCACGGCAA
>JAZTYG010000025.1:0-9122 GCA_045636845.1 Candidatus Scatosoma sp.
TCCGAGAGAAATTTTCGAAATATTCCTCGGAAGACGGCATTGCGTTCGTTGATGCTTATATTGCTCCAAATCCGATGTACTGGGTTTATTATGAGGGTGTCAACAGGGGGAAAGACGAGGTCGCAGAGCTGTCGGAGATGAACGTTCTCGTGGATACGATTGCTGCCGGTCTGGATTGCTCGCAGGAGCCGGAGGGCGCGCCGGATATCCCGCACTACGACTCTCTTAGCGAGATAAAGCTTGGTCATCTTTTTGCCGAAGAAATTGCCGCCTTTCTGGATAGAGCCGAAAAATAATACAAAATTGGCTTCAAAAGAGCACCATTTCCGTTTTCGGCAGTTCATTGTATTAATGAATGAGCCATAACTCAAATAAGGAACAGTAGATTGATACAATCGTATCGACCTACTGTTTTCTTTTTATCATCAAAAATGGCTTAAAAGCCCTTGTAAGTCAAGGGCTTTTTTTAGGCTAATTTCGGGTATAGTTTTCTCGCAATTTTCCCGCAAAAGCGCAACCCCCTCTCTACGCGCCAAAAGCACCCGAAATGGGTGCTTTTTCATTTCTACCGTAATTTTTTTCGGCAAGCATTGACAAATCCCACCAAAATATGATAAGATGATAAAAAGGAGAATTATATGGCTATCACGATTGACTCCCCTCTTTCTTATTATCTTCATGTCGGCGAAGAACAACACAAGCAAAACACCGAATCTTGCTTGCAAGAAATCGCCGCCAGCGTATCCATTGACCGCGATGCCAACGCAAAAACGGTTGCGGAGTATAATCAACACCGCGCCAACGCCGACGCGCTTTCTAACGAGCTTCGCGCCAAAAAATCCGCACGAAACTGGGGCATTGTCGGCATTATCATTGCTGCCCTTGGGCTAATCATTCTCTTTGCCTGTTTGGATATGCTACCTGTATTCAAGGCAATGTTAATTGCTTTTTCCATTATCGCGGCGGTAACCTTTATCTACCTTCTTTGTAAAAATTTCAAGGTAAAAATCAACGCCGTGCAGGAAAAATTGAACGAACAGCAAAAACTCGCGGATGCGGCATACCAAGAAGCTCTTGCACAAATGCACGATTATAACAACGCTTTCCCCGAAGACGCAAGCCTGCGTTTGGTGGAAAAAACGATGCCGATGATTGCATTCGACGGCTACTTCACCGCGGAGCGCTTAAAACACCTGCAAGCCTATGGCTTATCGAGTGAAATCGCCGATGATGAAACGGTTTTACAAACCTTATCGGGCGAATTGTACGGCAAGCCGTTTTTATACGATAGACGACGGGTACACCGCATTGAGCCAAAGACCTATCACGGCTCGCTTACCATTCATTGGACGACGACCTCAAGGGATGCAAAGGGTAACACCATTACCCATCATCATACGCAAACCCTCCACGCAAGCGTGGATAAACCCTTCCCCTGTTATTACGACACCACTTGGCTGTATTACGGACACGACGCCCTGCCCGAGTTGAGTTTCTCTCGCACCCCGAAATTCTCCGACGATAAGAGTGAGAAGCAGTTAGAGCGTGAACTCCGCAAAGGCGAACGAAAATTGCGCCGTTTAGAGAAAAAGGAATTGCGAAATGGCGGGGATTTTACCCAAGTGGAAAATACCGAATTTGAAATCTTATTCGGTGCAACCGACCGTTCGGATGAGTTGGATTTCCGTGAAATGTACACCATGCAGGCGCAAAAAAATACCGTAGATTTGCTGTTATCCAACGAAACCTACGGAGATGATTTCCACTACATAAAGCAAGGAAAGTTACATAAATTAAAGAGCGCGCATCGACAAGGTTATCCCCTGTATGCCAGCGCGGAAAGCTTCCGCTCTCACGATGTTGTGGCGGCGGAAAACGCATTTTTGAACCTCAATAAACGCTTTTACAAGGATATTTTCTTTGATTTTGCGCCCATTATGGCGATACCTGTATTGCAAAGCGTAGAACAAAGCACGCGCATTCCTTCGGGTGAAAAAACCCATTACAACTACGAAGAATACATCAACGATTTGGGTGCAGCGTTAAGACCCGACCGTTGCGATACAGAGTGCATTTTCAAGGTGTTCAATGTGGAACAACGCAATGATGCTATTCATATGGGAGTTGTTGCGCGCGGATATTACGGCATCAATCGCGTAGATTTTATCCCGAAACTTGGCGGCGACGGCCGTTGGCACAACGTTCCCGTGGAATGGGTAGAATATATCCCCGAAACGAGAACGAGCGAGGTACAGTTAACCGAAGAACGCACCGATAACACGCAGACCTGCGTTGCCCCTGGCGTATTCGCAAGCGTGGTGTAAGGTAAAAATATAAGGTATTTTATGCAAAAAAAAATTGAAAGAACTCGCCTTGGATTTGGGTGCGGATTTGGTAGGCTTTTGTAAGCTCCCCTCTCCGCCTATAAAAGAACTCCCCGACAATATTTACGCCGTATCTATCGCGGTGAAATTGTCCGATGCCGTCTTAAAAACCATCGACGGCGCACCCTCTTTTGTCTATTTTCAACATTACCGTACGGCAAATTCCTTACTCGACCAAATCTCCTTCCGCCTTGCGCGTGAAATTGAAAAGGTAGGCTTTTCCGCCTTGCCCATTGCCGCCAGCCAAAGTTTGGGGAAAAATAACCCCTACTGCGGCATTCTTCCGCACAAGACGGCGGCGGTACTTTCTGGGCTTGGTTTTGTCGGAAAAAGCGGACTTTTCCTCTCCGAAAAATATGGCAGTAAAGTGCGTCTTGCGACCGTGATCACAGACATGCCCCTCACAAATGAGCTTCCCATCATCGAAAACGGGTGCAAAGATTGCCACGCCTGCCAAACGGCTTGCCCTGCAGGCGCAATCTTTGGAACGCCCCCGACAACGGACGGAGAACGGAATTTTGACCCCGAAAAATGCTCCCGTTATATGAAGGACAATTTCCAAGATATCGGGCGCGGAAGTGTATGCGGCATCTGTATAAAGGTTTGCCCGAAAAATAAACTTCGATAAAAATACACCATCAAAAAAACCGCTTGGCATAACTGCCAAGCGGGTTTCTTATCATGTTTTTAGGCTGTATCATAGAGCCTCTTTATAAAATTTCTTTCAAACGCAATTTCGTTGCCATATCTACAGGCAAGCCGTCCACCATTTGCATATATTGCGCCTCCGTTTGCACCTGTAACAAGGCTTGATATGCATATTCCTTATTGCCGTTGATGCCTTGCGCCTCGGTTAAAATCTTCTTCGCGCGGAGTAACCATTTTGTCAAACGGGGCATCAAGGGATAAGTGATTTCCACACGATAGGTGTTTGCACCGTTAAACGGGAATACCACCTCTACGCAATCGGTCAAACGCTTTGTGAACGCCGCCTCTTCCCCGTTGATAAACAGGCGAGGGATTGCATTTTGTACCGACTTAAAGCATATCCGCATTTCACGGTTTTGAGGGATAACCGTTGCATCCCCTTGGGTGGAAATGAGCAATGATTGCGTACATGCCCCCTCCGTTTCGGTATATTCCGACTTAAAATCGGTGAACAAAACATTGGTATTTTGTTCATCAAGACCGTCCTCATACAGGCTGTATTCGCCCATACCTTCATACACCCAAACCGCCATTTTTTCGGGGTTGCGAACAACATTGCCATTATCCAAGGACAAGGGCAAGATACCCCCCTCCTTTGCCAAAACAGGGATACTTTCGATACCGCGGAGCAGGCAAACCTCTCTACCGCCTTGCCCTGCCTCGTAAACGTCGCCCGTGAAAATATCCGTCCACTTACCTTGTGGAATCCACGCGCGCACACGCGCATATCCGTCGGGATACATTTTTTGCGTAACGGGCGCAACAATCAACTGCGTACCGAAACGATATTCCTCTTTGTAATTATACGCGCTAAACTCATCCCACTCGTAATACATCGGCTCAATCAACGCCGTACCTTCTACACAGTTAAAATAATTCGCCGTATATAAATAGGGTATAAGCTTATGGCGGAAACGTAAAAACTCCTCCGCAACTGCGCCTGCCGCGCCATACGCCCACGGCTCTTTTGTCAACACTTCGCTGCTCGTGCAATGCAAACGGGTAATCGGGCTAAACACCCCATACTGTAAATGGCGCGCGAACAACTCGTTCGATTTTTCCCCAAAGTTATGTCCGCCGATATCATGGCTCCACCATGTATACCCCACGTTGGTAGAGGTTGCGGTGAAGTACGGCAGGTACGCCAAGGTACGCCAAGAAATTTCCGTGTCCCCCGAAAAACCTACGGGATAACGGTGCGAACCCACCCCTGCGTAACGGGATAAAATTAAGGGAACGGTATGCTTGGTTGCATTGTCGTAGTAGTGGTAATGATTCAACGCCCACAGCGGGTCGTATTTTTCCGTCAACGGCTCTAATTGTTTCTGCCAGAAAGCACGAGCGTCGTGCCATTCGATATCGGGCTGCTGCCAGTCAATCCACCAAAAATCCACGCCCATCGCTTCGTGCGGTGTATGCGCGAGGTCAAAATATGCGTTGATAAAACGATCATACGAGAAATCAAAGGGCACAGGCAGGTTGGCGTTGGGGTCCATACCCATCGCGCTTGCCATATTCTTATACGCGTCCTCCCACCAACGGAAACCGTCGGCAGGGTGCAAATTCAAGGTCACCTTCAAACCGCGCGTGTGCAATTCATCTAAAAAGCCCTGCGGATCGGGGAACAAATTTTTATTCCAAGTATATCCCGTCCAACCCAAAGGCCCGACGCCATTGCCCACATATTCCGGGCCGCCCTTACCGCTTGCGGTGATACCAAGCTCATAATCCGCATTAAGGGAATAATGCCAGTCCATATCCACCGTCGCCACGCTAAGAGGCACGTTGCGTTCTTCAAAGCGGTTTAATACCCGTAAATATTCCTCATCGGTATAGGCGTAATAACGACTCCACCAGTTGCCAAGCGCGAAACGAGGCAACAAAGGCGTTCTACCTGTCAACGTGTACAACGCGCGTACCGCGCCACGATAATCGTTACCATACACAAACACATACTCATCCGAGCCTTGTGCCTTTTCATTCTTCACTTCCCCCGTTTCCGTCAAGGTCAAGGAGTTGGAATCGTCCAAAATCGCAAGCCCCGTTTTCGAGCAAACCCCTTTTTCGAGTTGGATTTGGTAAGGCTCATCACCCTGTACCCACGGACGGGAATGTGTGTCGCCGTTGCAATTATCCAAGGTACGATACGTACCCAAAAGGTTGCCGTGGTTGTTCAAACTGCGGTGCAAGCCGCCAACCTCCACATAGCATTGCCCGCGGTCCTTGTACAGCACCAAACGGCACGCGCCCGTGTCGATAACCGCATGCGCTTGATCCCCCGTCACCTCAAAATTTTGAGGGGCGGTATTTCTATGCCAAATGCTTTGCGTTGCCGCATCGCGAAATTTCAAAGTGGGACTTTTTTCCACACGAAAAAGTCTGTCGGTCAGTACCGTCACGCGGTAATCTAACCAATACACCATATTTTCCGTATCCGCCTTAGGCGTCGTTTGCGCGATTAATTGCGATTTTAACATTCCTCTCCTCCTATATAGGTAAAGCGCTTAAACACCTTACCATCTCTTTCCACCTTTTCGTCCCACATACTCGCAGGGCGTACCCACACGCCGCCATCACCGTACAGCGCGCGATACACAACCATTCGTTCACCTGTTTCCGAGTGGGTCGCAAGGGCGATAACTTCGTATTCATGACCCTTAAAATGTCGATATTTTCCTATTTTAATCGTATCCATGGTATTAGTGTACCACATTTACAAGGAAAAAGCAACGTTTCTTGAAAAAAATATGAAAACATAGCGCAAAATCAATAGCTTTTCACATAAAAAAGTATTATAATAATCCACGGATTTTATTCAAAAAGGAGCGCGGTATGCAAGCAGCTAAAAAACGTTTCCACCTGCATATGCCTTGGTCGGAAATGGGTAAATTTATCAAGAAAAACGCCGTTTTATGCGTGGCTATTGTCGCCGCGGCGGTTACCTCGTTTATCGTTCCGCCCGACAAGGCGTACCTTGATTATTTCGATTGGAAAACGCTTACCTGCCTTTTTTGTGTGTTGGCGGTGGTTTGCGCCTTGAAAAACATTTCCTTCTTCACCGTCTTGGCGGAGAAAATCGTTGCGCTGTTCAAAAACACACGCGCAAGTATCTTGGCGCTTGTCTATATCACCTTCTTAGGGTCAATGCTTATCGCCAACGATATGGCGCTTTTAACCTTTTTACCCCTCGGTTATTTCGTCCTGTCCTCTACGGGCAAAACGAAATATATGGCGTTTACCTTCATCATGCAAAACATCGCGGCAAACCTCGGCGGTATGCTTACTCCCTTCGGAAACCCGCAAAATTTGTACCTTTACACCAAGTTTAATATCCCTACGGGAGAGTTCGTCTCAACCATGCTACCCCCGTTTTTGATTTCCGTTACTTTAATCACCTTAAGCTGTCTATTTTTTGTAAAAAAAGAACCGCTTGAAATTGAAAGCAAAAAAATCACCCTGCCTAAGTGGCGTACGGTGATTTACGCATTACTTTTCACCCTGTCGATTGTCATTGTATTTCGTGTCATTCCTTTCGTCGTTGGATTAATCGTTATCCCCGTTGTGTTGTTTTTTATGGATAGAAAAGCGTTGAAGGACGTCGATTACTGTCTTTTGTTTACCTTTGTAGCGTTCTTTATTTTCGCAGGCAATATGTCTCGTATCACATTCATACAAGACCTGTTTGAAGGTTTGCTCAATAAAAGCACCCTGCTCGTTTCCATTTGCTCCTGCCAAGTGATTAGTAATGTACCTTCCGCCATCTTATTGTCGCAATTCACAGGGAATTATACCGAATTGTTGCTTGGTGTAAATATCGGCGGCGTCGGCACGTTAATTTCCTCGCTTGCCAGCTTAATCACCTTCCGTGAATACAGCAAACACAACCCCGATAAGGTAAAGCGTTACATACTGCAATTTTCCGCATTCAACTTTGCCTTTTTATCCCTCTTAACAGGAGCGCAAATGTTGATACTTTTGTAATTCAACGCATACCTGCCCCCTATGTATAAAAGAAAACCCCGTTTGAAAACGGGGTTTTTGTTTTATTTTAGATTCCTTACAGGGTTACGCAAGCAGTTCCTTTTTCAATACCGCAATTTGTTCGCGTACAGATTGAGGGGACGCGCCGCCCTTGCTTAAACGCTTGTTTACGCAGGTTTCCAAGGAAATCTCCCCGTACAAATCTTCTGCAAACAATTCGCTGTGCCTTTGGTAATCGGTCAACGGCAGGTTGTCCAAAACGCAATCCTTATCGATACATTCCGCAACAATTGTACCAACGATTTTATACGCCGTACGGAAAGGCATACCCTTCTTCACAAGATAATCGGCAAGGTCGGTTGCATTGATGAACCCCTTTTGCGCCGCGCGATAGGTATTTTTTGCATTCACCTTCATCGTTATAAGCATAGGCGCAAGCACTTCTAAGCACATTTTCACAGTATCAAGGGAGTCAAACACCCCTTCCTTGTCCTCTTGCATATCCTTATTGTAGGCAAGGGGCAAGCCCTTTAAGGTGGTCAAAAGCCCCATAAGGTTGCCATAGACGCGCCCCGTCTTACCGCGAATCAACTCCGCCATATCGGGGTTTTTCTTTTGTGGCATAATCGACGAACCTGTGGTGTAGGAATCATCCAAATCGATGAACTTGAACTCCCAACTCGACCACAAAATAAGCTCCTCGCTCAAACGGGAAAGGTGCATCATCAAGATAGAGAACGCGCTCATAAGCTCCAAGCAAAAATCTCTATCGGACACCCCGTCGATGCTGTTGAGGGAAACCCCGTCAAAGTCAAGCAAATCCGCCGTCATATCGCGGTTGATGGGATAGGTCGTACCTGCCAACGCGCAACTGCCCAAAGGACACTCCGCATTCATACGCGCTACCGCATCTTTAATTCTGCCCATATCACGGCGCAGCATCATCGCATAAGCGAGTAATTGATGGCCAAAGGAAATGGGTTGCGCGCGTTGAAGATGGGTGTAACCGGGGGCAATCACCTCTACATTTTCTTCCGCTTGGTTTACGAGCGCCACAGCCACCTCTTTGATAAGGTCGATTACCTTTTCCGCCTCGTCGCGAAGGTACAAACGAATATCCTCCGCCACTTGGTCGTTACGGCTACGGGAAGTGTGCAAACGCTTGCCTGCGTCCCCGATACGCTTAGTGAGTTCCGACTCCACGAACATGTGGATATCTTCCGCATCGTTATCAAAGGTCAAAACGCCGTTATCGATATCCGCTTTGATACCCTGTAAACCGTTGATGATAAGCTCTTTATCCTCTTTCGACAGGATACCCACGCTTTCGAGCATGGTTGCGTGCGCGATAGAACCGCGAATGTCCTGCGCATACATTCTGCAATCGAAACGAAGAGATGAATTGAAATCGTCTGCTTTTTTATCAAGGGCTTTTTGAAAACGCCCTGCCCACATTTTTTCCATAGATTAAAAAACGCGTAACGCCGCAACGCTTTCGCGCCACGGCAGATTACTTTCCTTTTTATTATTTTATTACACAATACAATGTCGTTTGTGCGTCAGCCTAACCCAACCGCAAAAACAGTTTTCCTACTGCCTGCAAGCTCAGCTTGCCATGACGTACGCGAGCAAGGCAAACACAGCTCGACAAAGTATTGTGAAGTATATACGTTGTTTACTTATTGTTTTTCTGGTTTACTTCTGCCTGCACCTTAATAGGCAAACCAAACAAGTTGATAAAGCCCGTAGCGTCTGCTTGGTTGTAAACGTGGTCTTCGCCGAACGTTGCAATTTCTTCCGAATACAAGGAATAATCGCTCCATGCGCCAGCCTTGATGATGTTACCTTTGTACAGCTTCAAACGCACTTTACCCGTCACGTTTTCCTGCGTTTTGTCTACGAACGCCGTCAACGCTTCACGAAGAGGCGTAAACCATTGTCCGTTGTATACAAGTTCCGCAAAGCATACCGAAAGCTCCTGCTTTTTATGCGCCGTGTATTTGTCAAGGCAAAGGGTTTCCAAATAGCTGTGCGCCTTGTAGAGGATTT
>JAZTYG010000026.1:0-19243 GCA_045636845.1 Candidatus Scatosoma sp.
ACTTGACCATTGTAGCTTGCAACAATCGTTACCGTCGTTTCGCCAACAGCAAGCGCGTTAATCGTACCGTTGGAAACCGTTGCGATTTGTGCATCCGCTACGGTATATTCTACCGTTGCCTCCGTCACAACTTCGTCACCGCATTTCACAACTTCGTTCAACGCAAGCGTGCTGCCTGCATACAGGGATACTTGGTTGTTGGCATAAGGTACAAAAATAGAAAGTTCGGGGGTTGCGCTTTGTTCCTTAACGGTAACAAGGCACATTGCCGTTTGACCGCCAAATTCCGCATAGCAAACCGTTTCGCCAGCGGCAAGGGCCGTAATCAAGCCCGTGTCACTAACCGATGCAATTTCCGCATCACGGATCGACCAAAATACAGGAGCGTTCTTTTTCGAGGTCGTTACTTCTGCCTGCACGCTTTCACCAATTTCCAACACCAACTCGGTATTGACAAACTCAATCGCGTTGGTGTTTTGGCTGGTAGAACTGTTACCTGCACCCTGGCTATCACCGCCACCCAAAATCGAGCAAGAAGTAAGACCAAACGCAAGCATTACCGCCGCGAGAATACAACTTAAAATTTTCTTCATAACGCCCCTCCTTACTTAAGAAGATCGCCAAAATCATGGCCTTCCATCGATTCGATAAGTCTGAAGTAGTTTACGTAATACTTAAATGTAGCCTTCATGCTTGCATATTCTTCTGCGGAATAATAGGAGGAATGGAGCGTGAGCTTCAAGTAAAGAGGCATCAAGTTTTCCTTCATAATTCTCGCTTCCAACTTCGCAAACAATTGAGGATCGGTTTCTCTGTATTTTTCAATACTCTTCAAAGCTTTATCAAATTCCACATCCATCTTTGCCACAACCGATTGAGGCCAAATTTGAACGTTTTGTACGTCACCGTAGATACCGCCTGCGCCAGGGTTTTCAACCGCATGATAATAGGTATATCTATCACGTACAATGCGATAGAATTCGTACATGTAATCCGCAGCGTCTTTGTAGTACGCCTTCATGAATTTCTGTACCAAATCATCATAGGACAAGCTCAAATCCCACATCAACCAGGACTCTACGTAGGTACGCATTTCACGGAAGCCCGTTACATAGGTACCTGCAGACTGCGAAGTCATACAAGAAACGCCGAGCTCTGCACATTCTTCATACATACCCTTTACGGTTTGGAAGTTGTGGAAGTTGATCAAATATGCGTGGAAGTTGATGTCGTACAAGTACATAAGCATCTGTCCTGCCGCAATTTTACCCCAGTTCTTCAAATCTTCGTAAACGTCTGCGTTCATACCGCTTTCAAGCTGATATGCGAAGTTTGTTTCGATAGGCGTATAGAAAATGTAAAGGTCATCGTGAGGGATAACTCTGTCACTGTACGCAACGATTTCACCATTTTCGTCCTTCTTTACAGGAGCAGGTCTAGTGCCATAGTAGGAATATACAACGTATTGTACCTTTCTGCCGGGCTGGTTCTTTTCCAACCAAGCGTTTGCAATGGGAATAACGTTGTTCATCAAGGCAACCTGAAGACCGCCTTGGTTCTTCGCGTAATCCACCATCGCTTGCTTACATCTGTCACATTCGCAGTGACCTATAACGTCTTCCTGACCAAACATGAAGTAGGTTGCATCGGGATATTGCTGGAAGTAATCAATAAATCTTTGAGCGACAACCTTTTCAAGCAATTCACCGCCCGTATAACAAAGCTGTCTCTTATCCGCACTGAACCAATCGGGGTGATGCTGATAATAGGTCATGGTGCCATCACATCCGTCTTCCTTACAGGTGCACTTGCTACCAGGTTTCACGAACTTACCGAGCTGACCGTGACCCCAGTTAACGAAGCCGTACGATTCACTCGGATATATCATACGGTATCTCATATTCGAGAGGGTGTCGTCACGCATTTCTGCGTGTACCAAGCTACGCATTTGGAAAGAAGGATTTACGATATAACCCGAGTAATCATACAAAGGAATATCTTTCGTTTCTTCTATGTAAATTTCGTCCGCTGCGTAGAATTCGTAGTCGACTGCATCCTTCAAGAAATCATAAACACCGTACAATACACCGCTACTCGTCGTGTAATCAGGACAGGAAATAAACACGTTATTGCCTACCGTCTTAATATAGTAGCCGGAATCCACGATATCCTCGTTAGACAAGGTAAGACCTACCTGCGAATCCCAAAGAGACGTATGTCCCAAGGAAATTACGCGGGTTCTTGCCTTCGTTTGACTGTCTTTTGCAATGGAAATGCTGCTTCCCGTTGCTTTTGCTAAGTTTTGAGACAACTCGGTTGCCGCTAATTCTTCATAGAAGTTTGCATCGTCGCGAAGAACAACGGTATAACCGCTTACACCGCCACGGTAGAGGTATTCCCCTTCCACAACGGTCAATTCCTGTCCTGCGCTTTCCGTGATTTCATCACTCGAAGAAGTTCCACCGAAATCGCAAGCCGTCAAGGCGCTTAAAAACAAGGTGGAGCATAACGCCGAAGCAATTACTCTAAAAATATTATTCTTCTTCATTACTATTCCTCCTTATTTTACCTGGAAGTCAATTTCTTTTACAACATAGTTGTAATATTCGTCGTATGCAACGACTCTCAAGGTGTATTTACCCTTTTGTTCTGCAACAAAGGTATTTTCGTCAACCTTGAAGGAAGCATCATAAACAATGTGATTATTGCTAAGCAAGGAGTTCACTTCACCGTTTACAACATAATGCAAGATGCGCATTTCATCGTTGGGAAGGATTACCATTACTTGAATATAGCAGGTTTCACCGTTATCCGTTGCCGAATATTCAGGGATAGCAATTGCATCTCCCACATTGTAGGTCTTCTTCAAGGAATTTTCCACCGTAAGGGTAGGTGTGGTAACGTCACTAACAAGGATCATGTAAGGAAGGGACATGAAGTTCCCGTTCGTATCCTTTGCATAATAGGTTACGCTGTAGTAGCCTGCCTTATCCAAGGTCAAATCCACCTTTTCATCGCCTGCACCGCTTGCAAGAACAGCACCGTTCATTTCTACCGTAACGGTAAATTCTGCAATTTGACCAAGTACGTCAAATGCCTTCGCGGTAGGAATTTGTGCCTTTCCACCAAGGTCTTGACGAAGCAAGAATGCTTCATCCAACACGATGATAGGCTTAATTTCGTCCTTACCTTTTTCAAGGGAGCTCTTGTTGTAACCCATAGATTGGTTGCAAAGCTTGTTCATAGCAATCGTAGATTCGCCATTTACACCTGCAAATTCCATCGTAAGATATACAGCATCCGAGAAACCATTGAACACTTCGCCATTATCGTAGGATCTTACCTTCACAATTTCTTCGCCGTTGGTATCGATTACCTTATAATCCTTCGCGGAATAGGTGAAGGACAAGGTGCCCTTGCTTGTCGCATACGCAGAAGGAAGCACGTCATCATTCAACATCAACGACCAAGCGTCGCTTGCCTTATCATAGAAAAGGTTGAAGGTTACAGAAAGCTTGCTATCCGTTGCATCCGTTACAATCAACTTCATTTGCGAGAAGTTTACCTTATCTACTTCGTAAAGAAGGGAAAGGGTAAGGTTTTGAATGCTAATCGAGTTAATAAACGTCGCCTGTGCATTATCGGTGAACACAAATGCCAATTCGGTCTTTTGGTCAATAATTTGCAAAGCTTCATCTACCGTGTAGAAGTACTTGCTCTTATATTTACCATTTTCCGCATCAACAACAGGGATTGTATCGCTCCATTCCGCCGTACCAGTTGCACCATTTGCAACATAACGGATCGATACTTCTTCGCCGTCTGCCACAAAGCTACCGTTTACAAGCTCACCATTTACATAGGTGTCGCAAGGCAAGGAAATAACAGCGCCATCTACCGTTTCAACAACCAACGCTTCGGGGAACTCATAGCTAAAGCCCTTCAACAATGCGTCCATAAATTGAGGGTTTTCTACAAATTTAGGAGCGTCGATTTCCGTCGAATTAATGGTTACAACACCATAACCAACGTTGCCGTAGTAGTCGGTTGCCGTATAAACAACCTTATATTCGCCAAGTTCCGTAAGCTGCAACGAATCTTTAATCGTCAAAAGCTTCTTATCGGGGCTATATACCGCGCGTTCAAGCTTCAACGTACCGCTGCCGCCGTAAATGTTCATATCCTCCGCATAAGGTACATATACGGTGTCATAAATGTCCATTTCTACAACGGGTTCTTCGATGCCGATATAGATATTCGGCGTCTTTTCAATTGCGGCAATTTCAATGCGTTCTTCCGCCTTATTGCCAGAATAGTCTTCCGCGCTGTAAATAATTTCATAAGTACCCGCGTGATCAACATAGAAGAATTCGCCATCGTTTGCAACGGTAATCTTCTTTCCGTTTGTATTGATATGGTTTACCCAAACGTTCGTCTTTAAGGTCTTATCCAACGCATCCTTCGCCACGAAAGGAATAATGGGGAAATTCGTACCCACTTCCGCAACGGGCAATTTGTCCGTCATATCGTAATCAAAGGTGATCATGGGAGCTTCGTTATCCACGATATCCTTCGAGAAATCATAACCGTTGAACGATTTGATAAGCAACACGCCTTCTGCCTTTGCAAAGCCTTCTGCTTTAATGGTTACCGATACTTCGTCGCCCTTAAAGCCTTCCCAAGCGTCACTCTTGTACTTGCCAGGATCGTCAAGGTCGTTAACCAGGTTGTTGGTCTTGGACTCATTCGAGTAAGGACCGCAGAACAACTGTTTGCTTTCATGGTCAAGCGCAAGCGTCAAGGAGTTTTCGGAAACCGTTTTCTTGTTAGGGTCTTCCCCTACACGGCTCAAACCACGGAAGCTGTGGAATACCATCGTACCATAATTTCTCATATGGAACGTGTTTCTTTCCCAACCGCCGTACTGTCTGCCAGCAGCGCCTGCTTTTACATAGGAACCCATACCGTTGGTATCTACGAGGTTAGACGAGTCGATGATGTATTCAACGTAGTTCGTTTCATCAGCCGTATCCGTAAGGCGTACCGTGAGCTTTTCAAAGTCCGTTTCGCCAAATACAGCGGGTTGAACGATCATATCGAGGAAGTTAAAGCCCTTCACCAAGTCCGCCGTTTTAATGTTGGTTGCAAAACCGATTTGCTGACCAGCCTTAAAGTGAACCTTGGCACCATATGTCGTTTTCGTCAATTCGTAAGGACTTTCCAAATCATACTTGCCGTACTCTACCGTCATACCCGTATCAGGGATAATCATGTCTTGAGGTCTTCTAATCGCCATATAGCTGATCGTTTCCTCAACACGCGCACCGTCCACGGTTGCATAATAAGTTACTTCGTAGCGACCAGCCTGTTCAATAACAAACTTGTCACTACCGTAAATCCCACCGCTGGGATATACGATTCTCATACCTTCCGCGTAAACGTCGTTACCTGCGGAAAGCAATTTGTAATCCTTCGCCTCCAACATATCGCCGACATGCGCGCTCACGGACGAGCCCGCTGCTTGTGCTGCGTTCGTTTCTGTCTTCATCGAACAGAAACCAACGCAAGCGCAAATTGCCGCGACGAAAGTCAGCCCCATACGAAGGAAACTGTTTTTCTTCATCGTTTTCATTTATCCTTTAATTCCTCCCACAGATAAATTGACATTAAGTCTCTTGTTGAAGATTGCATAGAACACAACGATCGGGAAGGTCATCAAGCAGATACCTGCCAAACGTGTGGGCGTATGTGCAATTTCAACAATTGCCGTATTTTGGAATTGATACATACCGTACGCAGCAACAGGGTGGGAAGGCAAGTAAACCATCGGGATTTGGAAATCGTTCCAAAGCGCGATGAAGTTCAATACAAACACCGCCGTAGTGGTACCCGCCGCCAAGGGTACGATAATTTTTAACATAACCGACAAAGGGCTTGCCCCGTCGATCTTTGCCGCTTCTGTATAATCCATCGGAATCATCTTAAACTGTGCGTAGTAAATCAAGAAATACGTATTCAAGAAGGTCGAACGCATGATCCAGATACCGAGGAAGCTATCGAAGATACCCAAAGCCTGCGCCGTTGCAATTTCACTGGGCATCGAACCAACGATAGGCAACGCAATGGCTACCAAAACGAATACATAGATAAATTCTGAGAACTTATATCTAAATCTTGCCGCCGCATACCCCATCATCAAAGAGGTAATGGTCAATGCAGCCGCACTACCGATCGAGAACAAAAGCGAATTTTGGAATTGTTGGAAAATGTTGAACTCTAACGTAATAGCTTCACCTTGATATTCAATATCAACAAAAACACGGAAGTAATCATACGCCGTTTTGAAGTTCTTAAAGGTGATTTCTCTCGGCCACCAAAGCATATTACCAAGGCGGTCGGTGCCCATATCCATAAATTCGTATTCCGTAATGGATTTTAAGGTTGTCAACACCATCCAAAGCAAAGGAAGGAGCATCGAGATCACATAAAGCGTCAAGACAACGCCAAGACCGATTGCAAGAGGACTAACCTGTCTTTTCTTACCCGTCGGGCTTACCATAACCTTGGTTTTTATCTTTTCCCATACTTTCAGGAAGAAATTCTTAACTGCAGATAAAATATTATTCATCGTTATCTTTCCTCCCTCTTTCCTTCTAACAATCTACGAACAAGCAACGTCAAGGGGAATGCAATACACGTACATACAATACCGAGCGCACTCGCGTAGGTGTACATGGATTTACCATTACCATTCTTGTTAACAAGTTCGAACAAGTAATAACCGATTGTGTAGTTTTCAAAATCTACGTTATCACCGAAGAACGAGTACAAGCTTGCTTGGTTCGTAAACAAAGTCGCTACACTCGCCACCATAAAGGTTGCAACCGTAGGCAAAATCATAGGCACAACGATAAATAAGAATTCTTGGTAAGGTTTTACCCCATCCACTTCGCCTGCCTCAATGATTTCGGGCGCGATTTGATCCATCGAGCCGGTATAAATCAAGATTTGACCGCCGAAACTTACCCAAATATTGAAGAAATAAATGGTAGGCATCAACGATTTACTGCCGATTAACAGCGGGTCAATTAGCTTATCACACAATTCCCAAAGATACCCAGGGATTGCTTCGTTCGCGAAGAACTTGAACACGATAACCAACAAAATACCGGGCAACACCGACGGTAAGAACAAGAAGAACTTGAACATTTTATCAAACATCCACTTTTTATAGATGTAATAAGAGAACAAGATCGCCAAGAATCTACCGAACAGTGATGTAAGGAACCAAATCCAAACAGAGTTCACAAACGCTGTCCACAAAATAGACGAGCCAAACGAAGGTGTCGTAATTTCCATCCAAAGTCGATGGAAGCTCGTAAATTCGGGGTCCCAGCTAAACTCACCTGCCAGCGTGTCGTATGTCTGGAAAGACATCGCAAAGCTGTTCAGGTTTACATAAATATAGAAAATCCCCACCTGCAAAAGGGGCAACGCAACGAGGCAGATGTAGAAGATTAACTCCCCTACATCGCGCATCCCTTTGCGTTTTAATTTCGTTAACTCCATAAAGGAATCTCCCTATTAAAACAAATTATTATTTCTTCAAGCCAGTCCACATGCTCTTCTGATAGGTGAACAAGCCGTTGAAGTATTGAAGAGCCGTTGCCTTACCATCTTTGAAGGTGTTCATTGCGTTACTTCTGTTTGCACCATTTGCGGTGGAAACGCCGAGCCAAGTGTTGTTTTCAAAGTTAGCTTGGTTATTCGTAACGATGTTTGCTGCGGAGAAAGGATATACAACCGTTGCTTCGCTTCTCATATCGATCAAGGTCTGACCAAAGTAGGTAGCGGTTGCTCTGTCTTCTTTGGTTACTTCATAGTTCAAGGAACGAGGAATGGAAGTTTTTGCGGAGAATTTGGACATTTCTGCGTCGGTGTGCAAGAACTTCATGAATTCTTTTGCAAGTTCCATATTCTTACATTCTTTGTTGATGAAACCGAAGGAGCTGTTTACAGAGTACATGGTTTGAGGACCAGCAGCTGCTGCATTTACCTTAGGTACAGGCATGAAACCGAACTTACGGCTTTCCTTGCCTTCACCCTTAACATTTTTAAGTTCTACAAACGTAGGTTCCGCTTCGTTTTCCCACCAAACACCTTCTGCAAGCATTGCATAACGCTTAGCGGAATATTTGCTCTTAATGAATTCGGACTGTGCTACGGTGTAGTCAAGACCGTTGAAAGAGCCGCCGATGTACTTCGTGGAGCCGAACAATGCTTCCTGCATTGCAAGCGCGTAGTACTTACCAGCCTGTCTTTGCAATTCATAACCGTTCGATTCGGAGATATCTACGTTTTCAAATTCGATCGTAGCTTCCATCGTGCCCGTGCCAGGGGTAACGCTCTTTGCGAGCTTAGCCGTACCATCGAAAGTCTGGTTCAAGGAGAACATATCTACGCCTTCGTAGTCAGCTGCATAAGAGAAGAATGCACGGTTTACGTATGCGGGATAGTTACCAGAATACATGAAAGGAACATAACCCTTTGCAACGATTTGGTCGCAAAGCGCGATCATTTGATCGT
Organism: Candidatus Scatosoma sp.; assembly: GCA_045636845.1. GTDB lineage: Bacteria > Bacillota > Clostridia > Christensenellales > Borkfalkiaceae > Scatosoma. The sequence continues at coordinate 8,587 of JAZTYG010000026.1, forward strand.
AGGTTGCGGGCAAACCATCGTCGTAGTTACCATATTCGCCATCAGGACCTGCGGAGAAATCAGCTTTTACATTCGTGAAATCACCGTCAGCATCAAAGTAGAAGCCTTCAGTTTCGAACAATTCTACGTCGTAGATAAGGCCATAGTAACCATCATAGAAAGGAATCATGTAGTATTTGCCGTCTTTTGCGGTCATGAATGCTTTCGTGGTAGGGTCAAGCTTTTCTTCGATCGTACCAGATTCGCCATAAGCGCTCATCGAACCGGTTACAACGTCGGTAATATCAGCAACCGTACCGTTGTTAACGAAGGTGTAGTATTCTACTGCTTCGGTGAAGTATACGTCTTTATCCATAACGCTTTCCGAAAGCTTGTTACCACCATACTTGTTCTTGTCGCCGTACAAGCTAATCTTAACGCCCGTCTTGCCTTCTTCGAAGTGCGTAGCGTTTGCATATTGTGCTTCGAAACGAGCAATTGCATCTTCCAACCAAGCTTTACCTACACCGCCGTCGAAGGTAGCAACGCTAATGTTTGCCTTTGTCTTGTCAACCTGGCTGTTTTGAACAACCGTACCGCCGCCGAGACCGCCGCCGGGCGTGCCGCCACCGAAGTCACAACCGCTAAATGCACCCATAGCGCTGGTGCCCATCAACACAGTTGCCATCAAGGCAAAAAGTTTTTTGTTTCTCATGTTTTTATCCATCCTTTTTTTAAATTTTTTTCTTTTTCATCATTAAAACCAACGTGAACGCAAGCGCCATGCCGATTACAACCAAAGTTTCAACCACCGAGCTACCGCAACCCTTTGCAGGTTCTTCCGCATCGGGATCTTCGGGTGCTTCCACATCGGGTTCTTCGGGCTTATCTTGAGGCTTAGCCGCTTCTTCTGCTTCCCATTCCGCTGCCGTCTTTAACGCGTCGATTTCGGTAAGGTAATCAAGCTCTAATGCGTCTACCTCTGCATAGGTCGTTGCTTGTTGCAAAGCCTTTTCGGCATTACCAATCAACCAAACACCCATTTCCGCTTCTGCAGGTCTATATAAGCTTTGGTCAAATGCGTTTTTCACGCTTTGAATTGCAGCCGCTACCGCTTCCGCAAAAGCAGGCTTTTCGTCTTCCGTCAAAACGCCTTCCGCTTTATACTTGATACCTGCAACGATTTTCGCAACAGCGTCCATGCTTTCCGCTTCGTCGATCAAATCATTACATTCTTCACGGATCAAAGCAAGCGTAGCTGCTTCCTTTTCGCCATAAGTATTTTGCGCCAAGCCGTCAAAGAAGGTAGCCATTTCCGCTTTCGCAACATCCTTTTGCGCCGCAAGTTCCGCATAGTCCGCCTTCGTGTTGATAGCGTCTAATGCGGTGTAGAAATTGAGCATTATTTCATCTACTCTCGAAATCGCAAAAGAAGTTTTCAACTCATTCTTTGCGTCCGCTACAAGGGTCTTTACCTTTGCCTGTTCCTTTTCATAATATACGGAATAGTCAACTGTATCAAGCGCCTTGGTTGCGTTTTCACGAGCAAGCGCGATTGCATAATCGGTCTTCACAAATTTTGCACCGTCGTAGTAGAATGCTACGTCCGTCTTGGTTCTGTACGCAACAGGCGTACCTTCACAATTATTCTTGAAATATTCCATCGAAGGGAAGGTCGTACCTGCAGGGAACTGCAATAAGAAACCATATTCCACACCGTTCATAGAGGTAAGATGTCCAACTGCGTTGCTACCCGCGCTACCGAGATACGAATGGGGATATATACCGCCGTTCCAGTATGCGAAAGTTTGAACAAAGGTTGCCCCTTCGCTGTTCATATTTTTGAAATTCTTCCAGTAGGTCAACGAAGTGATATACTTGTACCTTACGCTACCGTCAGGGAAATCACCCACCACGTCAACCGCGCCGGCATAATCACTTTCCGTCAAAATGAAAGCAAAGATTTTACCGCTAACGACATTGACCGCTTCTACTTCCGTATCAAGGTAGGTCATTTCGTCCGCGCTTGCTTTCTTAATGGAAGCCATGTTCACACCTGCAAACAAGGAAACCATCGCCAACACAAAAGCCGTTAACCAAACGAGCATTTTCGTTTTCGCTCTTTGTAATCTTTTCATAATCTTTTCCTATTTTTGCTTTTCCACCGCCAAAGGCTTTTTGTAGGGGTGCTTTGGCGTCAATACGCCTGCCGCCCTATCCTTTCCTTTGGTCAACCGCTTGGTAGTGGAACGCGCACGCCTACGCGTTCCACCATTTATTACGGTTATTGCTAATTATTCTTCGTCGTCCTCTTTCTTTTTAAGAAGAGTAACAGCCGCGATACCAAGTGCAGCTACGCCGCCTGCGATACCGCCAACCACACCGGAGCAACCGGGGATTGCGCCCATGATTTGGTCGATGAGCGAAGGCTTTTCAGGGTTAGGATCTACGGGATCAGCCGTAGGCAATTTTTCAACGCTGTCAATATTTGCCATAAATTCAGCAACGATTACTGCAAAGTCGTCAATGTTCGTTACTTCTTCGATTGCTGCGTTCGCCGCATTTACATAAGCCGTAATTTCTGCCATCGCTTCATCGCTGTACAAGTCGTAGTTAAGCGAGTTCACGAAATCCTTGATTTCCTGTTGAGCTTCATACTTCGCATCTTCAAATGCCTTCGCATCTGCTTCTTCAGAGTTCAATACCTTATCCATAGCTGCCTTCGCATTTTCAACGATGGTTGCGATGGTTGCGTCGTCGCCGATCGCTGCATCGATGTTTGCATATGCGTTTGCAAGGATCGTTTGAATTTCACTCCATTCAGGTGCGTTGTAATCGTCTTGGCTCTTGTAGGATTCAAGCTCAGCCTTCGCCTGCAATACTACCATTTGTTCAGCTTCTACCTGTTCAGCCGTCTTAACCGCATCCATCTTCGCCTTTGCTTCATTCACGATGTTAGCGATTGCGGTAGCGTTACCGATTGCCGCATCGATATCAGCGTAAGCCGTTGCGATAATGTTTTGGAGTGCAAGCTGTTCAGCAGGCAAGTAATCATCTACATTCTTGTAGGAGTCAAGCTCTGCTTTCGCATTTGCTACGGTTGCTTCTGCAGCATCCCATTCAGCAGCCGTCCACAAAGCATCAATCACTGCCTTTGCAGCAACTTTCACGTCGTTGAGTATTGCCCAGTTGGTCGCCGCATCGATATCTGCCTTCGCTTGTTCGATGGTTGCGGTAATGGTTGCCGCGTCTGCTTCTCTATAAAGCGTTACATCTACATAGCTGTCAAGTTCTGCCTTCGCAGCCGCCTTAATAGATTCGCTGTCGTTGTTCCAATCGTCCATCGTTGCAATGTTATCCATTGCTGCGATTGCATCATTGTACAAAGTTTCTACGTCGTACTTGGAGATAGACGCGTTGATTGCCGCCTTCGCCTCAACAACGATCTGCTGCATTACGCTCCATTCAGTTACATAGTAATCTGCTTCGTTGAAGGTTGCAAGGTATTCTTCCAAAGCCGTAACCTTTTCAGCCTTCGTGGAATCCAACATGTTCTTCCAAGCGCCGTTTTCATAAATGAAGGTGCTTTCTTCGATGATATATTCAATACCCGTAGATACACAACGGAATACACCGCCGATAACAACAACGGAACCGTTTGCAACGCCTTCAGTCGAGCTGGTCAAGCGTACGAAAATCGTACCAACATCAGGAACCTTAATGTTATTGTTCATATCAATCGTCGTACCATCTACGGTAATATCGCCAGATGCACAACTAAGAGGAGCTTCCCAACCAGATGCGAGGAAGAGCTTACCGTTTGCAGGTGCAAGGTAAAGATCGCGAGCGCTAGTGCTGGTTGTGATAATAACAACAGGACCTACGTTGCATTGTTCATACTTAATATCCCAAGCTGAGCCATCCCAAATGAATTCGCTTTCTGCGATTACGTACTTAAGAGCCATATCCTTGCTGTAGAAAGTACCGCCGATCTTAACGATAGCGCCAGCTTCTACATCGTCAAACGAGAATACAAGCGTGCCAGCGTTGTTCATTACGGTTGCTTCCTTGCTTACGCCGTTTACGGTGAAGCCGATACCGCTTTCAAGCTTCATTTCGAATGCTTCGCTGCTCATATCAGTAGCCTTCACGGTCAACTTACCAGGCGTCGTGTTACCGTTAGCAACTACTACCTTACCAATGTCTTTGGTTTCGTAAATAACTACGCCTTCCCATTCCGTACCCGTCCAGGTAAAGGAGGTTTCCGTTACATAGTAAAGTACACCCTGCGTTTCGCAAACGAATGCACCGCCGATTACGAGTTCATCGCCTTCCTGTGCAATTTCGGGAAGTTCAAGGTAAAGCGCATTGTCAACGGAGAGGATTACTACGCCGTCAACCACTTGACCATTCAAGGTTACGCCAATGCCGTACATTGCAGCAAATTCATCATCCCAGCTATTTACAGGCAATTCAAGATCGCTATGTTTAGAAGCGAGGTAGATGTATTCATCCGTAGAAGCGTCCACAAGAACGGTAAGCCCACCAAGACCTGCTTCCGTGTAGTTGCTGTCATATACGGTCCAAGTGCCATTCTCAAAGATGAAGGAGCTCTTCTCGATAATATATCTCGTTGCGCCTTGTACATTGTAGAAGGTACCGCCAATCGACAATACATCGCCTTCTTTTGCTTCGGGAGCAATCGTAAAGGTCACCATATTGCCATAAACAGTAATTTCTCTAGTAGCGATTTCTTCACCATTGATGGTGATGCCGTTGCCGCTACCGCCAAGGTAGTTGAACGCACCGTTCATTTCAAAGCTGCCATTGTCAGCCTTCTTTATCTCGATTGCGCTTGTGGAGGTTTGGTTAGGCATTGCTACCAAGCTTCCTACTTCATAATCGGTGTACTCCATTACAGGTACCCAGGTAGCGCCATCCCACATGAAGCTGCTTTCTTCAACGATATATGCAAGAACATAGGTATCATTGTAGAAGGTACCGCCAATCGTCAATATGTCGCCAGCTTTAGGAGCTTTCGGCAATGACATGAAGAATTCGCCAGGATATTTAATGGAAGCTGCAACTTCTTTACCGTTAATTTGAACACCTGCGCCATCCTTCCACTTGAAGGTTGCCGTCCAACCAGTGTTACCGTCGTCGGGTCTAGGAATGGAACCATCCATAGGATCCTTCGAACCACGAAGCCACATGTAGTTGTTTTTGCCGTCCCAAGTTCTAATCCTCAAAGCACCGAGTTCATAGGACTCGTATTCGATATAGCTTTCCCAATATGTACCATTCCACTTGAAGGCACTTCCTTCGATCACATATCTAGCCTTACCTGCTTCATATACGAAGGTACCGCTTACGGTAAGTTCATCACCAGCTTGTATATTTGCGTCTTTAAGGTTGATGAACAAATGCTTATCAGCGCTGATAAATTCGCTAATCACAATGGGGTTACCATTCAACTTCCAACCGTCACCGCTTTCTAAAACGAAACGGCTCTTCCAGTCGTTGACAGGATACGTAACAGCAGACGTGCTCGTGAAGTACAACTTCGTTGCGCCTACGGCTGCGCCGTTTTCCTTACTATGTGCATGTACCGTTACTGTACCAACCTGAACCGTGCTCCATTCAGTGGGAGTTTCGGGCTGTTCAGGTTCTTCAGGGTCAGGGGTAACCGTGCCTTCTACGCTTACCCACTTACCATTCGTCAATTTCATCTGACAATTTTCAAAGACAAGCTTAATCTTCTTTGCTTCGTTGTAGAAGGTACCGTTAATCGTGAAGACGTCGCCTTCCGCTGCAGCTATGCCAAGAGGAACATACAAATCGCCAGGCATCTTAATACTTGCCGTGATTGCCGTATCGCCAAGTTTCACACTTGCGCCAGGTGCATATGTATAAACGCTATCCCACTCGCCTTGATCCTTGGGAAGTTCATCGCCAGCTACCGAATACAACTGCAATACATCGGTAGCGCCATCTACGCCAGCAACATAACCAGCAATCTTCGTTACGGTATAGCTTGCATAATCGGTAAAGTCAGGACCTTGAGGTTCTTCAGGGGTTTCACTGCCCTGCAATACCCAAGTCGTACCATCCCACTTGAAGGTGGTTTCGGTAATTTCGTATTCAATCGCGTACGCGCTGTTGAAAAAGGTACCACCGATGGTCAATATGTCATCTACCTTAGGAGCTACGCCAAGTTCGATGAACATCTGCTTACCGTTGGGGAATTTCACAACAGGAACCAACGTTTCGTCATTAAGCTTTACGCCTACCCCCGATTTACAGGTAAATTTAGCATCCCAACCACTGTTACCATCTTCTGCTGCAGGAGCATCCTTCTTCGATACGCCAAGATAAATGTGATTCTTGTCAGCATCCCACTTATCCAAGTTCAACGAACCAAGTTCATACGTTGAATATTCTACGTGAACATATTTTTCCCAAGCTGCACCATTCCAGGTGAACTTACTTTCGGAAATTACATATTTTGCCGCGCCAGCTTCATATGTAAACGTACCGCTTACCGTAAGCACATCGCCAACCTTTACGCCAGCCGCAGTAATATCTACAAACAACCCTGCGTTCGAGCTTACCAAGTTACCAACCGTTACGGATTTGCCGTTGATCTTCCAACCGTCACCGCTTTCCAATGCAAATTTAGCACTCCATGTAGAGTCTTCGATAGGCAATTTTTGACCATCCGCACTCTTCATATAGAGCTGAGTCGCTCTAGGATCGTTAAGGCTTACACTGTTTGGATGGGGAATCATCTCACCAAGGTTATATACGGTGTATTGAACTTCGGGTTCCTCTTCGGGTTCCTTATATTCTTCCGTCTGCCAAGCGCTGCCATTCCACCAGAAATCGGTGTCTACAATCGTGTATTTAATCTTATGTTCTTCGCTTACGAATACACCACCGATGGTTACCTTGTCGCCAATTTCAGCGCCAACTTCTTTACCGCCAACGGTAATCTTGAAGTAGTAGTAGCGAGCATTCTCCACAACGTTGCTACGGCTATATGAGCATGCTTCGCCATTGAGCAATACCTGCGTACCGCTTACATAGGTGGTGGTGTAGTCCTTTACGCCGTCCACAGCAATAAGATCATTGCTCGTATGCGTATAAATACGTTGGCTGTGTGCACTAGCACCTGTACTCGAAGAAGCCAACGTTAATTTACCAAGGTTAACTTCTCTATATTCACCTACATCGGGAGTAGGTTCTTCAGGCGCTACATATGCTTCCGTCTGCCAAGCCGTACCATTCCAGTACATTACGCTTTCCGTGAATACATACTTCGTCTTGTACAATTCATTGTAGTAGGTACCGCTAAACTTCGCCATATCGCCTGCCTGCAATGCAAGGTTAATCATAATGTAGAAATCCTTATCCCCATTATCATTTCTGTTGGCGATCATATTCTTGTTCGATTCAAGCACTTCACCGTTACGGATAATTTCAAAGCCCGCACCGCTTTCATACAAGAAGTTTTCGCTGCCTTCACACCAAGTAACATCGTTATTCAAAGGCTTGTAATATACTCTGCCAGCTGCGCTCTTACCCGTATAAGGACCAACTTCACCCACTTCAACAATCGTGTATTGAACTTCGGGTTCAGGTTCGGGTTCGGGTTCAGGTTCGGGTTCAGGTTCGGGCATAGGTTCTTCTACCGCTACCCAAGTAGTACCATTAAATTTCAATGTGCTTTCTGCAACAATATACTTGGTTGCGCAATCTTCGTTATAGAATGTGCCACCCACCTTCAATTCATCACCCTCTTGAGGCGTAAAACCAAGCGAAATGAACATGTCACCAGGATATTTAATTTCTTTGACATTTAATGTTTCGCCATTAAGGGTAATACCTAAGCCTTCAAATAATTTAAAGTTTGCCGTCCAACCATTGTTGCCGTCGTTCGGCTTTTCCATAGATTGATTATCAACTTTACCAAGATAAATTTGATTAGCTGCTGCTGCCCAGGTTACACACTTTAACGCGCCAAGTTCGTGGATGGTATATTCTACATATCTTTCCCATTTCGTACCATTCCAAGTAAACGAGCTTTCTTCGATTACATATTTTGCATTTTCGCTTGCACAGTAGAAGGTACCGCTTACCGTAAGCACATCGCCTACCTGCACATTTGCATTTGTAAGGTTTATAAACAAGCCTGCGTTGGAACTGTCAAGATCACCGATAAGATTATTGATGCTCGTACCGTTCAATGTCCAACCCGCACCGCTTTTCAAAGCAAATTTCGTCTTCCAGTCAGGGTCAGGATAAGGAAGAGCCGAACCATCCGCTCTCTTCATATAAAGCTGCGTTGCCTTGGGAACATTACTTGTACCACCATTACTATTGCTATGTACAGCCAACGCGCCGAGTTCATGCACCGTAACATCCACACTTTCTACGTATTCTACCCACTTGCTGCCATTCCATTCGAGCTTAACGCTAAATGTAAGGTTTGCATCTGCCGCTGCGCTGTAGAACGTACCATCAATGATTACGTAATCGCCTACTTCTGCGGTTTTACCAAGCTCGATGTACATATCGGTACCAGGCTGTTTCATCTTCCAACCCGTGTGCGCTGCGCCATTGTACAAGAACCCTCTACCTGAGCCTTCTACAAATGCAAAGGTATGATCCCAGCTGCTTACTGCAGGCTTTTCAGCTTCTACCGTCGCATACAACTGAAGAACCGATGCCGTACTTACACCCAACGGAGCCACACTACTCATCGTGTAGTTCGTCGTTTCTGCGCTTGCCGTAACCGACGTTGCCGCGTTGGTTGCGCTACCTGCTACAACCCCGCCTGCGCCACAAGACACACACGCGATCGCAAGCAATAGACCAGCCAGCTTCATTTTGTCTTTTTTCATCTCATTTTCTCCTTTATGATGAATTTTTAAGATTTTCAAATTTTATGTCGAGCAAAATAATCCGTTTTTATTCAATTCGGATTATTTTGCTCAAGCTTCCCTTACCAAATCGTGCTATCTTCCGGGTCAGGCGCGAAGATATCGTCTTCTGCGTCCTCCGAAAAAGTCAACACATCTTTCTCCAAAAACAGGAGTAATTCCATTTGTAATTCTTGATATTCTTTTTTCATTTTTGCCTCCCAATTAACCTAATTTCGAAGGTAAAATGATCACACCTTCATAAGTGTCCAACTCTACCGCAAGGGTCTTATTCGATACGCTTACCGTTTCAGGAACGCCGTTACGGTAAATCACAACTTCCGTTACGTTAGAATCGAACGTCAACGTGATGGTTTGCGTACCGCTTGCCTTTGCCTTGTTGTTATAGTTTAACAAAACATAACCCTCGTTGCCGTTCTTATCTTCCATAACACCCATGAGGTAGTTCCAGTCGGTCTTATTCGAGGAAACGGATTTAAGATGCTTCGTGTCACTTGCCAAAAGCTCATAATCACCGATCTGGCCGCTTACTGCATCCATGGCTAAATAATCCATGTCTTCCTCTTTAGCAATAAGTATATTATAACCATTGTCCTTACCCGTACCAAGGATGACACCCTTCCAGTCGAATGCACCGTAAACCTTACTAATTGCCGCAAGTTCGGTGTTTGCTGCCGCGAATTCGGCATAGTACGCATCGCTATCCGTAGGATTCTTGTTGTCCCCTCTCATGTCAGCGTAAGCCCACCAAGAAATCGAGTCGATACCGAATGCCATTGCCGCATAAGCCTGCAATTTCATTTCGTCCGCTGTAGGCATTTCATACATGGTTTCGTTGGTGCCCTCCTTCCAACCGGAAGACTGCAATACTGCATGCGAGGTTGCGCCTGCGTACATGGAGTAGTATTTTAACATTGCGAGGTCGAAGAGGAGGTAAGGCGATAACGTATCGTTAGCTCTAATCGCATAGCTGTCAAGGGACAACCACTTTTCACCGCTTACCTGCGAAAGTACTTTATCACAGTAGTCCTTCAAATATTGCTTGTAGGTGTCTTTGTTAAGCTTGTCAATGGTCGAATCAAACCAACCCGTGCTACCAGTGTTGAAGTGGCTTGCATACGAAGGAAGAAGGTTTACCATGTAAATTACGTCCGTACCTGCGTATACCGTTTCAAATTCTCTTGCAAGCATAGCAAGCGTTTCATATCTTTCCGCCGTAGGTGCAGGTTCGTCCCAAACAAGGAAGCCCATGAACCCTTCACAATCAGAGAAATCGGGATAACCCGTTTCCGTGAAACTCGTCAAGTTTGAACCAAACGCAATTGTTTGCAAGCCCTGAGACCAGAAGAATTTGATGATTTGACGGGTTCTTTCGATGTTTTCAGTGGTATCCAAGCTAAGGTAGTTTTCACCATCCAAATATACCGCCTTCATACCTGCCGCCTTCATTTGATCCGCAATTGCAATATTTGCTGCGTTGTTGTAAGCGTTGCTGGGATCAAGTGCAGGATAATACCATGCTGTCAAGTGCAATTGATTGCTTACATACTTTTCATAAGGAATCAAGGAAATTTCATTCCCCGTAGCTGCGTAATCATTCACAATCGCCTTTTGTTCATCCGTAAGGTTTCCATAACGAAGCTCGCCACTCGAATCGCTGTCATCTGCGATGAACTTCTGCGCTACATAACGCACGGAACGCACATGTTCATCCGCATTAAACTTGGTATAAATCG
>JAZTYG010000027.1:0-13717 GCA_045636845.1 Candidatus Scatosoma sp.
GGAGCCGTTTTACGGGAGTAAAACGCTTTGCCTTACGAAACCAAGACAAAGAAAAGCCCGTTGGCAAAGGACGACATTGATAATGTCGGAGCGGGGCGTCTCCGCTAAAGGAACAAGTCCGGCCAGCGGCACCAAAAACCCCCAACCTCAAAGAGGTTGGGGGTTTTTTGGTTATCATTTCGCCTCAATCCTCCAAAACGATACAATTAATCTTACGGGATAACGCCACGCATGCGTCAATTGCGATAATTCCATCGCTGTAATAGGGCGAATGGTCAGCATCCTTGCCCATTTCCGAGCCTTTTCCTTCCAACTCCGCATGTCCATAAGAACAATGCCAGTGTCCGCAAACAATCGTCTTGTTCGGCTCGATTACCTCTTGATTTGCCGCATCCATACCGTTGTACCAACGCGCCATTTCCCATTCCTTCGCCGTTGCCTCACGCCAGTTTTCTTTCGCGGTAAAGTAGGTCGCGCCACCAGGATACCGCGTTGCGTTGCAAGGAATCCAGCCATGCACGAAAATATAATGCTCCGTTTCAAAATAATCCACCATCGCAGGTAAAATTTTCTTCAAATACGGAGTATTTTCCATCCGCATTACCATCGTTTTGGGGCTAATAATCGCCTCTTCCAAGCCCATATCCGTCAAGCGTAACGCCGTATCCACCGTTCCGTTTGACCAGTGGTGGGTAAAAATAACGGTGTCCGTCATCCAACGATATGCCTCGTCCAAAAGGTTCACCATCAAATCCTCATGGTTGCCACGGACAAGAATCACCTCGTCCTTTTCCATCAAATCCACGATGAATTTTTGCAACTCCACCGCCTCTTTGCCGCGGTCGAACAAATCACCGCACACCACCAACTTATGCGGTTCGGTATCCTCAAAAAAGCCCTTTTCCGTCAACGCCGTCTTCAACGCGCCAAAAAAACCGTGGATATCCGCCACTATGTAATATTTCATATTCTCTTCCTCCTTATCGTTCATCTTTACATAAATAGTATGCCATTCTTTATACCCATAGTCAAGGGGTAATTATCATAAAATATACAAATTTTTTTCGCATTTTTTATAACTTTACAGGTGAAATTTTAAGACAAAAGAAACGGGCGGCATTTATCCGTCCCGTTTTGCATGCAAAATATCCTTTTGAAAATAGTTAATTTTCATCCCCTTTGCGATTTCGCAAAATTGCCCTCACTTTATCATTAAATAAATCCGGCTCTGTTTCCCCAAAATATTCGATGTACAATCTCTCCATCGCATTAAAATGCTCTTCATCTTTTATCACTTGCATAAGCAGTAAATCAAATATCGCCGCGCCAAACATATATTCAAACAACGCAGCATCCAACTCAAGCGGTTGCAAGAGAAATTCCGACAAAGAATAACCGTCTTCCACATCTTTAGGTTCTCTTTCATTTTCACGCCAAAGCTCAATAATTTCCGCTTTTTCATTCGGCTGTTTGGCTATCATTTGCCGATGTTGATAATAATGCCTCATTTCATGCGCCATAATCGCCGCCGCATAGGCTTCTTGGACATCAAAATCATCCTTTCCAAACATCTCTTTGAACTGTTTATAGTCGTAAAAAATTGCATATTTGCCTTCCACATGCATAAAAAGCATAAGCGAGTTTTTTTCTAATTGCGTTTCAAAAAGATACGGCTTTATCTTATATCCAAACTTTTCACAAAGATAGTCACGAACGTTGTTGATAATACGCACATAATCCCGTTTCTTAAATTTACCATACTTATCTTTACTACTCATGAACGCCCCTTATGAAAACTACACCTCTACAAGCGTCGTCTTTGTTTATTTTCACCTTACCAACCGAGTTTTTTACACTCTTCCAAAATCGCAGGCCACATGATATCCATGCACCAGTAATGCCCTTTGGGTGTCTTTACCAAACGGTATAATCTTTCCCTTCGCGGTTGCTCAATACAGAGCGCATATTTTGCCAAATTTTTTCATGCGAGATATCTTCGTTAATTATATACCCCCTCCCTTACCCTTTCATTATAACATATTCTACCTGTGAAATCTACTATTTTACAAGAAAAATTATATTTTCTTCATTTTACCTGTTAAATGCAAAAACCTCAACCCTGCCCCCTTCATTTTACCAAATAATACTAAAATAAATTGACAATCCCTCCATCTTTTGTTATAATTTAATCAAATCGTGAAAGGCGTGGCACTCCCACCCCTTTTCAGTAAACAATTTAGGAGTATATATTATGGAAGGTACTTTTTGGGCATTTATGCCTGCGATTATCGCCATCGTACTTGCCTTGGTAACGAAACAGGTTTACATTTCCCTGTTCCTCGGTATTTTCGTAGGCGCGATGATGTACGCAGGTGGCGATCCTTTGAAAGCTCTTTTCACCCTTTACCAAGTAATGAGTGAAAAGGTTGGATCGAATACCCCCATCATCGTATTCTTGGTGGTTTTGGGTATTTTGGTTGTATTGATGCAAAAGTCGGGCGGCGCGAAAGCCTACGGCGACTGGGCAGGTAGAAAAATCAAATCGAAGGGCGGCGCGTTGGCAGCAACGGCAGGCTTGGGTTGTTTGATTTTCGTGGACGACTATTTTAACTGCTTGACGGTTGGCTCGGTTATGCGCCCTGTAACGGATAAGTTTAAGATTGCGCGTTCGAAGCTTGCATATATCATCGACGCAACGGCAGCGCCGATTTGTATCATCGCCCCCATTTCGAGCTGGGCAGCGGCGGTTGCAGGCGAGTTGGAAGGCGACGGTCTTGTGGTATTCATGAGTACCATTCCCTTCAACGTTTACGCCTTGCTTACGATCGTGATGGTATTTGCGCTTTGTTTCCTCAAATTTGATTTTGGTAAAATGAAACGCAACGACCAAATCACGGAAACGACGGGTGACGTACACTCTGGCGTAGAGCAGGATTCGAAAGAGGAAGAAGAAATCGTTTCTAACCCCAAGGGCAAGGTTCGCCACTTGTTGGTCCCCGTAATCATGCTTATCGTTTGCTGTATCGGCGGTATGATTTACACGGGCTTCTTCTATAACTGGGATACAGGTTTAATCGGCAAAGAATTGCAATCGGCAAACGTTATCGAGGCATTCTCGAACTGCGATGCAGGTATGTCCCTTGCCATCGGTTCAACCGTAGCTTTGATTGCCATTTCCCTCTATTATATGCTTTCGGGCGTAGTATCCTTTAAGGAAATCACGGGTAGCTTTACCGACGGTTTCAAAGCCATGGTACCTGCTATCTTAATCCTCACCTTCGCTTGGTCGGTTTCGGGTATTATGGGTGCAAAGGGCGGTTATTTGGACGCGCAGGCATTTGTACAAAACAACCTCGCAAACAGCGACTTCCCTAAATTCCTCTTCCCCGCGATCTTCTTCGTCCTTGCAGGTGCAATCGCATTCTCGACGGGTACGTCTTGGGGTACGTTCGGTGTCCTCGTTCCCATCGCGGTAACCATTTTGGGCGGCAGCGGCACCTTGGCATTGCTTACGGTATCCGCAACGCTTGGCGGCGCGGTATTCGGCGACCACATTTCCCCTATCTCCGATACCACCATCCTTGCATCCGCAGGCGCGCAGTGTAACCACGTAGAACACGTTAACACGCAGTTGCCTTACGCGGCGCTTGTGGCAGGTATTTCCGTTGTTGCATACCTTATCGCAGGCCTTTGCGTAGGTTTAGGCGGTGTACTTACTGGTATTATTATGTGGGCGGTAGCGTTGGCGACCTTCGCAGGCGTTGTATTTATCATTAAATTCCTCGGTAAAAAGAATGAAATGGTTCCCGAAGAACCTGTTGAAATTCAAGAGTAAACGACAAAATAAATGCGATTTATACATAGCCCATCAATTTTTGTTAACAAAAAGATGAACGAAAGTGATTCGTTCATCTTTTTTATTTTTCAGCACTACTTATTGACACAAATTGATAATACTCTTTTCCTTTTTTACAGCATATTTATAAGCGAGCTTCGTACCGCTATTGCGCTTTGACAACGGAACATAATCTTCATTATAGTAAAATATACAATATGTGGACTGATCAATCATCATATAATTTCTCTCGACATAAGCATACTTCCCAGCCTTTTCTATGTTTTGAGGAAAATAGGTTTTTTCGTAACGCGTAAGTAGATATTCTTCATAGAATTCATCGATACTGGGATAATTTGCTCTAACATATATCCTTTTTACATAAGGATATTTTCTTTTAACTATTGTAACCATATTCCACGCCAATTCATCAAATTCGCTCATATTACCGAACAAAAAATCTGTAACCCCTTGATGAATAAGCGCTATAATAGTTTCTTTTAAAGTAGTTATAAGCCGTTCATTCTTTTCAATTTTTCTATGTCCTATAAAAGCAAGCTTTCATAATAATACCTATTTTTTTTTCGTGGAATACCGTAAAAATATCATATCAAAAAAACTAAATAAAGTCAATATCGTGGAGTTCCACGAGATAATATTTTTTTAAAACCATATAATAATTTCGTGGAACTCCTATAAGGACTGCCACGAAGGTAGCTATATGGATATTAACAACGCAATCATTAAAAGAATTAAGGAAGTTTGCAAAGAAAAGAATATAAACATTTGCGGAACCACATTAAACGGCGGAAAATCGCCGTCTGCTATTTACGACTTGCTAAAAGGTAGAACCAAATGTTCTAAGGTATCAACCATTAAAGCCTTTTGTCAAGGCGCAGGCATCACTTTATCAGAGTTTTTTGATAAAGAATATTTCAACGACTTTGAAGAATAGACAATTTTAAAAAACCACGGTTTCGCCCGTGGTTTTCGCAATTTTATGAAAGATAAAATTTTAACGCCCACCCGAAATCGGGTGGGCGTTATTTTATTTTTTCCTTTTTTATCTTTGTACACGGCCGCTTGCGTCGCCGCCTGCAAGGTTCATTACTTCCGCAACGGAAACCATATTGTAATCGCCCTCAATCGAGTGTTTCAAACAGCTTGCCGCAACCGCAAATTCAATCGCCTGTTGAGGTGCAAAACCGTTCATAAGCGAGTAAATCAAACCGCCGCCAAAGCTATCGCCGCCGCCTACGCGGTCAACAATGTGCATGGAATATTTCTTCGAGAATACCGCATCGCCGTTCGTGTAAAGCATACCCGACCAGTCATTATCGTTCGCACTCTTGCTTTCACGCAAGGTGATGGCAACACCCTTGAACCCGAAACGGTCGGTCAATTTCTTCGCAACGGAAATATACCCTTCTCCGTCAAGCTTACCGCCGTAAATATCGGTGTTATCCGCTTCGATACCGAATACGTCCTTCGCATCCTCTTCGTTTGCGATGCAGTAATCGATATACTGACAAAGCTCGCCCATTACCTGACCTGCTTTTTCTTTGCTCCACAATTTTTTACGGAAGTTCAAATCGCAGGAAATGGTGATATTCTTCGCCTTTGCCGCTTTACAAGCATCTACGCAAATCGATGCCACTTCGTCGCTTAAAGCAGGGGTAATACCCGTAAAATGGAACCATTCAACGCCGTCGAAGATTTTATCCCAGTCAAAGTCCCCTTTCTTCGCCATTGCAATCGAAGAATACGCACGGTCATAGACAACCTTGGAAGGGCGTTGGGACGCGCCTTTTTCGCAGTAGTAAATACCCACTCTTTCGCCGCCGCGAACGATTTTCGAGGTATCTACGCCAAACTTACGCAAGGAATTGACCGCCGCCTGACCGATTTCATGGGTGGGAAGTTTGGATACGAACGCAACGTCCATGCCGTAATTGGCAAGGGAAACGGCTACGTTTGCTTCCGCCCCGCCGAAGGTTGCTTCGTATTTTTCACTTTGCACAAAACGAAGATAATTTTCGGGTGCAAGTCTTAACATTAATTCACCAAAAGTTACGATTTTTTTCATTTTATTTATTCTCCATAGCTTCCAAAGCTTCTTTTACAAACGAACTACCGCCAACGGCGAAAATCTTTTCCCACGCCAAAAATTCATCGATATTATTCTTATCCACGCCGCCCGTGGGGATAAACTTGATTTGAGGGAAGGGCGCAGCCAACGCCTTCATCGCCTTCAAGCCGCCGTAGATATGAGCAGGGAAAAATTTAACGGTGGTAATGCCCAAATCGAGCGCCGCCATAATTTCCGTAGGGGTTACGCAACCAGGGTAGTAAGGCACGCCGCGCAATTTACAAATACGCGCCACGTTCGCCGACAAACCAGGCGACACGATGAATTTTGCACCTGCTTCCAAAGCCTTTTCGCATTGTTCTACATTGATAACCGTACCTGCCCCGATATTCATTTCGGGGTACTTTTCACACGCATACGCAATCGCCTCTGCCGCACAAGCCGTTCTAAATGTGATTTCCGCGCAGTTGATACCGTAATTTTCAAGCGCCGTTAAAATTTTGTCCACCTCGGACATCTCTTTGATAACGACAACGGGAATTCTCTTATCCATATTTTCTCCTTAACAATGTTCTTTAATAAATTTCGCAACGCCTGCCGACCAACCGTGGCAAAGGCTGTGGCGTAAGCCTACATAACAATGCGCGCCAAAATCGCCGTGAATATCGAGCTTGGTATCGTCGAGTTCGTCGATTCTGCCCGAGCCTTCCAACCATTCCATATGGAAATCTTCCCAAAAGCTCGTCGCGCCTCTATCCAGCATCGCACCATAATATTCTTTCATAAGCTCTATGGCGAGTTGTTCATCGCGCGAGGCAATGGCGGTCAATACATAGTAGCTCATAAATGTAGAGAAACCTTTTGCTCTGCCTGCAATAAGCTTTGCGTAATCTTCGTCCGTTAATTCGCCCGTGGCAAAGTACTTCAACGCAATCACCTGCTTTTTATCCTCTACCTGTAAGGGCTGCACCATCAATTTTGCCTTGATTTTCTCTACCGTTGCGGTGGAAATGCCAAAAGCTTTCATCAACAATTCAGCGCCGTTCATCGCCATCAAGAAAATGGCACGCACACCCACAAGCTCGTCCGCGGAATCCTTGGTCGGCCAGTCAACGATATAGCGGATTGTATTGCACAAATCCCCCTTCTCGTCCACCAACTCATCCATTTGTTCTACAAGTTTCGTCATGTAAGGGAGGTGCTTTTCGACATAATCTTTACAGCCAAATTCTTTGTAATAATCGGCGAGAATGATAATCCACCACATTGAATAGGTGTAGATGGCATTCATGTATTTCGGCAACGGCGCGATATCCGTCAGCATATCCATCGTGTTTTCGATAACAGGCAATCTACCGTAAATCGCGGTCAGCGCCATTACCTCGGGGGCTAAATCTCCTGCCCAAACAAGGCGGTCGCGTTTGATACCGTCCCAAATATACCCCGACGAGGAACACAAATCCACCGTGCGTTTCGCCGTTTCAAAGATTTCCGCGATACGCTTGTCAGGACCTTGGTAGGTGTAAATGGGCGTTTCGTCCAAAATGATATTTTCACAGAAAATATTTTTGAAATATATGTATTTTTCTTCCAACAAATCAATACGCACGAAACGGAAACCCGTCTGCCCAAGCGTCATATCCGCGTAAGCGCAAATAATCGTTTCAAAATCACGCGGACTGTGGGCATTTTTCGCGTTCTTTTCGCCGATGGAAGAATTCACTTCCCCAAGGCTTTCGCCAAAACGAAGACGCACCTTACATTCCCCATAGAAAATCCAGTTGGTCATTACGCGTATGCCGCCGTGCATTTCCTTACCGAAATCTAAGATGATATACGCCCCCAACCCGTCCATCTTGAGATATTGATTCCACTCATTTTGGTTATAATTAATGGTTGCATATAAACCCTTATGAATAAACAGCGTATCTTCGTTGGCAATCTTTTCGCCAGCGATTACTCTTGTAGGCAATAAATACTCTCTCATAGAGCCTCCTTATTGTATCGCTTGCTATTATACTACTTTCCCTTCAAAAAAACAAGGGCTAACAACAAAATAATTTGATTTACTTAATAATTTCCACAAACACAGCGTCGCCCACCTTCAAAGCAAAGGTGTAATTGCCTTTTTCGTCGGGCGTAGCCGTAATTTCTTCCCCGCGGAAGTAGAATTTCTTTTCCCCTGCAGGTAAAGTTACCGTCAACTGCATGGGCGGAATACCGTCGAACAATTCGTCGCGTACGTTACCAAGGTTTTCCAACATATACAAACGGTTATCCCCGTTCGATTGCTGGGTGATGAGCGCAACGCCCTTATCCACCGTTACAGGAACAGGCGAGGGTTCGTCCTCGTAGAGGAACTTCGTCCAGTCGAAATCTTTACAGGTCTTCCCTTTTTCCGTTACAATGTGCGAGCTGTCGTAATCGTAGTTACGCAGCACCATCAAAAACTTTTTCATTTCCGCGATGATACGCTTTGTATAATTGTACAATACCGTACGCGAGCCGTCCAAATTGATAAATGCCGCGCCGTCCATTTCACCCATGGGTGCGTCCTTGTACATAAAATCGGGTTTCGCCATGTAGGTATAGAAGGAATATTCGCTAACGCCAAACCCCATCGCAAGGTTGGTTTGCCAGTACATATCGCTTTCCGTCATTCTGCGGTTGTGGTAATTGCCATTCCAAATATGTGCAAACGATTGCAACACCGTGCGGAAAGCAATACCGCGTTCCTTACACATTCTTGCAACCAACTGATAGTTGGGCAAGGTATTACCGCTGATGATATATTCTCTGCGGAAAGGATATTCGTCAAAATGCAGGTTATCCGCCTGCGTAATTTCTTGAAAATCCCCCATATAACGCTTATAAATGTCGGTAAGCGCCATTTCTTCCGTCGCAATTTTATCCGTAGCGATATCCACGCTGTACCCCTCTTGAGGTACAAGCAATCTTTGATGCGCCGTCATCGGCAAAAGGTTGCTTTGCACATACGCATTCGGCAAGATACGCTTGATAGAACGCATAATTTGACCGTACGCAGGAAATTGATCATAAATCGGTTCGTCAAACAGTTGAATACCGTAGAACCCTTCTTGGTTGCAATAGGGCGCAACACATTCCGCTACCGCTTTATCCAGCTCCTCTTCCGTTGCGAACATTCTACCTTCGCCCACGAGGTTTCTTTCATCGCGGATCCAGTGGTCAAAACGACCGTCGGTGACAAGGATTTTATCGCAACCGCCCTTCAACGCTTCCTTGAATACGCGTTGGCAGTTACTCCCTTCCCATTCACCTCCGCAAAAGGAGTTTTCCCCTCTTGCCTGTACCATATTAAACCCACATTCTACATATTCCGCATAACGCTTCGCGGTGCGGAAATCTTCCCCGTAAAAATATTTATACCCGTTTATGGTAAAATATCCCGAAGTAGGACAGTTGTAGCAGTAAAATAAATATTCACCCTTCATACCTTTACTCCTTATCGTTACGCTCTATTTTTTTTGTATGCGTCGTAATATTCTTTCGGCAAATATTCCTTCGTATTTTCCAACATCCTGTCAAACAATTCTCTTGCCTTATCCACATTCAAACACATATTCGGATTATTCAAGAAAGCAACAAACGCCTTTTCGTAATCCCCGTCAAGCGCTGCGTCCACCACCGTTTCCTGCTCCTCAATAATACGCATCATCAAGGCATTCAAGGCAGGCGGAATTTCACCTGCATACACGGGTTTTACGCTATCGCCAGAAAAGAACGCGTTGGTTTCCACAATCGCGCCTATCGGGTTGTTGGATACTTGACCCATATTCGGCAGGTTTACGTTCGTTACAAAATCGCCAAGACCGAGCAACGCCTTAATTTGGCGTACCGTTTCTTCGCCCGTATCACGCAATTCAAAGGGTTTGCCGTTAAAATAATCGAGGGCTTTTTGCTTTCTTTGCGCCAACTCAATTTTACGCCAAGCCACCGTTGTCAAGGAGAAACCGTACTTATCCTCCACCATTTCCTTGCTTTCCAAGAACCATTTTCCAGGACAGAATTCCGCAAGATGTCTATCCCCTGCCGCCGCAATCGCGCCGTAGCGTTTGAAGAGTGTGAATTTGACAAGCTCTTTCGTTAAGTACGCGCCGTTTGCCCAGTGTTTCGCTTCTACCGATTGCTCTAACCCGTCGGGATGTTCGTCGATATACGCGTCATAGATGGGAACTAAATCCAACCCCTTGTATTTTGCTTCAGTCAAGAAGGTGAAATGGTTTACACCCACGATATTCACTCGGATTTCATCGCGCGTCGCCTCAACGTCGTATTTTTCCTTCAAAATTTTTGCAAGGAGCTTTTGCGTACCAAATACCTCATGACAGCAACCAAACGCCTTGATTTCAGGGAATACCTTATACAGAGCTTTGATACACATGGACATAGGGTTAGTGAAGTTGATTACCCACGCGGTCGGACAATATTCCTTGATCGCTTCCGCAAATTCTCTAAACATGGGCAAGCAACGAAGGGCACGGATTACGCCGCCAGGGCCAGTCGTATCCCCTACGGGTTGATAAATACCATATTCTTCGGGCAAATGCACGTCGCTTTCCATTTCGTCAAACGTAGCAGGTAAAATGGAAATCACGACAAAGTCCGCCCCCGTCAAAGCTTCCCCGATGGTTCTATAAGCCTTGTAGGTCCATTTCCCCTGCACATCCTCACGCGCGGAAAGGGCGTTGCCGATTCTTTCATTGATCATCGAACCTTCGTGGTCAATATCATAAAGGCGTACCGTACCGCCGATTTCCCCATCCTTTGCAAGGTCGTTCATCAAGTTGTGCGCCCACGCGCGCGAACCGCCGCCGATATAGGCAATTTGCACGTTCTTAAAATCCTTCACAGCTGTATTCATAGCAAAAACTCTCCCTTTGATTTAGTTATACACTTCGTTGATTAATAATTCGATAAAACATGCCGACCAGTTGTAATCGGTGATAGCATGTATGTGTTTACGATAATCAGGCTCCATTCTTTGCATACCTTTACGCTTTAACTGGAAGGGGCAAATTTTATCGTCCGCATCGTAAAATTCGAAGATGTTTCCCGTCTGTTTGTACCACTTATCTACGGAATCGAGCGTTCTTCTTCTCAACTCTTCCGCAACCTCCGCGTAGCCGTATTTACGCAAGCCTAAAATAATGAAATAGTTAATGTTGAGCCACGAACAACCGCGCCACATATCAATATCATAATATTCGCTGTTTCTCGGCATAGTCGCGATGGGCATTGCCGTCCAAAAACGATTTTCATCCAACAACGCTTTCACGATTTTATCCGCCTGTTCCTGTGAGCAAATCCCTGCAAACATAGGCAAGAACGAGAAGGGCGAAGCCACCTTTGTCAAAGTGCCGTCAAACAATCTATCATAGTACAACCCGTCTTCTTCGCTCCACAAAAGGGTATTAATTTTTTCCTTTACGCTTTCGTGTACGTTTTGGAAGAAACCTGCATTTTCCGTATCGCCGATTTCGTTATATATGTAGGAAAGGTATTTCGAATCGTTGCAAAGATAGGTCGAAAAGTCCACCGCGTCCATCGCGATATCGAAATCGAAACGGGGGTGATTATCAAGCCCCGACTCTCCGCATCTGCACTCAAAATATTCGGGTTCGGTCAACCATTCTAACAACCCATTTCCATTTTTATCACGGTTTTTCATCGTCCAAAGTACAAATTTGGCAAGACCATGTACGCATTCACGTAAAAAATCCTTGTCTTTGTCCTTTTGGTAAATCACCCAAGTTGCCCACGCCAACACCTGCGGTTGCAGGATGTTCGAGAAGCCGCCGTAGATACCCATCATGTGCGAAATGAAGCCGTCTTCTTCTTGCATGGAAAGCACCGAACGGATGCAATCCTTTGCCATTTCCACGTTATATTCCGCAAACGCCATCGCGTGGAATGCCGAATCCCAAATCCACATAAAGCGGTGTGGAATTCTGTCGGGCGTCGTCCAACGACAGGGGATTTCCCCCTCCGCCGAATAGACGTTTTCCTTGTTTACGGAAAGGCATTTATAATAGAGCTGCTCGTATTTTTCCGCTTTACAAGCAGGCAAGTTTTCAAAATAAGCCAAGCGTTTCTTTTTCAACGCTTCTAAGGCGTCCGCCGATAAAATTTCCGTATTTTTCACGCGGTAGGAGAAGGTGAAATAATATTCCCCGCCCTTTTCTTCCGTCGTCAGGTAAAAATAGGCAAAATTCGTGCGGATAACCTCCGTGTTCCCCACCCACGAGGAACGATGATCCCCCTCCGTCAAAACAAGGGGTTTTACGGGCGATTTTCCGACGATTACATTCCTTTCAAGGAATGCAACAAAGAAGTTCTCCCCGTCCAAAATATCCCCCGTTACGGCGTTAAAAACTGCATTTTCGCCAACGGGAATTTTTAAGGTTACCGTTTTATCAAAGTGGAAACGCAAGGTGATGGGTTCGTTCAACATCATTGCCACGAAATCATCCTCACGGCAAGTCTTCCCTTCTAAACCACTAAAACAAAACAACTGACCGTAACCATAGTGTTTATGTAAATTCATTTTATACCTCTATAAATGTTATCATGTATCCGTCCGAACGTTTTTTACCGAACAAATCGCCGACGCGAATACCGACGTTCATCAGCGTTGCGCCGTAGAATACCTCGCCCGTATCTTCGTTTTTATATGCCTTTTCAGGCGCAAGACCTTTGAGGCGCAAAACCATACTTTCTATAAACCCGGTCGCGTTGATTTCCAAGAAAGTTAACTGCGCCTTTTTCTTATCCTTCGACACCTTCATATACGCGCAAAATTTATCCGTTTCCGGCGAAATTAAACGGTACAAATCACCCTTTAAGGTCAAATCCTCATCCTTGCGATAACGCGCGGAATAGTCCTTAAAAATCGCCTTATCCTCTGCGCTGTACTTACTCAAATCCAGTTCGTACCCATACGGGCCAAACGCCGCTACATTGTACCTAAATTCATAGGTAGAAGGACGACCCGTGGTGCATTTTCCCTCCGAAAAATGGCAACTCATCGCAGACATGGGGTATGCGTAGCTCGTTCCGTACTGAATATACGCCCTTGCGTAAGGGTCAGTATTATCACTCGTCCAAATTTGAGGAGAATAGAACAACATACCCAAATCGAACCGACCGCCGCCGCCCGAACAGGTTTCAAATAAAACGTTACCCAAACGCTTCTTCACGCAAGCAAGCAGCTTATATGCGCCCAGCATTTGACGGTGATATACTTCGCCTTGCGGCGTTACCGCCGACGCTGCTTCCGTTACGTAACGGTTAAAATCCCACTTCAAATAATCAAGCTGTACGCCCTCTAATTCTTCACAAATACGGTCAGCCATCGCTTGTACAACTTCGTCGCGGGTTAAATCTAACGCATATTCAAAACGAGAAATTAAAGGCAGTTTCGAATTACTCAAAGCATAATCGGGGTGCGCCTTGTACAATTCGCTAACAGGCGCAATCATTTCTGGCTCGAACCAAATACCAAATTTCAAACCCAACGCGTGGATTTTTTCGGAAAGCCCCTTCAAGCCGCCAGGAAATCTTTCCTTAATGGTACGCCAATCCCCTATCCCTGTTTTTACAGTATCGTCCAAACGGAACCAACCGTCGTCCAACACCACCGTATCGACACCGCAATCCCCTGCCACCTTCGCCAAGGACAGCATTTTTTCCTCTGTTACGGCAACCCCAAAAGGTTCCCAGGAATTGATTACGATAGGACGGGGCGCAAACGC
>JAZTYG010000028.1:0-4813 GCA_045636845.1 Candidatus Scatosoma sp.
ATTCGGCGTCGCTCACGTCCAGCTTGCCAAGCGCCGCCTGCGCTTCCGCGATGATACCGCGATAGCCCTTTTTCAATACCTTTTCATAGTTTACGTTTACGTGGCCGATACCGTTGTAGAAGTAGTTACCGGGGGTAAACATACCATGCACGGTAAACGCTTCGTAAGCGGCAGGCGCAATATTCGATTTTGCAAGGTCGCTACAAGTTTTACCCTTCCAGTAGCTATACGCGCCGCGCAATTCCTCTTTCGTCTTTTCGCTAATGTAGAAAGGGTCGGCATCACGGGTCGCTACGGTGTCAAATTCCGCCTCTAACCATTCGTAGGAATATTCGGGGAATACTTGACAGCCGCGAGGTGCCACCGTTGCACTACCTACCACCAACTCGTTATCACGGATAACGATGGGGATATTGCGTAAAATGTGTGCAAATGCCGCGCTTCTTCTCAAAATTACGGGCAAATTTTCGCTTGCTTTGTAACTTTCGGTTACAAGCAAACCGCGCGCCGATTCGATTTCGGGCATTTTTTCATATAACGCATTGACAAGCTTGTCAATTCTTGCGCTTTTTTCAATCACAAATTTGATATTTTCCATAATAATTTCCTCGCGCCTATGCGCTCGTTTTATATGAATTGAAACCTACGGTTTCATGAATTTTCGCTGTCGCTTAGTGAATTGAACCCTATGGTTTCATGAATTGCAAGCCATTCGGCTTGCGTTGTTGCTATGATTCAATAACGCGTTGCCTGCAACGCAATTCACGCGCCTTGGCGCAATTCATGTCCGAAGACAATTCACGCCGAAGGCAATTCACTTTCTTATAACTGTTCCCACAAATCCTTATGGGGCGCTGCGATAATTGCGTTGGAGGAAAGCTGACCGCTTTGGGTTGCATACGCCGAGCCTGCTTCCACAGCCGCCGTTACGTCGCCAACCTCACCCGTCAACATGATAACGCCCTTACCGCCCATACCACGGGATACACGCAGGTCGAAAATTTCCACGCGCGCTGTTTTCACAGCGATATCCGCCGCCTTAATCGTCGTCGCTGCGGAGTAGGTTTCAATCAAGCCAAGCGAGCCTTTGCGTTCGCCCGTTTGCGTACCAAACAATGCCTTGATAACCTGTTCGTCAATGCGACCCATTACGGACGAATCAATGATATACCCGTCAAATTTCGATTGCACGTGGCTAACCGCCGCCGTTACGTTAGAAATCGAGCCCGTCAATACGATTTCGTACTTACCAGGACAGGACGGGTGCGCCGCAACCAACTCTACGCCTGCGCTTTTAAGCGCTGCGTCCGTCGCTTCGACACCTTTGGGAATACTCTTTAATTCAATAACACCGATTGCTCTAAACATTAGTCAATTACCTTGTCAATAATAATCTTAATTCCGTCGTAAACGGTTACTCTACCGTCTATCGTCGCATACTGCGGCAAGGACAACCCTTCCGCGCTTTCCGCAATTTTGTCACCCTTCTTCACGATATCGCCGTCCGCTACGCAAGGTATGCTCGGCGCGCCGATATGTTGACGGAGGTAAATTTCTACGCGAGAGAAGTTTGTATCCTCGCCGATATATTTGGCTACTTTGTCGAATTTTGCTACGCCAAGCACACTTTCCCAACGTTCCGAAGGCACCATACGCCATTCTCTTTCACGCAAGGGAGATACTTCCTCTTTGCCCACATAGCGCATCTTATTTTTCGCAAGCAACGCCTTATATTCGTTGATAACTGCACGAGGGGAAATCCCTTGACAGCAAGCAAGCGTTTCGCAAATTCCACAACCACAGCACAAGGTCGCGGAAATCACCATCTCGGGCATAATCGTTGCCGCGCCCTTTGCGGTACGTACCATCTTGTGGGGTTCTAAGGGATAGCCGAGCAAGTAACGAGGACACATATCTGTACAACGGGTACATTGACAGCAAGCTGTTTCTGCGCGCGCGATGGATTTGTCACCGTCTAAAAACTTACTCTCTACTGCAGGAATATTCGAAGGTAAAATCAAAAGGCTCTTGGTCGTTTTGGTTACTACCGCCGAATCGGGATTTATTACTTTACCCATCGAAGGTCCGCCGTCGATTACGACATAGTCTTCGGGGATTTCTATCGAATTTTTCTCCAACAAATCAGAAACGGGTGTACCAACGGGTACTTTTATCACGAAGGGTTGAGGGATATCCCCTGCCACCGTCACCCATTTCATAAGCATCGGAGTATTATTTTTTACCATCATCGCCACATTGTACAAGGTTTCTACATTGTACACGATAACACCTGCGGTGATGGGAAGATTGCCGGGCTTTACTACCCTGCCCGTCGCTTGATAAATCAAGCTGATTTCATCGCCCATCGGGTAAACGTCGGGCAACGTTTTTAAGCGGATACGATTTGCCAAACGAGTACCGTCCGCCAAACGCAAGCGCTTCGCCGTATGTTCTTTCACGCATAATAAACCTTGCGGGATTTTCGCAAAATCCAGCACGGCTTGAATGCCTGCAAGCACCATAGGCATTTCTTTTTGTAAAAGCACGTAATCGGTGTAAAGCAGGGGTTCGCATTCCGCCCCGTTAATCACGAGGGTATCCGCCCCATCCGCAAGCTTACCATACGAGGGAAACCCCGCGCCGCCTGCGCCAACGATACCGGCTTCTTTCATTATCTCTTTCAAATCCATAAAGCTAACTTCAAGCATATTGCTTGACCTTATATAGAATGTTTGTTTTTGTTTTTACCACCGCCCTATTCATCAAAAATGTGAATGGGCGAGGCATATATTCGATACAATGCGTATCTTGGTCGATTGTTAAAACGACATAGTTGCATACGAAATACTTTCGATACAGTACGCCGCTTAATCAAAGTGCATAGATACGAGCAGTTCAATGCGCAGGAGTATATAACTCATTCACCCCGATACAGTACGCAACCTAAAACGACGCAGTTGCGAGCAAGACACGAAGCGCGCGGCTTTGTTGTCGTACGCCGCTTGATCAAAGTGCATAGATACCAGCAGTTCAAGGCACAGGAGTATATAACTCATTCACCTTGATACAGTACGCAACCTAAAACGACGCAGTTGCGAGCAAGACACGAAGCGCGTGGCTTTGTTGTCGTACGCCGCTTAATCAAAGTGCATAGATACGAGCAGTTCAAGGAGTTGCGAGTATGCCGACAGGAGCGTACATAGACGTACGTGACTGAGGCACACGGAACAACGACGCCGAAATGCGACGTATATATGCGCTTTAGTCTACGATACCGACGATTACCGCATCACAAGGCGCGTTAGTATTATGGAGCGCCAAACGCGCGGAGCTACCCGTCGTAATCAATACGGTTTCACCGATACCTGCGCCAACGCTGTCTACCGCGATGAGGAATTCACCCGTAACAACGCCGTTTTTCATGATTTCCACTTCCATAAACTTCGAACCGATGAGCGCATCTTGCTTTCTTGTGGAAACGATATTTCCTCTAATAATACCTCTTAACATAGTTACTCCTTAACTACCTTAACTTTTGCACCGTTGCCGATACCAACTGCGTTTGCATCGTCCGTGTCAATGTGCATTTCCAAACGGAATTCGGGATGAACACGTACCTGTACATCATACCAACGGGTACGACGCTTTCCGATTACATCCACCGTAACCGTATCCCCGTCCTTTACACCAAAAGCCACGCCGTCCGCAGGCGACATGTGAATGTGTCTGTTTGCTACGATACAGCCTTCCTTCAATACCACGATACCCTTAGGGCCAACGATGGTAACGGGCGCCGAGCCAGCAATATTCCCCGATTCTCTTACAGGGGGCTTTACCTTCAACACATAGGAATCCGTCGTGGAAATTTCCACCTGTGATTTCCCTCTCAAAGGCCCTAAAACGCGCACATTTTCGATGGGACGCATTGCGGGTCCGATCAAGGTAAGCGTTTCTTTGCAAGCATATTGCCCCGGCTGAGAAAGGTCTTTCATCGGGGTCAATTCGTACCCTGCGCCAAAGAGGGTTTCCATATCCGCTTTGTTAAGGTGAATGTGTCTATTCGATACACCTACGGGCACTTCGTCACCGCTGGGTGCGTTTGCAACCACGGTTTCGCCCATATTCGACAATACTTTTTTAACTAATTCCGCGATTTGCGCGTTTGTTAATTCCATAGTATTCCTTCCAAACTGTTTTTTTACCTATCCCTTGCAAAGTCTAAAGGCGCGTACACACGCGCGTACGCAAGGGAAAATGCCATGTAGTTGATTGAAAAATCCCCAAGCCGTCCGCCCTAAACGGACGGCTTGGAATTTACTCGTAATAAATAATTGTTTCCTTGACGAGGTCAAGAGAATGGTTGATCCGTGATTTTATCACATTTTCACGCGAAAAACGCAAGAAAGACAAGCGACACACAAGGGCGCATACCCTCTGCGGTCTGTAACCGCGTGTGACGCGCAGGCTTTCGCCGTGTTTTTCCGTCAAAAATCAACCAGGTGAAATGACCGAGTCAATTATTTAATAGCGGGCAACAATTTTTCAACGTCTGCGTGGGGACGAGGGATTACGTGCGTAGCAATCACTTCGCCAAGTGCGGTTGCAGCAGCGGTACCAGCTTCTACAGCTGCCTTAACTGCGCCAACGTCGCCGCGAACCATAACGCTTACCAAACCGCTACCGATCTTTTCGCTACCGATAAGTACAACGTTTGCAGCCTTTACCATTGCATCTGCTGCTTCGATTGCTGCTACCAAACCTCTGGTTTCAACCATACCTAATGCTTCCATTGTTAAATCCTCCTAAGATTTTT
>JAZTYG010000029.1:0-11696 GCA_045636845.1 Candidatus Scatosoma sp.
GTTCAGGACTATATTCTCGAACAGGTACAAACCGTTTACCGTTCGCAAGGCGTTGAAATCAACGACAAGCACGTTGAAATCATCGTTCGTCAGATGCTCAAGAAAGTACGCGTAGAGAGCGCAGGGGATACCAACCTTCTCCCTGGCGAGCTTGTCGATATGATTACCTTCCAAGACGAAAGTATGAAGGCAATGCAAAACGGCGGCAAGCCTGCGCAAGCAAAACGTGTACTCCTCGGTATTACGAAAGCGGCGCTTGCAACCGATTCCTTCTTGTCCGCAGCGTCCTTCCAAGAAACTTCGAGAGTGCTCACCGAAGCGGCTATCCGCACGAAGAGAGACTACCTCGTTGGCTTGAAGGAAAACGTTATCATCGGTAAGTTGATTCCTGCAGGTACGGGTACAAAAGCATACAAAAATGTTACCCCTCAATATATCGGCGGTTACAATGCAACCCCTGTTGCAGTAACGGATGAAACGGTAACGGAAGAATAATTTAAGCATATATACGCTTGCAGCTATGGTTGCAGGCGTATATTTTTTATGAAGAGTATTGACATTTGACAGGATTTATAGTATAATATTAAAAATAGGGATACTGTGGCAAAAAATCACAGTTTGGAGGCTATTATGAGAGATAAAATTGCGGTGATTATCGGGGCAGGTCCCGCTGGTTTGACGGCGGCGTATGAACTGCTTACAAAATCGGACGATATTCAACCGATTATTTTAGAGGCGGAGCATTTTGTTGGCGGTATTTCCCGTACGGCAACCTACAACGGTAACCGTATGGATATCGGCGGCCACCGCTTTTTCTCGAAAGACGAAAGGGTAACCAAGCTTTGGACGGAGATGTTGCCTGTGCAGGGTGAACCTGCGTTGGACGACAAGATCTTGGAAAGGGATAAACCCTTATCGGAAAACGGCCCCGACCCCGAAACGACGGACGAGGTTATGCTTGTACGCGACCGCGTTTCCCGTATTATTTACAAGCGGAAATTCTTTGATTATCCCATTTCCTTGAAGGCGCAAACCTTTATCAATATGGGTTTTTGGGCGACAATGAAGGCAGGGTTTGGATATATCGGCAGTTGTATTAAAAAGCGCGAAGAAACCAACCTTGAAAACTTTTACATTAACCGTTTCGGCAAACCCTTGTACGAAATGTTCTTTGAGGATTATACGGAAAAACTGTGGGGGGTACATCCTCGCAATATCGCGGCGGACTGGGGCGCGCAACGCGTAAAAGGTTTGTCCGTTTCCAAGGCGATTAAAAACGCCTTAACCAAGCCGTTCAAGAAAAAAAATAAAGAGGTAGAAACAAGCTTAATCGAGCAATTTATTTATCCCAAGAAAGGTCCTGGTCAGCTTTATGAGAAAATGGCGGACGAAATTGTGCGCCTTGGCGGTGAAATACGTTACGGCAGAACGGTGCATAAAATCGATGTGAAAGACGGAAAGGTAGCTACCGTGTACGCGTTGAACGAGGAAAACGAGGTGGAAAGCTACCCTGTGGACTACTGCATTTCCTCGATGCCTATTAAGGATTTGGCAGAGGCAATCGGTCAAGATAAGATGAGCGGTGAAGTGTACGAAACGGCTACGCAGTTGCCTTACCGCGACTTTATGACCGTAGGTTTGCTTTTACAGGATTTGAAGGTAAAAAACAAGACAAAGATGAAAACCTTGGGCGGTATTGTACCCGATTGCTGGATTTATGTGCAGGATCGTGACGTGCGGCTTGGGCGTATCCAAATTTTCAATAACTGGTCACCGTATATGGTGCAAAATCCGCAGGAAAATGTGTGGGTTGGGTTAGAATATTTCTGTTCCGAAGGGGACGATATGTGGACGAGCCCCGACGAGGATTTTATTAAAAATGCGGTAGAAGAGCTTGTAAAGGTGGGTGTGATTGACTCGGCTGAAAAAGTGTTGGATTCGACGGTAATCCGTGTGAAAAAGGCGTATCCTGCGTACTTTGGCGCGTATGCAAACTTTGATAAGGTGCGCGCGTATTTGGACGGTTTTGACAACCTGTTCTGCGTGGGTAGAAACGGTCAACACCGCTACAACAATATGGACCATTCGATGGTGACGGCGATGGTTGCGGCGGAAGAAATTATCAAAGGCGGCGCGGATAAAAACGCGGTATGGAGCGTGAACACCGAAAAGAGTTATCACGAAACAAAGACTGAGGAGAAAGCGTGATGGACGAACAAGCCTTAGAACCCCTCAAAGAAAAGCCCGATAAGGACAAGGGGTGGAAAATCGCAAGAGATTGTTTGAAGGAAGGCGCACTGTATTTATGCGTATTTTTGGCGACGGTTTTTCTGTTTGTGATTGTGAAACCCTTTACGGGATATTATCATGTGGGGGCTTTTGCAAAGACGGTAATTGCCATTGTTTTTGCTGGCTGTGGTGTATTCATCGCGTACATGGGTGCCACAAAACGCTTAAAAACAAGACATATCCTCATTGTATTGTTGGTGGCTGGATATGCTTTGCGCGTAGGGTATATGTTGCATACGCCTGCGACTGTACGCCAACAAGACACCTATTCAAAACGCTTTAATGGACACGAGGCGTATGCGTGGACGCTGTTTACGACGGGTAAATTGCCTACGACGAACGATTATCAATTTTACCATCCGCCGTTGAATGCTTTGTTGCAGGCAACCTTTATGAAAATCGTAAACGGGTTGACGGCAGGGTTTGGCAACGGTTGGTTTCCCGATGCGTTTGCATATGGAAAACCCGATTATGTAGATAATCAACGGTACTTTCTCTATTCCAGCTGTCAAATTTTAGCCGTTTTGTATTCTTTCATCACGGCGGTAACGCTGGTGAAAATGCTCAAACTGTTCAACTTCGGCGAAAAGGCATATTTATTCTTGTCGTCGTTTGCAATTTTTTACCCTCGGCATATACAATTTGCAGGGATGCTCAACAACGACGCGCTTGCCTATATGTTCTCTATGCTCGCGCTGTGTTTTGCCCTCAAATGGTGGAAGGGTAAAAAATCAATCGTGTATATCTTGCTTTGCGCTTTAGCGGTGGGGCTTGGTATGATGACAAAGCTGTCCTCCGCCACCATTTGTTTGCCGATTGCAGGGATATTTATTTATGAATTTGTGCGTACCTTACTCAAAAAAGGGGACGCCTTAAAGCTTTGGCAAATGGTTGTGCAATACGGTGGATTTCTTTGTATTTGCGCGCCTATCGGCTTGTGGTTTCAGATCTATGCAGGTATCCGTTTTGACCAACCCTTGGGGTTCGTATTCTCTAACTTGAACCAAAAATTATACACAGGACATCACTCTATTTGGGGTAGATTTGGTATTACCTTTGATTTATCGGAATATTTCGGCTCGCTCTATTGCCGTCCGTTTGAGGGGAATTACAACCTCTTGCATTATGCGTTGCGCTCTTCGATTTTTGGAGAATTTACCTACACGCAAGGGGATGGCTGGGGCGCAGTTTCGGTGTTATTCGCGTACATGGGTATCGCATTTTTAGTAATCGGCGGAATTTGGTGCTTGGTATTGTGGTGCAAGAGCCGCAAGGACGAAAACAGCGTTTTGCGTAAAAATTCCCCCGTATCCCATAGGGATATGCTCTTTACTCTGTTGTTGGTAGCCTCGCAGGTGTTGTCGGAAATTTATTTTTATATCAAGATGCCGTATGGCTGTACGATGGATTTCCGCTACATTATGCCCTTGATTTTTGGCCTTGCGCTTTCGGTAGGTTTTGTTGGTAAAATTCTAACCGCCGCAGGCGGCGAAAAGGCCGTGCAATTTACCACCGCATTGTATATTATTGTGGGAGCGTTTATGGTAACCTCCACACTGTTTTACACCGTTTGCGTATAAGGCAAATTCGGGGAGAGAGAAATTATGTCAAAAGAAGAAAAGACAATATTTGGACAAACGAAAAAGGAGTTATTTTGGGAAATTTTCCGCTTTCTCTTGGTGGGCGGTACGGCAACCATAGTTGACTATGCGGTGTTTTACCTCTTCCGTCAAGGCTTGCTGCCCGAAACCCTTTTTGACGGCGGCGTGTGGAATGCGCTGTCCTTGATTATCGCCACTGCCTTTGGCTTTTGTGCAGGGTTGGCGGTGAACTGGATTTTGTCCGTCAAATTCGTGTTCCGCGCCGTAAAAAACAAAGAAGAGGCGCACTCGAAAAAGGGGTTTGCCATTTTTAGCGTAATCGGTTTGATCGGTTTGGGCATTACGGAGCTGGGTATGCTGCTGCTTGTCCACATTTTTCCGACGATTACCCTGTTTGGGGTGACGGAATTCCTGCTGCCGTGGGAAGAATGGCTTGCAAAGGTGATTATGACCTGTATCGTGCTTGTTTTTAACTATGTCGGCAGAAAAGTCTTTGTCTTTAAGTAAAAATCATTCTTAAAAAGGAAAAAATAAAAAAATATAGAGGTGTTTTATGAAAAAATCAATGAAACAATGGTTGGCTTTGGTATCGGCGGGGGTTATGACTTTCTCGATGGCTGCTTGTTCCGATTTGACGGGGACGATTGCAGGTTTGTTGGGCGGCGGTTTTGGCTCTGAAGAAAGCGTTGAGGACGATTCTCCCATCATTCTCGCAGACGTAACGAAGGCGAAGAACTTGATTTTGATGATCGGCGACGGTATGGGTCCTAACCAAATCAGAGCAGGCGAATTGTTAAGAGGCGAGCCTTTGGCAATGCAGCAATTCCCTTACATGACGAAGGTGGAAACCTGTTCGTACAACGCGAAGATTACCGACTCCGCGGCGGCGGCAACGGCGCTCGCGACGGGCGTTCGTACCAACAACGGTGTGGTAGCGAAAAACCCTGCTGGGGAAAATCTTGAAACAATTGTGGACATTGCGGCACGCCTTGGCAAACGCACGGGTATTATTGCAACGGAAGATTTGTGGGGCGCAACGCCGATGGGTTTTGCTGGTCACGCAGATTCCCGTAACGATAAGGCTGCCTTGTTGACCGAAGCAAGCACCACGAGCAACGTAAACCTTTTTGCAAGCTACGCGATGGCGTATAGATATCAAAACGTATTCCCCGAAGCTGGTTTTGAAAAGATTGAGATGGCGGAAAACATTTCCGAGGCGACCTCGGATAAAGTATTTGGCGGCTACTTAATCGAGGCAAAGGCGCCTTCCATGTCGAAGGAAGCGGCAAACCTTGCGTTCGATTTCCTTATCACGGAAGCGTTGGAATACCTTTCCAAAGACGAAGACGGATTTTTCTTGATGGCAGAAGGTTCGCACATTGACCATGGTGGACACAACAACGACATTACCTATATGTTGGAAGAATTGCTTGCTTTCGACGATGCGGTAAAAGCGGTGTTGAAGTGGGCAAAGGGTCGTGATGATACGGTGGTAATCGTTACCGCGGACCACGAAACGGGCGGTTTTGAACTTGACCCTAATACGACATCGCAACAGATGCAAGCGGTGTTCGGTTCTCGCGTCGGCGATTGCTTTAACTGGACGAGCACGGGGCACACGGAAACGGACGTAAACTGCTATATCAACGGTGCAAATATCAATTTTGCAAATTATTCCTTCGGGACGGAAGAACGCATTAAAAACACCGATGTGTTTGAAATTATGAAATCCCTTTTGTTGGGTTAATAAGTATAGAGTGGGGCTGCCTTTTATGGCAGCCCTTTCATTTTAGCCATAATTTGGCTTTCGTATAAAATACGAAAAAAATAAAAAGAATATTCATAAAGTCTTGACAAAGTGAGTATTGTTTGGTATAATAAGTAGCGTGGAAAACAATGGACACTACGAAAGGCTGTAAAAAGGAGGAGAATATGGTAGGACGCATTCATTCTTTCGAGTCTTTTGGTACGGTGGACGGGCCTGGGATTCGCTTTGTGGTGTTTATGCAGGGTTGCCCCTTGCGTTGTCAATATTGCCACAATCCCGACACTTGGGGGGCAGGCGGACAGGAATATTCCGCGGAAGACGTTGTAAATCGCGTTATGCGTTACAAAAATTATTTCGGTGATAAGGGCGGCGTAACTGTTTCGGGCGGCGAACCTCTCTTACAAATCGATTTCATTATCGAATTGTTCACGATTTTGAAGGGGAAAGGGATTCATACCTGCGTAGATACTTCGGGTATTACCTTCAAACAAGACAACGAAGCGGTGGTGGAAAAGTATAAAAAGTTGCTTAGCGTAACCGATTTGGTGTTGCTCGATATCAAGCATATCGACGACGAAGCTTGTAAAAAGTTAACGGGGCAATCGAACGAAAATACCCTTGCCTTTGCAAAGTTTTTGAGCGAGAATGGTAAGAAAATGTGGATTCGACAGGTACTTGTACCAAACATTACGGACGATGAAGCGGATTTGAAAAAGCTTCGCGCGTTTATCGATTCGCTTGCAACGGTGGAAAAGGTAGAGGTTTTGCCTTACCATACCATGGGCGTGGTGAAATATGAAAAGTTGGGTATCGAATATCCGTTGAAGGATGTGGAAGCGCCGTCGAAAGAGCGTGTGCGCTACGCAAAAGAGCTTTTACAGAGGTAAACGAATATACACCTTCGTTTATAAGGCGGTAGGAAAGAAAGTATTATGATTAACGAAAAGAACTACAAAGAGGAATTGAAAGGGCTTTGCTGTGTAGAAGTAAGCGGCGAGTCCTGTGCGAACTGCTTGACCTTGATGCCGATTTTACAAGATTTGTGTTCGGCAAGAGAGGACGTGCGCTTGGTGCATGTTGAGGCGGACTATTCCACGATGCCTTTGATGGAAGCGTGGGAGGTGGAAAAAGTTCCCACTATTTTGCTTGTGGACAACGGTGAGATTTTTGCGCGTTGTGCAGGGTTTCAGCCAGAAGAGATTTTAGAGCTGTGGCTGGACGCCAAAATTGAAGAAAGAAAGGCAAAAAAATAACAAAAGACGAAAATAAGACCCGTTTTAATGTCGGTGAAAGTTGGCAAGCGGACGAGCCTAAATAAATATAAAAAAATTATTTTATAAGGAGTAACTTATATGATGCAATACAAAGGTTGGGAAGGATTTGTTCCCGGTAAATGGTGCAACGACGAAGTAGATGTGCGCGATTTCATCCAGCACAACTATACGCCGTATGAAGGCGACGCAACGTTCCTTGCTCCCGCAACGGAAGCTACGAAAAAGCTTTGGGATATCGTTTGCGATTTGACGAAGAAAGAACGTGAAGCAGGCGGCGTTTTGAACGCAGACACGAAGATTGTTTCTACGCTTACCTCTCATGGCGCAGCTTATTTGGATAAGGACCTTGAAAAAATTGTAGGTTTGCAAACGGATGAACCCTTTAAGCGTTCTTTGCAACCTTTCGGCGGTCTTCGTATTTCCGAAAGTGCATTGAACCTTTATGGTTATGAACTTGATCCCGAAGTGAGAGATATTTTCACGAAATATCGTAAAACGCACAACGAAGGCGTTTTCGATGCATACACCCCCGAAATGAGATTGGCTCGTTCCGCACACATCTTGACGGGTTTGCCCGACGGTTATGGTAGAGGCCGTATCGTAGGCGATTATCGTCGTGTAGCGCTTTACGGTGTAGACTTCCTTATCAAGAAGAAGGAAGAAGATAAGCTTGCTCTTGGCGGCACGATGACCCCCGATAAGGTTCGCGACCGTGAAGAAATTTCCGACCAAATCAAGGCTCTTAAGGGTCTTAAAGAAATGGCTGCAACCTATGGTTGTGATATTTCCAAACCCGCAGAAACCGCACAGGAAGCTATCCAGGCGTTGTACTTTGGTTACCTTGGCGCAGTTAAGGACCAAAACGGTGCAGCTATGTCCATCGGTAGAAACAGCACCTTCCTTGATATTTATATCGAACGTGACCTTGCGAAAGGCCTTATCACCGAATCGCAGGCGCAGGAATTCATCGACCACTTCGTTATGAAGCTTCGTATCGTGAAGTTCATGAGAACGAAGGAATACAACGAATTGTTCTCGGGCGACCCTACCTGGGTAACCGAAGTTATCGGTGGTATGGGTGTTGACGGTAGATCTTTGGTAACCAAAAACTCCTTCCGTATTCTCCACACCCTTGACAACCTTGGCCCTGCACCCGAACCTAACCTTACGGTTCTTTGGTCGAAGAGACTTCCTATCAACTTCAAGAGATACTGTGCGGAAATTTCCATCCGTACGTCTTCTATCCAGTACGAAAGCGACGATTTGATGCGTCCTGAAATGGGTGACGACTACTGTATCGCTTGCTGCGTAAGCTGCATGAAGGTTGGTAAGGATATGCAGTTCTTCGGCGCACGTGCGAACCTTGCGAAGTGCTTGCTTTACGCTATCAACGGCGGTAAGGACGAGCTTATGAAGGATAAGAAGACGAATAAGCCTTTGCAGGTTTCCCCGGAATTTATGCCTATCTTGAGCAACGACGCGCTTGATTTCAACGAAGTACTTGCTAAGTTTGAAACCATGATGACGTGGCTTGCAGAACTCTACGTTAACACCCTTAACGTAATCCACTATATGCACGACAAGTACTGCTACGAAGCGATCGAAATGGCACTTCACGACACGAAGGTTCGTCGTTTCTTCGCAACGGGTATCGCAGGTCTTTCCTGTGCTGCAGACTCCTTGTCCGCAATTAAGTACGCAAAGGTTTACCCTGTTCGTAACGAAGACGGTATCGTTGTAGACTATCGTATCGAAGGCGACTTCCCTAAATATGGTAACAACGATGATAGAGCGGACGAACTTGCTGTATGGATTTTGAAGACCTTTATGGGCAAGGTTAAGAGCCATTACACCTATCGTGAAAGCGTTCCTACAACGTCTATCCTTACCATCACGTCCAACGTTGTATATGGTAAGAAGACGGGTACGACGCCTGATGGTCGTCTTGCTGGTACGCCTCTTGCGCCTGGTGCGAACCCCATGCACGGTAGAG
Source organism: Candidatus Scatosoma sp. (assembly GCA_045636845.1). Taxonomy (GTDB): domain Bacteria; phylum Bacillota; class Clostridia; order Christensenellales; family Borkfalkiaceae; genus Scatosoma. The sequence continues at coordinate 8,926 of JAZTYG010000029.1, forward strand.
ACAGCAATGGTGCGCTTGCATCTTTGGAATCGGTTGCAAAATTGCCTTACGAATATTCTCGTGACGGTATTTCCAACACCTTCTCCATTATGCCTGCATCCCTTGGTAAAGAAGACTAATTTTCAAATGAGTTCGGTTTCCGCCTGCGTATAGGAACGCAGGCAAGCCGACTGCAAATATAATAAATAATAAAGGAGATAATATTATGTCGCAAAGAGTAGACAATTTGGTAGCTATGTTAGACGGTTACGTTGGCGACGGTGGTCACCACCTTAACGTTAACGTGTTTGATCGTGAAACTCTTTTGGATGCACAGGCGCATCCTGAAAAGTATCCCCAGCTCACCATCCGTGTTTCCGGTTATGCAGTTAACTTCATTAAACTCACGAAGGAACAACAGGATGATGTTATTTCTAGAACCATCCACGAATCCATGTAATTCGGCGCTTGGCGAAAGAATAATCATGTAATTAGTGGCCGCCGTCGAAGTAATCCTTCGACGGCGGTTTTCACCATTTATAGGTAGGGCATTATGAAAAAAGTTACAGCTTTGACAATTTTTTTGTGCGCTTGTATGAGTTTTGGCGGTTGCGTAATTTTACCCGAAATCAGCGAAAGCACGGGGGCAGGTACGAGTTCAACGTCAAATTCGTCCATGTCGAGCGAGGTGGATAGCACCGTTTCGAGCGTGATTGCAACGGACGAAATGAGCGTGCATTTTTTAGAGCTTGGCAACAAATATACGGGTGATTGTACCTTGATAAAGGTGGGTGATACCGAGGTGTTGATTGACGCAGGCTCTCGGAAAAACTCCGCGTCGACGATTTCCTCCTACCTGGACGAATATTGTACGGACGGCGTGTTAGAATATGTAATTGCTACGCACGCGCATGAGGACCATATTGCAGGCTTTATCGGTAAAAAGCAGGGCAACGCGCGCGACGGCATTTTGTACAATTACACGGTGGAAACCTTGATACAGTTTGCCCGTACCGACTATGCCTTGACGACGGATAAGGGCAACCCGACCTTGTATTCGGAGTATGTGGATGCGGTTGCGTATGCGGAGGGGCAAGGCACGCAGGTATATAGCGCGCTCGATTGTTGGAAAGAAGAAAATGGTGGGCAAAAAACCTACTACCTCAATGATTCGCAAACGATTTCGATGAATATTTTGTACAATTATTTCTACGAGAATAAGACGTCGGGCGGCGGTGGTGAAAATGAATATTCCGTATGTATGCTCCTTACCCACGGCGGCGACAATTTCCTCTTCACGGGCGATTTGGAAGAGAAGGGGGAAGAATATCTTGTAGAATACAACAACCTGCCGAAATGCACCTTGTTTAAGGGTGGACACCATGGCAGTTATACGGCGACGAGTGAGGCGCTTTTACAGGTAATTCAACCCCAAATTGTATGTGTTTGCTGTTGCTGTGGCAGTACCGAATATACTACGAATATGGCAAATGTATTCCCCGCGCAATCGTTTATTGACCGCGTTGCACCCTATACCGAAAAGGTGTTTGTGACCTCGGTGGTGGCGGACAATACGCAGGGCTTTCAATCGTTAAACGGCAATATCGTGGTGCGGAAAAAGGACGGCTTGCTTTCCGTTGATGGGTCTAACAATAACACCCTTTTCAAGGATACCGACTGGTTTAAGGAACATAGAACCATGCCCGAAGCGTGGAAATAATGGGAGAATAGTATGCAATTTTCAAGAACAGCGCTCTTGCTTGGCGAGGGTAGTATTGAAAAATTAAAAAAGGCGCGCGTGGCGGTGTTTGGCGTTGGCGGCGTTGGCGGTTATGTGGTAGAAGCGTTGGCGCGTAGCGGCGTTGGCGCGCTTGACTTAATCGACAAGGACGTGGTCAGCGTATCGAATATCAACCGTCAAATTATCGCCTTACATTCGACGGTAGGGCGGTTGAAGACTGAGGTTGCGGCGGAGCGTGCAAAGGACATCAATCCTGATATTTGCGTGCGTGTGCACAATGTTTTTTACCTGCCCGAAACGGCGGCGCAGTTCGATTTTACACAATACGATTACGTGGTGGATGCCATTGATACGGTAAGCGGTAAAATTGCCCTTGTGGAACAAGCAAATGCGGCAAAAATCCCCGTGATCTCATCCATGGGTGCAGGTAATAAGCTCGACGCAACCGCTTTTGAGGTTGCGGATATTACCAAAACCAGCGTTTGTCCCTTGGCAAGAGTGATGCGTAGAGAGTTAAAAAAACGGGGGATAGAGCATCTAAAAGTGGTGTACTCGAAAGAAGAACCGTTACCCTCGTCGGTGGTGGATGAAGAGAGTGGAAAACCCGTCCCTGGCAGTATCGCATTTGTACCCTCGGTGGTTGGTTTGATTATTGCAGGCGAAGTGATAAAAGATTTGGTAAAATAAAAAGAACGGCAACCTTGCCGTTCTTTTTTTATGCAATTTTTTATAGATTTGTCACCGCGCCGATAAAGATAGGCAGCTTATGCTCGTTGTCAATAATGGCATACACAAACGGTCTGTCCAAGGTGATATATAACGGTTCCGCAGGGGCGGCGGACATTGCGCCCATACCGCCTATCGTGATGGCTGCGGCTTTTGTGCCGTTTCTATCTAACTCAATCATTGCCTTTTGCTTGACGGTATCGCACCACATAGGTTGCGTGTTATCGATAAGCGAGAAATCCGCCTTCATAGGGTCAAACATATCCGTTGCGCCGAGCGCTTGCAAAGTCTTGTTCAAGGAAAGCTCCACTTCGTAGCTAAATTC
>JAZTYG010000030.1:0-4144 GCA_045636845.1 Candidatus Scatosoma sp.
CGTAACGAGAGCGCAGTTGCCCTCGTTACCTGATGGTAACGTAACGGGTAAAGTCGTATTCACCGACAATACCTATGCAACCTTCGATTTGGCGTGGAGTGAGCTCTACGACGTAACAATGGACGGCTTCTTTAATTTTGACGATACGGGTGTTGCACACCTTACCGAACGCGGTGTATTTATTACCAGTGAAGGTACGGTTGGCTACGGCAAGCAGGCAATCATCCACATGTCGATGGCGAAGGGGGAAGTTGCAGACGGCGGCTTAAGAATGTTCCTTGGTAGTTACGGCTTGGAATTCCGTGGTGGCATTATGCGTATCTATGCGATAAATTCGGCGGGTACGGTTTTAGAAATAGCAAAATCAACCAGCTTTAAGGTAAACAGCTATCCTTTCGAAACGGCGGGTACATTGTATATGTCGGTGAAAATCGTAGGTGATACGGCGGTGATGACCGTTAAAGTGGAAGGTACGGAAACGAAAGAATTTACCTATACCTTTGACCGTATTGAAAACGAAATTGCGAGTGAAAATGCGAAAATCACCATCTATATGCGTACGGAACAGCTTTCGTCCGTAACCATTTACGATTCTACCGCGTGGGATGCTCAAAAGAAAGAAAACTAATTTTTAAGGGCGGAAAGCTCTACTTTGATTAAAGAGGTATTAAGTATAATGAAAAAGAAATCCATTTTAACAAAAATTTGTGCGCTTTTGAGCGTGTTTACGATCGGCGCGGCTACTGGTTGCTCGGCATTAGAAGGGGTGCTTGGAGGTCTTACGGGTGGAAATAGTTCCGTTCAATCGGAAATTTCTGAAAATTCGGAGAAGCCCGAAACGCCCACGACTTCGGAAAAGCCCGAAACGCCCGAACAGCCTGGTACTTCAGAAACGCCCGAACAGCCTGAACAGCCTGGTACTTCAGAAACCCCTGAACAGCCTGAACAGCCTGGCACTTCAGAAACGCCTGAAACCCCTGAAGAACCTGAAATTGCCGTGACGCTTAATTTGCCTACGGAAGATGTAGTGCCTTATCAATCTACCATTTACGATTATTTGACGGCAGGCGCAGGTGCGAAGGTAAAGGATTATCACCAACAAATGGACACACAGGCTACGCCTGTAACAATTTCTTGGTCCTTCTCGGCTAAGGGCGCAAGAAAATTCCTTGTCGAATACGCTACAAAGGCGGATTATTCGGATGCTATCGCGGTGGAAACGACGGCTTCGAAACGTTCTATCGAGGTTTACAACCTTTACAAAGACACCACCTATTACGTGCGCGTAACGGCGTTGGGGAAAGATAACGTAGTGCTTTACAATATTGCGGAAGGCACCTTTAAGACCACCGACGTTGGCCCTCGTTTCATGATGGTGGACGGCGTATGTAATGTGCGTGATTTGGGCGGTTATAAAACCAACAACGGCAAGACCTTGGTGCAGGGTATTGCATACCGCGGCGGACATTTGAAGCCTGCAGGCGGTTATACCAACGAAGTTACCGAAGAAGGCCTTGCATATATGAGTGAGGTAATGGGCATTAAGTCGGAAATCGACTTCCGTACGTCCCAAGAGGCAGGGTTTGATGGCGGTAGCTTTATTCCCGGCGCAAACCTTACCTACATTACCATCAACAGTTACAACAATACCTTCCAGTATGATGATGAATATCGCGCGTTCTTCTCCATTCTTGCGGACGAAAACAATTATCCCGTACATATGCACTGCACGGGCGGCGCGGATAGAACGGGTTCGGCTGTATATCTTCTTCACACTATGCTTGGCGTTTCGGAAGAGGAATGTTTGCAGGGGTATGAATTGACGAGCTTCTCTATCTACGGCTTGCGTGATACGCAGTATACGGGTGCCGAATATAAGGGCTACTGGGATGCATTCATGGAAAAACTTAACAGCTACGCAGGCAATACCAAGCAGGAAAAGGTGGAAACCTGGATGAAGCAAATCGGTGTTACGCAGGCGCAAATCGATAAGATTAAGGCGATTTTCTATGGTGAAATTCAAATTGAAGGGAAATCCTTTATACCCAACGAAGACGAAATGCCGACTATTCCCGTAGCGGAAAGAAAATCCGTAAACAAACAGTATTCGGATATGGTTGCCGCTTGGGCGGTTCAAAAGAAAAAGGATTAACGGAATGTTAAAAATTCTTTCGCCGACAGGGGAAGTGTTCCCCTATATTGAAAATGCGAAAAGATATTTACAGGCAGGCGCGGATGCCAACGTTGCCGATTATTTTGTGGGGATACGCAATCAGCAAATCCCCATTCAGGTAGTATGGCAATACGACGGTGAAAATGCGGAAAAATTCCTTGTTTCGTATGCAACAAAAGGGGATTTTTCCGATGCTGTCGCGGTGGAAATGGATGGGGACGGACGCTTTGTCGATTTGTACAATTTATACAAGGGAAGCACCTATTTTGTCCGTATAACGGCGTATAACGGCAATGGTGAGGCGTTGGAAAGCGCGGAAGGCAGTTTCCAAACGACCTCGCTCGGCCCTCGTGTGATGAACATTGAAGGGGTTTGCAACGTGCGTGATTTTGGCGGTTGGACAACGATGGATGGGCAAACCATCGCGCAGGGGATTGCGTACCGCGGCGGTTCGCCTATGCCCTTACCGCGCGATCCGTTGGATACCATTATCACAGACAAGGCAAAGGCGTATATGCGTGATGTTTTGGGGGTAAAAACGGAGCTGGATTTGCGTAGCCCTGAGGAATCGGGGATTTACGGCGAAGGCGTTATCCCTGGCGTAAAGCTATTGTATAAGACCATCAACGGTTACGATGCGGCGATGAAAGAACCCGAACGGTATCGTGAGGTGTTTAAGGTGTTTGCGGATAAGGAAAATTATCCCTTGTATTACCATTGTACGGCAGGGTCGGACAGGACGGGTACGGTTACTTTCCTGTTGCGTATGTTGCTTGGTATGTCGGAGCTTGACGCAATCAAGGATCACGAATTTTCCAGTTTTAGTATCTATGGCGAACGCAACACAAAAACGGGGGAATCGGGAGAGTGGTTTCACTGGTTTTACGATCGTTTACAGGCAGAATACGAAGGAAAAACCACGCAGGAAAAGGCGGTAGATTACCTTCGTAAAATCGGTGTAACCGAGGAGGAAATGGACAAAATTAAGGGCATTTTCTTGGGGAAAATTTCGATAAAATAACCCTTAAAACTGCATAAAAAAAGTGGTAAAAAATCGTAAAAATTTTGGTATTTATCATAAAAAATGACATTAAAAAACAGGGCGGTTTCGCCCTGTTTTTTTCTTTTTAATTTTTAGATTTTCCCGTTCAAAGCCGAGCCGGAATTGAAGGATTTTCTGTATGCGGAAGGGGAAGTTTTTTCGATTTCTAAAAAGTTTCGGTTAAAGCTTGCCAAGGAAGAAAATCCGCATTCAAAACAAATGGACATGATGGGTAAATCGGTAGAAATTAACAGCTTTTTCGCGTGTTTTAAGCGCATAATGTTGATGTATTGCTTAATGCTCATGCCCATTTTTTCATGGAAAAGTTCGCTCAAATACGAGGAACAGCATTTTGCGTGTTCGGCGATTATATTCAACGATAAAGCGCTGGTGTAATGCTCGTTGATATAGATTAAAGAGTTTTGCAAAATACCGCCGGAGGCATTGGAAGATGTGGAGGGGAATAAGGTATAGTGGTGCAGGAAAATTTCGACCAAGCTTTGGCAAAGGATGGATGCGAAATTTGCAGGATAACCCGTTTGGTGGTCCTGTGAATATACCAACGCATCCATAATGGCAAGCGCGCTTTTCCCGACGTGGTCGGGGAGGACGCATATCTTATCAAAGGGTAAATTATTCAACTTACTCAACAGCTCTTCGGGTAACAACGAGGGCAACAGCGACAGGTTGTATAACAGGTTGTCGGGGGAAAGGTCGTAATATCTATGGCAATCGTGCTGATTCATAACCGTCAGCGTATAGGTGGGCATATGATATTCCCTGCCGTTGATATTTTGCATCCCCGTGCCCTGTACCAATAACGATACCTCTACGTAGTCGTGAAAGTGTGTAAAATAAGGCTCGGAAGTAAGGTTGTGCTTATCGAGATTGAATCCGTTTGGAGAGTAATAATCCTTCAAAGAAAATAA
>JAZTYG010000031.1:0-8433 GCA_045636845.1 Candidatus Scatosoma sp.
GCAAAGGATATCCCTGGCGCAGTTGGTTCGATGGCGGTGCTTTTGAAGGATGCGATGAAGCCCAACCTTGTACAAACCTTGGAACATACCCCTGCGATTATCCACGGCGGACCTTTTGCGAATATCGCGCACGGCTGTAACAGCGTACAGGCGACCTATGCAGCGATGAGTCTTGCGGAATATGCGGTAACGGAAGCAGGCTTTGGTGCGGATTTGGGCGCGGAAAAATTCCTCGATACGAAATGCCGCGCGGCTGGCATTGAACCCGATTGCGTTGTAATTGTTGCAACGGTAAAAGCGTTGAAACTCCACGGCGGCGCAGATAAAACCACCCTTTCGGAAGAAAATTTGGCGGCGTTGGAAAAGGGTATGCCCAACCTCTTAAAGCATATTGAAAACATTAAAAATGTATACAAAAAGCCTGTTGTGGTGGCGATGAATAGATTCTTCACCGATACGCAGGCGGAAACCGATTTCGTTATCGAAACGGTGAAAAAGGCTGGCTCGACCGCGGTATTTACCGATGTGTTCTTGAAAGGCGGCGAGGGCGGTAAGGAGCTTGCGGCGGAAGTTGTTAAGGCTTGTGAAATTCCCTCGAAAATGGAATTCCCTTATGATTTGAATGAGGGAGTTTGCGAGAAGATAGAAAACATCGCAAAGAAAATTTACGGCGCGGACGGGGTAGATTTCTCCGAAGAAGCGCTTGCGAAAATCAAGACGATTGAAGAAAAAGGCTGTGGCAATTTGCCCGTGATTATTGCAAAAACGCAGTATTCCTTGTCTGACAATGCGGAACTTCTCGGCAGACCCGAAGGGTTTAGGGTAACGGTACGCGATATCGTGTTAAAAGGCGGCGCAGGCTTTATCGTAGCGATCGCAGGTAAAATTATGTTGATGCCCGGTTTAGGCGCGCACCCTGCGGCGGAAAAGATTGACCTTCTTGCCGACGGCACGATTGTCGGGCTGTCGTAAAACAACATATTTACTTCGCATTTCGGCGTTGTCGCTCGGTCACGTACCTCTTTGTACGCTCCCTCGCTCCGCCTTGAACTGCTCGCAACTATGCTGTTTTAACAAGGGTGAAGTTTTGCTATCGCAAATTTATAGAGAATTAAATATTTTAGAGAGAACTTATGAAAACGATTGAAGCAACGAATTTTATTGAACAAATCATCAATGATGATATCGAAAACGGGAAAATCAACGCGGTGCAAACCCGTTTCCCTCCCGAACCCAACGGTTATCTCCATATCGGGCATATCAAAAGTATGCTCGTAAACTTCGGTACGGCGAAGAAATACGAGGGCAAATGCAACCTCTTCTTCGACGACACCAACCCCTCCAAGGAAAAAACCGAGTTTGTAGACGCTATCCGTAAGGATATTTCGTGGGTTGGTTACGACTGGGCAAAGGAAGTGTACGCATCCGATTTCTTCGGCGTTATCTACGAATATGCGGAAAAATTGATTATGGACGGCAAGGCCTTCGTGTGCGACCTTTCCCCCGAGGAAATTAGCGCAACGCGCGGCAGTCTTACCGAGGCAGGTAAGGAAAGCCCTTACAGAAACCGTAGCGTGGAAGAAAACCTCAAGCTTTTCCGTGAAATGAAAGCAGGTATGTATCCCGATGGTAGCAAGTGCTTGCGCGCGAAGATTGATATGGCGTCGCCCAATATGAATATGCGCGACCCCGTTATCTATCGTATCTTGCGTTGCACGCACCATCGTACGGGTGATACTTGGTGTATCTATCCCATGTACGACTACGCACATCCTATTTGCGACTACTTGCAGGGGGTAACTCATTCCCTTTGCACCCTCGAATTTGAGGACCATAGACCTTTGTACGACTGGGTAGGTATCAACCTTGGTTTCGCACCAAAGCCTCGCCAAATCGAATTTGCGCGTTTGGCTGTAACGAATACGGTTATGTCGAAGCGTTATCTTAAAAAGTTGGTGGAAGAGGGCCACGTGCATGGTTGGGACGATCCCCGTATGCCTACGGTGGCAGGTCTTAGAAACCGCGGTGTTCCCCCCGAAGCGTTGCTTGATTTCTGCACGAAAATCGGTATCGTAAAAGCGAATTCCGAATGTCAGCTTTCCTACCTGGAAGCTTGTATCCGTGATAACCTCAACGAAAATGCAGAACGCGCGATGGCGGTGTTAGAGCCTTTGAAGGTTACCATCACCAACTACGAAGGGGAAGAAATGCTCGATTCCGCAATTCACCCCTTAAAGCCTGAGCTTGGCACGAGAAAGGTTGCGTTCTCGAATGTGGTATATATCGACAAGGCGGATTTCACGATGGATCCTCCTCCCAAGTATCAACGCTTGAAACCGGACGGTTATGTGCGTTTGAAGGGCGCGTATATCATTCATTGCGACGAAGTTGTACAGAATGAAAACGGTGAAGTGGTAGAACTTAAATGTTCGTACATTCCTGAAAGCAGATCTTCCAACGATACCAGCGGTTTGAAGGTACGCGGTACAATTCAATGGGTAGACGGCAAAACGGGTGTAGATGCGGAAATCCGTAAATACGGCGTACTTTTGAAGGATGCAGAATACGCAGGGCAGGATTTCGGCGAACGTATGAATTTGGACAGCGAACATATTTTCCAAGGCAAGGCAGAGCCTTATCTTGCGGAAAGCGCGGACGGAAAGCAGTTCCAATTGATGCGTATCGGCTACTACAAAAAATGTGTGGATGCAAACGGCAAGCTTGTGTTGTCGGAGATTGTGTCCTTGAAGGATAACTTTAACAAGTAAAAAACGACGTGTACGCGCGTATGCGCGTAGGCGCGGGTTGATAGAAGGAGAGAAAGATGATTTCTTTACATTCGATTATGGCTTCGAGTCTTGCAGGTAAGCTGCCGACGATCATCGGTATCGCGGCAGGTGCTTTGCTTGTCGTGGCGTTTATCGTAGGTTTTGCAAAAGGCTTCCGCAAGGTAGGCTGGGACGGCTTAATTTGGGCAACGGCGGCAGGTTTGTTTACCTTCGTCGGGCTCTTAATTGAACCGACGGGCGGTCCTGCTCGTAAGTTTGGTACAATCCTTGCTTTTGCGGTAGGGTATGTCGTAGCGGCGTTGATCGTTTACGGGATTTTGGCACACTTCCTCCGTCCAAGAATGAGATGGGTGAAGGACAATGTCAACGGCGATACCTCGCTTGCGGAATACGGTTTAGAATTTGAACCCGAATACCTCGATTACGACGGTGAGGACGATCCTAAGCCTTACGGCAAACGCTTGCACAAAACGGGTTACAATCCCCCTAAATTTATGGGTAGATTGCTCGGCGGCGTGTCCTGCGTGGTAACGGTGGGCATGGTAATTTGGGCGATTGTTTCCATCTTCCTTTTGGGGATCAATGCAACCAGCTTGTCCAAGATGGTGATCGGTACGGTATTGCAAAACGAAGTGGTTGCAAGGCTGTTAGAGTTCGCGCAAAAGGTACTCTTAGACTGGCTTGCGATCGGTTTAATTTTCATCATCGCGAAGAAAGGCTTTAAGAAAGGCTTATTGAACAGCTTGCGTGAAATCATCGTGTCGCTTGGCTCGGTGGCTTTGGTAGGGCTTTGCTTCTACCTTCCCTTCTCCCCTTACGCAACGCATGAAACAGGCTTATTCTATTTCCTTCACAACTTCTCCGATAGATGTGCAAACGCAGTAAGCAGCTTGCCTCTTGCCGATATTCTCGGTAAAGTTTTGGCTGGTGCGTGTCTTTCCATCGGCGCAGGAATTTTGATGGCACTTTTCAACTTACTTTTGAAGAAGTGCTGTAAAATGGTCAGCGCGAGTGCGCCGACCCGTATGGTGGACCAAATTCTTTCCTGCGTATTGTATATGGCAATCGGCGTAGCAATTTGCATCGGCGTTTGGTTTGTGTTGGCATTGTTGGAAAACTTCGGCTTGTTCAATATCAGCGAAGTGTTGGGCGAAGAGGCAATTCTCTCCAAAGGTTTCTTTAGTCTTTCCAAAGGTCTTGTAGGCAAAATCATTAAATAAGTCAACCTATAAAATGTAAAAATGAATGGGGCAGGTATGCGTTGAATGCGTATCTGCCTCTTATTTTTACTTTGTGAGTTATGTGTTAAAATGGGAAAAATTGTTGAATTTGTGAAAAATATTCATAAAGGTCTTGACGAAAGGGGAAAAAGGTTATATAATGTATTTGTGAAAATATTGTTCGCGCGATGCGGACGTTTTACAGGATGAAAAAATAGGCAATAAGGAGTGTGAAACAAAAATGAAAAAAAACAAGGAAAAAAGACAAGGGAAAAAGAAAAACTTGCTTGTGAAAATCATCGGCGGGACGGTTAGTGTAATTGTAGCCGTACTCCTTTTGATTTTTGTGGGTGAAAAGTTGTTTTTTGCATCCTTCTTCTTTGGCGGCGCAAAGCGTGCCATGAAAACTCCTGGTGTTTGGACGAGTTATGTACAACAGGGGTTTGACCGCTTGGATGATGGTAGATTTTTGATTTCCGCTTACGATAAAGATACGGAAGGCGCTGGGCTTTTTATCACGGACGGCAAGGATACGGAGCTTGTAGAGCTTAAGAACGAGGACGGCAGTGATTATATTAGCCACGCAGGCGGCGTAACGCATTATAAAGAATGGGTGTATGTTGCGACGGATAACCATGTGGATATCGAAGGGGATATTTATTGCGAACATGATAATTGCAACACCAACCTGGATATGTTTATGTTAGAGGACGTGTTAGACGGCGACGGTAAGGCTACGAAAGTGGATACCATTGTGATCCCTAACCGTTTGGCATACGCATCCGTTTACGGAGATATGTTGTATGTGGGTGCATTCCACCGTGAAGGGAGTAAGTACATAACCCCCGAAAGCCATCACGTCACCACCCCTGCAGGGGATAAAAATACCGCATTGATGATGGTGTATGCAATGGACGAAAATACGGGTAAACCCGTACATGGTACCCCCGAATATTGCTATTCTACCATTTCCGAGGTACAAGGTATGTGCATGACGGCGGATGGGGATATCGTTCTTTCCACCTCTTGGGGGTTGAATCCTTCCTACCTTTATCATTATGATGTAACGAAAGCGGAACAGGGCGTTGTGACGGTAGAGGGCGTGGAAATGCCTTTGTATTATTTAGATAGCGCGTGTTTGATTGAAGATATGAAAGTGCCTTTCATGTCGGAAGAGTTAGTTTGGTTGGAAGATAGAGTATATATCTTGTCCGAATCGGCATCGATGAAATATCTTTACGGCAAGTTGATGAGCGGTAATCACGTTTACAGCTACCCCCTGTCGTAAGTGTTGTAGTGAAAGCAAAGCGAAGCCTAATCTTTATTAGGCTTCTTTTCTTTTACGGTAAAAGTAAGAGAAATAGGAGAGCCAAAGAATCATGCAGAGGGGTATTGATTTTTTACCAAATATTTGATATAATAAAAAAGAAGGAGGTGAGGATATGAATTATTTTATAAGCGATTTGCATTTTGGGCATAATAACGTGATTTCTTTATGCAATCGACCTTTTTCAAGTATTGAAGAAATGGACGAATTTTTGATTTGTGAATGGAACAAGGTGGTTCATAGAAACGATCGCGTTTACATTTTAGGTGATATAATTTTTCGTTCTGCACAATCGCCCGAATATTATTTGGAAAGATTGAAGGGTGAAAAGTATTTACTCATCGGTAATCACGATAAATCTTGGATGAACAAGGTGGATGCGTCTAAATATTTCAAGAGTGTGGAGTGGATGACAATGATTAACACGGGGAAAGGTAAGGCGATGCTTTGCCACTTCCCGTTGATGGATTTTGAAGGAAAGTATATGATTCACGGGCATATCCACAACAAGGCAGGTAAGCTGGAATATTGGGATTTCTTAAAAAACAATTCCGCCATGTTGAACGCAGGCGTGGATGTCAATGGGTTTAAGCCTGTCTTGATTGACGAGTTGATTGAAAATAACAATCGTTTTAAGCTGGAGAATTAAGGGAAAAAGGAGGAAAAAGTGATGATGGAATATAAAATTCCTTTGGATATTTTTAATTGTGAAACGACAGCGCTTGTGGTTGATGAAGTATGGATAGAAGAAAAAAAGGCGCAAATCAAGAAGGTGATGGAGAAATTCGACATAGAAGGCGAGGTTTTCTTGGTGGGGGTTGGGCCGAGGGTAACGACCTTTGGGATTAACCTGCCGAAAACGGGTTCGCCTCGCCGTTTGCTTAATCTTGACATGGACTTTGCGCTTGCGTTGGGTGTTGGCGAGTTACGCTGTTATCCCGATTTTACCGATGCGACCATTTGCTTGGAAGTGCCAAACAAGGTGAAAACGCCCGTAAGCCTCGGCGAGCTGTTAAGTATGGACGAAATGCAAGCGGAGCAGGAAGGGAAATTGCGGATCGCGATGGGTAAGGATATGAAAAACGAGCCCGTTTTTGAGGACTTGACCAAAATGGTGCATACCTTGGTGGCAGGGTCAAGCGGATCGGGCAAGAGCTGTTTTTTGAACGCTGTCCTTGCGAGCTTGCTTTACAAATATTCTCCGAAAGAACTTCAGATGATTTTGATTGATCCGAAACGGGTGGAATTTGCCCTGTTTGACGGTGCACCGCATTTGCTTGCGAAGCCCTTGACGGATTTGCGTGAAGCGATTGCCGCCTTGGGTTGGGCGATCGGTGAGATGGATAGGAGATACCATCTTTTTCAACAAATGTCGATGGACGGTACGTATGTGGTAAATCTTGACCAATACAACCAAGCGGTAAAGGACGAAAAGAAAAAATTGCCAAAGCTTGTGATTGTAATTGACGAGTTGGCGGATTTGATGTTGGTTGACCGTAAAAACGTGGAAGGCAGATTGCAAACCTTGGCGCAAAAATCCCGCGCGGCAGGTATCCACTTGATTGTCGCAAGCCAACGCCCGTCCGTCGATGTTTTGACGGGGGTTATCAAGGCAAATTTTCCCACAAGGGTTGCCTTTAAGGTGCCTGCGGCGGTGGATTCGAGGATAATTTTGGATAATATGGGCGCGCAGACCTTGCTCGGCTATGGCGATTGTCTTTACAGTAAAATGGGTATGGCATTGCACCGTGTACAAGTTCCTTTCGTGTCGATGGAAGAAATTAAACGGTTGGTTGCTTATGTGAAAAAGTATTACACGGATACGGAAAAACAACCCATGCAGTTTGTCGAAACGGAAATTGAGGCGCAAGAAAGTGAAATCGACGCAAGCTATATTGAGGCGTTGAGGGTCGTTGTAGAGCTTGGCGCAGCCTCCATTTCTACCATTCAACGCAAATGCTCGATGGGTTACAACAAGGCAGGCAGAATTATCGAATGGATGGAAGAAAAAGGGTATATTTCCCCGTTTGATGGGGTGAAAGCCCGTCAGGTGTTTATCACGAAGGAGGAGTTTGAAAAAACCTTCGGGAAATAACCGTTTATAAAACGCAAGGAGAATATGGTATGAAGTATACAAATAAATATTTTTCCGTTTTGGGCGACTCCATTAGTACCTTGGAAGGGTATAGCGAGCCGAAAGGGGCGGCGTTTTACGAGCTGTCGTATAAGCTTGCCTCGGGTGTTTTTACCCTTTCGGATACATGGTGGGGGCAGGTAATCGAGCGTTTGGGTGGTAAGCTTTTGCGAAATAACTCGATATCGGGCAGCACCGTTTGTTGGCATCCGTCCTACGAAATTCCCTCTTACGGGTGTAGTGAGGAAAGGACTTCTTCTTTGGGGAAAGAGGGGCTTGACCCCGACGTGATTATGGTATTTTTGGGTGTGAACGATTGGGGCGCGGGGCTGCCTATTCGAAATGATCACACCTTGCAGGCGGAAACGGAAAACCCTGCTACGTTTTTGAATGCCTATCAAAAGATGTTGCAAAAATTGAAACGCAATTATCCAAACGCGGAAATATGGTGCTTTACCTTACCCCTTAGTTGTTGTAGGGAGAAGGGAATAGAGGAGTTTCCGTATTATTACGGCGGACGGCATATTGCAGAGTATTGCGAGGCGATTCAAGAAGCCGCAAAGGGATACGGTTGCCGTGTGATTGATTTATACGCAAAAAAAGAGCCGTACGATACGATAGACGGCTTTCATCCCAACGCGAACGGAATGGAAACTTTGGCGGAAGGGGTTTTGTCCGAATTAAATATGTAATTGTAAAATAAAGGGGGCAGGTATGCGTTCACCGCATACCTGCCCCCTTTATCTTTATTTTCGTACCTGCCCCCTGCGTTTATAATTCAACGCATACCTGCCTGCTTGCTTTTATTCAAATTGATTTGCCAAAATATCGGCGGTCAAGCGGGCTAAATTCATATCGCTCCCGTCCATTTTTGCACCGCTTTCTTTGGATAGTACCGCTACCGCCCCAAGGCAATCTCCGCCCGAAACGATGGGAACAATCACCTGCGCGGTGATGCCTTCC
>JAZTYG010000032.1:0-8140 GCA_045636845.1 Candidatus Scatosoma sp.
GTGGAATGCCTGCCGCCGCAGCAAGCTCGCTTGCGTGCCCTTCCGCCAGCGTTTTCAACGCCGACAGCAGCTTTTCTTCGTCCGCCGTCAAGGTGACGACGCGCGTTTTTTCTTCTGTTTTTATACCCAATCGAGTGGTAATATCCAACGCATTCTCCGTTAAAATTCCACCCGTTTTTAACAATTTATTGCAACCCTCGCCTGCCGCACTCCCAGGGAAGTATGGCAAAGCAAATACGGGTTTTCCCTGCGCCATGGCATATTTTGCCGTAATCAGCGCACCGCTTTTTTCCGCCGCACCCAGCACCAAAACACCTTCGCCCAGCGCCGCCAACAGCTTGTTTCTATACTCGTACGAAAAAGCCCTCACCTCGGTATCGTAGGGATACGGAGATAGAAGCAAACCCCTTTTCGCCACTTCGTTTAAGAGTTGAATGCTTGCCTGCGGCATTGCGGAAAAGCCGCCTGCCAACACGCAAATCACCCTGCCGCCGCCCGAAAGCGCGCCCTCTATCGCCGCGCCGTCGCCGCCGTCTGCCGTACCTGTTACGATTACCGCGCCGTTTGACAGCTCCTTACAAATCCTCGCGCCCAGCTTTAAGGCAGGGGCAGGTGTGCGACGAGCTCCCACCACCGTGAATTTTCTCTCCTTTAACAAGGCGATATTTCCCCTTGCGTAAATCACAGGCGGAGCATCGGGCAAGCCCTTCCACTCCACAGGATAATCGGGGCTGGAAATGGGGATTTCCAAAATCGGTTGTGCTTTTTCAACAAAGCTCAAAATAGATTTCCTCTCTTACAGGATATTCGGGTGCGTGAACAAATACGCAAACAAAGCAACTTGCCAAACCAACCCGATAATATTGACGAAATGGAAATACCATTTTCTCGTCTTATGTCTTACCATATTCATAGCAAGGTATCCGCCTGCCGCGCCCCCAAAAAAGGACAAAAGCAGTAAAGTTTTTTCCGAAATACGCCAAGCCTCGCGCTTTGCCTTCCACTT
This sequence comes from Candidatus Scatosoma sp., assembly GCA_045636845.1. Taxonomy (GTDB): domain Bacteria; phylum Bacillota; class Clostridia; order Christensenellales; family Borkfalkiaceae; genus Scatosoma. The sequence continues at coordinate 1,007 of JAZTYG010000032.1, forward strand.
ATCCACCGTATAGACGAAAAAAGTAAAAACGCTAACCGCCGCCAACGCAATCACGTAATATTTCCACAACATAGTTTAGTCAATCTCCGACAAGGTTGCGCCATAGGTACGATAGGAAATTGCCTCGTACAAATGCTCTATGGTGATATGTTCCGACAGCTCTAAATCGGCAATCGTACGCGCTACCTTTAAGATACGGGAGCGTGCGCGCGCCGAAAGATGCAGGCTGTCAAACGCTTCGCGAAGGGCATTTTCACACTCCGCGTCCAAACGGCAATATTCACGCGTTTCTCTTTCCCCCATCTCCGCGTTCGTATTCACCGAACTGCCTTCAAAACGGGTACGCTGTATTTTTCTTGCCATATCCGCGCGTGCTTTTACCTGCGCGCTGCTTTCTTCCTTCGCCTCCGACACAAGGTCGTCGTATTCGACGCCGTCCACTTCTACTTGGATATCAATTCTATCCAACAACGGCCCCGATACACGGGCACGGTATTTACGAATATCATTGGGGGTACAGGAACAACGGCGTTTCGCGCTGCCATAGCACCCACAGGGGCAAGGGTTCATACTCGCACATAACATAAACGACGCAGGGTACGTCACCGTACCGCCTGCCCTTGAAATGGTAATCACGCCATCTTCCAACGGTTGACGGAGCGCTTCTAAGGTAGAACGCTTATATTCGGGCAATTCGTCCAAGAACAGGACGCCGCCGTGCGCCAAGCTAATTTCCCCAGGATGCACGTTTTTGTTACCGCCGCCGCATAAGGAAACGGTTGTCGCCGTGTGGTGGGGTGTACGGAAAGGGCGTTCGGTTACAATACCTGCCTCACCCAAAGTACCTGCTACCGAGTGTATTTTTGTGATTTCTAACGCCTCTTCAAACGCCATATCGGGTAAAACGGAAGGCAAGCATCTTGCCAGCATCGTTTTACCGCTGCCCGGAGGGCCGACAAACAAAATATTATGTCCGCCTGCAACCGCCACCTCTAAGGCGCGCTTTGCAATCGCTTGACCCTTGACGAAAGCCAAATCTCCGCTGCTGCGTTTTCCTTCTTCCGCCCTCTTAAACGACCCTGCAGGGACAGGCTGCATGGGGGCAAACCCCGATAAATGGTCCACCACCTCTTTCAGGTTATTCGCCGCATATACGCAAACGCCCTTGATAAAGCTCGCCTCACGCGCGTTTTCTTGTGGGATAATGAATTTGGTAAAACCCTTATCTCTTGCAGAAATAATGGACGGTAAAACGCCCGAAACAGGGCGCAAATCGCCATTCAAAGCAAGCTCACCTAAGAAAATAGTACCCTCGACATTCGCCTCTAACGCGCCGTATCCAAGGAGCAAGCTGATTGCCACGGGCAAATCGAAGGACGAGCCTTCTTTTTTCACATAAGCCGGAGCAAAGTTTACGGTAATTTTGTGCATGGGAAATTCCAGCGCGCTATTTTTAATCGCACTTCTCACACGCTCCTTCGATTCTTTTACCGCGGCATCGGGCAAGCCTACCATTTCGTACGAAGGTACGCCGCGCGAAATATCCGCCTCTACCGTTACGCATACGCCCTCTAAACCAGACAGCGCGTAGCTTTGCACTCTTGCAATCATAACCCTACTCCTAAAAAGCAATTCCGCAAGGTGAGCCTTGCGGATTTTATTACGTTCTTATTTGAAAAAGCCGTTGGAAAAAAGGCTCATCCAGTTGAAAAGGTTTGCACGGTTCGTCGTTACCGCAAAACCGTACATTGCAGGCAACGCTAACATAAATACAAACACGAATACCGCCACAAGGGTAATACCGCCTATATTAACAAGTACCTTATCCTGTTTAGTTTCCCCTTCGGGAATCAAAGTCGCCAACAAGGGCAAGAAACCCAAATACAATACGTGGAACAACATCCCCGAAAGCGCGGACACATTGCCGCGGATTAAGCCTGCGCCAAGCGCCAAGACCATACCGCCAAGCAAGACAATATACCCTCTTCTCATACGCAAGGTAATTTTATCTTCTTTTTTGTTTACAAGGTCAAGGATTACCTTTACGGTGCAACCGATGAACGCCAAAGCCGCGCTGAGGATTACCGCAAGGTTGGGCAATACATGCCAACCCACATACGCACCTTCGCCTGCCTCTACAACCCCCGTAAACAAAGCCGCGGGTTTGAAAGGAATCAACCACGAAAGGATAGACGCGTTGCTTGCCGTGTAAGAGGTTACGCCGTTATCACGCGCGGATGCCGCAATCCCTTTCCACAACATAGAAATAAAGCTAATTTCCGTATTGTTCATTGCGCGAATGTATGCCGAGTAGCAAATTATCGCCGAGAACAATGTCAAAACGATAACGCCCACACCAAACGACAACGCCGCAAAACCGTAACTAAGACGGGTTTTGGTTTCGTATGCGTTATTTTCACGGTTGATAAGCTTTTCATCCGTCGTCTTTTGAAGGACTAATTCATGCGCCTGCTTTTGTCTTCTCAAACCGAATACATAAATCACAGCAACGCCTGCGATGGGCAAAAGCGCCGTAATATCCATTGCCACAGCAATCGCGCCAAAAATACCCGAAACAAAGATATTTAACGCGCCGTTCAAGATATCCTTGTTCGAGATACCGTGCGCGAAGAAACGATACATAAAGTACGCGCTGCCCACGATTGCGCTTGCAATCATCACATAGGGCGCGCCCAAACGGCCAACCGTCGTTGCAAGGCCCGCAAACATCAATACAAAACCGAAATAGAAAGCAAGCTCTTTACGCTTCGTCAATTCCTTAATCAACAACACCGCGAAAACAATCAACGCGCAGGTTGCGATAAACGCAGGTAAGCGGAGCGCAAACACGCTGTTGCCAAACAACACCACCGAAGGGGTCATCAATACGGTTGCAAGGTAGTTAAAATTACCGTCCAAGGTAAAGTTCGCGTCGTATTTTGCGTTACCTGCAAGCACGTTTTGCACAGAGCTCATGTAGTAGCCTTCTTCCTGCGTGAAATTTTCCAACGCGCCGTTGTTCAATTCCACCTTACCGTCCTTGATAAAGCGAGCAAAGTTTTCTTGTGTGTCAATGGTATTATTGATATCCGCCAACGAATAAGGCGTACCCTTTGCATAACCATTTAAGGTAATGATTTCACCCAAAGTATTCACCGCCACGATTTCGTTCAAATCAAGGGGTAAAGTCGAGGTAAAGGAAATCTTATACGCGCTTCTCGAAAGCCCTGTGGTCACATTCACCCAGTTGTACAACATACTGTTGCCATTTTCACTTGCGGTAACATTACGCACCGTCAAAGCTTGACCAAAAATCGACCAGCTCGCGCTTGTAGGCGAAGTCGAAGAGGAAGAGTTGCTCGTTTTTACGGTAATCATTGCCTCTGCGCCAAGTTCTGCGTGGATAGCGCCGACATTGATATAAATCGCCTCAATAGATTGATTCTTCTCCAACTCGTAATAAACGGTTTCATTTTTCATCACCGTCAAGGCTTTCCCCGTGGTCTTGGTCGAACCAAGGGTGAACATACCCACGGTAAAGAAGGTGATGATGACAAGGATAAACGCCCAGGTATATGCGGTTATCTTTTTCATAGTGCTCCTTCGGAAAAGTTCCCCTAAAGGGGAGTTTTTCCTTCCTTATATATTATCTGCCATCTATTGTAACCGAAAATGAAGAAAAAGTAAACCAAATAGAGGGGGAAAATTGCAAAATAACCTGCCGTTATTTTTACGAATTGCCCTTCGGCGTGAATTGACGGCTAAGCCGTGCTTAGTCAATGTAAATCGCAACTTCACTGCGCCAAGGCGCACTTTCCTTCTTTTTTACCCGCGTATCCCCAGTAGCGAATACGCGGAGCTTACCATCAAAAGTATGCGAAAAGACACCTTACTGACTGCAAGATCATCTTGCAAAAAAAATAGGTCCACCCTTGACTTTGGGTAGACCTATCCTTTTCGGTTAATTTTTCCGACTTAAATTTTTTCCTTAACTTTAGCTGCTTTACCGGTAAGACCGCGAAGATAATACAACTTAGCTCTTCTAACTTTACCCTTTCTTACAACCGTGATGTATGCAATTTTAGGGGAGTGAAGGGGATAAGTTTTTTCTACGCCTACGCCGTAAGAAATGTGGCGTACGGTGAAAGTTTCGGAAATGCCGCCGTTTCTCTTTGCGATTACGACGCCGTCGAAGTTCTGAATACGTTCCTTGCCGCCTTCGATAATCTTGTAGCCAACCTTAACGGTGTCACCTACGTTGAACGCGGGAACTTCAGCCTTCATGCTTTCAGCGTTGATAGCTTCAATAATTCCTTTCATTTTAGACTTTACCTCCGTAATTTACGAAACGCTCATAACCCGCTGCGTGATTCCTCATCACGCCCAAATAAAAAGGCAGCGGAACGCTCGAAGTCGGGTACTATTATATACAATTTCCAACTTTATTGCAAGCGTTTTTGCTCCGTTTTTACAACTTTTTATATTCTTTTCGATATTTTTTTAGAATACCCCTACCGCGCGAAGTACGGTGAACGTGTAGAAGGCTACCGCCCCTGCAACCATCACAATACCCTGCCATTTTTTCAATTTATGGCCGGGCAGGTATGCGAACAACGCCAAAATTACCGCCGCGCCAAGCGCGATAAGACCGTCAGGCAAGAAGGATACGCCGCCAGGTGCGAAAGGTAACGGGAAGACAAGCGCCGACAAACCGCCAACCATCAAAATATTGAAAAGGTTACTGCCGATGATGTTCCCAACGGCAATGTCCGTCTCCCCTTTCTTCGCCGCCATAACCGAGGTAATCAATTCGGGTAAAGAAGTACCGATGGCAACTACGGTCAAGCCGATGATATTTTCGGATACGCCGAGCATCCCTGCGATGGTTTTTGCGCCTTCTACCGCCATCATAGCGCCGCCAACGACAACGCCAAGCCCTAATACCAAAATCACCGCCAAGAACCAAGTATAGCCCTTCATGCGGTTATACCAAGCGTCAAAGCCCTTTTCTTCCGCTTCGCCGACAACCTCGTGATTTTCTAAATCCTCAATTGCCTCTTCCTTTCTGCCCTTCAAGGCATTTACGACCAAATATGCGGTATAAATCGCCAAAATAGCCGCCATGATACCGCCTTCCCAACGGCTGATTTCATTGCCCGTTACACCAAAAACAATAATAAGACCAGACGCCGCCAACAATACAGGCAAATCCACCTTCAACGAATCTTTATGAATGGGCAAAATGGCAATCGACGCCGACAAACCCAAAATCAACAAGATATTACAGATATTACTGCCTAAAATGTTCCCGATTGCGATACCAACGCTTTGTTCCGATGCGGAAATTAACGAGGTAGCCAACTCGGGCGCACTCGTACCGAACGCCACGATGGTCAACCCGATAACAAGGGTCGGGATACGCAACTTCGCCGCAATACCTGCCGCGCCGTCCACGAACCAGTCCGCGCCCTTAATCAACGCCCCAAAACCAGCAATCAAGAGTAAAATTGCCAAAACAACATCCCACCACATAATAGAAGGACCTCCATAAAAAATTTCAAAAAAAGAAAGACTTATGCGTAAAATAACCCCTACCGAGCCTTACGCATAAGTCTTGTCGTTTACAAAAAATGCCTTGGGCATACGCCCCGTGTTGTAGACATAATTAACTGCCAAACGCAGCCGACTACTCCCCTATGTATTTTTAGTCTATCATATTTTTCCTCTTTTTGTCAAGAAATTTTCACGTTTTTGCCCGACATTTTCAAAAATTTACCAAAGAAACATTGACAACCCATTCTCCCTTGCCGTATAATTGTTCCATAGCGCGCATACATATACAAATATAGTTTCGCGCGAAAGGGTATGATATGACAAACTTTCTTATTCGATTATTCATCGGAAAAAATCAAGACCCCACCAAACCTGCGGTACGCGGTAAATACGCATCGTTGGCAGGCTTTACGGGTATTTTACTCAACGTTCTCCTATTCGCAGGAAAATTGACCTTGGGTATCCTTGCAGGCTCGGTCGCAATCATTGCAGATGCGTTTAACAATATTTCCGACGCAGGCTCGTCCATCATCGCCCTTATCGGTTTCCGCCTTGCCAACAAGCCCGTAGATAAGGAACACCCCTTAGGACACGGCAGGTTAGAATATGTGACGGGTTTCATCGTGGATATGTTGATTATTTTGGTGGGCTTTGAACTACTCACCTCGTCCATTGAGAAAATCACCAACCCCGCCCTGCCCAACGTCGGCAACGTAACCTTGACCATCTTGGGTGTGGCGATTTTGGTAAAGCTTTGGCTTTTCTTCTTCTACAACAAAATCGGCAAAACCATTTCTTCCTCGTCCATCAAGGCGTCGGGCTTTGACAGCCTTTGCGATTGCGTAGCGACAACCCTGGTACTCGTCTCCGCCGTAATTGCCCGTGTATGGAATATCGGTATTGACGGTTACGCAGGTATCGTGGTGGCGGCGTTCATCCTCTTCACAGGCATAAAAGCGGCAAAGGAAACCATCGATCTGTTGCTCGGTTCTCCCCCTTCCCCCGAATTTATCGACGGGATTTACGATTTTGTAAAAGCCTATCCCAGCGTCCTTGGTATCCACGACGTTATGGTACACGATTACGGCCCCGGCAGACAAATCGTTTCCTTCCACGCGGAGGTATCTGCCGATTCCGATATCAATGTTGCCCATGAAGAAGTGGACCAGTTAGAACGCGATATGCACACAAAATTCGGTTGCATCGTCACCGTCCACCTTGACCCTATCGTTATGAACGACCCCCTCGTCAACGAAATGCACGAGGTTGCGGTCAATGCGGTAAAAACAGTCAACCCGTCCTACTCCTTGCACGATTTCCGTATGACCATCGGGGAAACGAATGTCAATTTGATTTTTGATTTGGTAATGCCCACCGATTGCAAACAATGCGCGGAGGAAGCGGAAAAAGCGGTCAAGGCGGAAATTCAAAAACACCGCGAAAACTGTTTCTGCGTAATCCGTGTAGAACACCCCTTTGTGTAAGGTACATTCGCTATCCGCAATCGAATTATCCCCCTTCTACCCCCTCTCTCAAACAAAAGCTTTGCCCCACGGCAAGGCTTTTTCATTTTCACCCAAC
>JAZTYG010000033.1:0-14736 GCA_045636845.1 Candidatus Scatosoma sp.
AATATGCCCGATTTCATGATAAATCGGGGTAAGAATGAACCCTAAAGCCAAGCCGACCAAGCATTTTACCGTATCCGGCACACCTGCTTTCCACGCAAAGAAAAATGCCGCCGTAAAGCCTGCCAAAAGCAACAGCGTACAAATAATTGCGTATATTGTCGAACTCCTTCTTTTCATAGTTTACTCCATTAAACCTTTTTTGATTGCGTACCCTTCCAAATTATCGCGATCGCTAGCGATTAAACGATTGAAACCAAGGTTTTTCATCAACCTTGAGAACAACACTGCGCCGCCCGTCAACACATCCGCCCTGCCCTTAGGCATACAAGGCAAATTTGCAATTTCTTCCACAGACATCGAAAGGAGCTTTTCCGTCAAAGCCTCTATATCCGCCATCGTAACCACCGCGCCCGTAATCGCCTCGGAGGAATAATTCCCCAAGCCAAGCACCTGCGCCGCCAAGGTAGTTGCCGTACCGCCGATGGCATAAATTGTATCCCCTAAGGGAATTTCGCCATATTGCTTGCTTGCCTCATCGGCAACCTTTTCCAGCGCAAGTCTATCGCGCCCACACATATCCTTCAAACGCACTACGCCGATATTGACGCTCTTTTTATAAATCAGCGCGCCTGCTTTCTTTACGACAATCTCCGTACTTGCACCGCCGATATCGATTACGCCGCCGTCGTTATTGCCAAGCGCGCCTAAAATACCGATTTCCGCCTCTTCTTCCCCGGAAATTACATCTATCGTCAAACCGCACAAAGCGTACACTCTATCCAAAAAGAGTTGTCTATTTTCCGCGCTGCGAACAGCCGCCGTTGCAAAGCAAAGCACCTTTTCCGCGCCTTCTTCCATCGCTTTCTTGTAAAAATTAGACACCGCCAAAGAGGAACGCTCGATTGCCTCGGGTTTTAAGAAAGGTTTTTCCGCAAGCCCTTCCCCAAGTCGGGTGGTTTGTAAAGTCTTATATAAAACTTTTCCGTCCGCCACGAACATGAGGCGAACGGAATTCGAGCCGATGTCTATTACGGCAAATTTTCTCATTTAGTTTTTCTCCTGCAACATCTGCAACTCTAATACCTTTTGGCTCAAATAGAATTCGGATTCATAATATTCCGCATCCATTTTACCCATCGCAACCACTTGCTCTAACTGTGCGATCTCCGTTTCAAGCTTATCAATGCGCTTGTTATACACAGCAATCGTTGCCCATTGATAAATCAAATAGCCTAAAAGCACGGTAAGCAAGACGGTCGCCGCGGAAACGCACGCCGTTATGACTTTTCTCATTTTTTCTTGTGTCATATCCTTTTCCTCTCTTTTTGAAGAGTTTTTTCCTTGCTTTTTGCTTTTGTCACCATTTTGACAAGTACATTATAGCACATATTTTCGCATAATGCAACTATTTTGTGCAAAATTCTTAAATATATCGCTCCGCCGACCAGCCAGCCCAAGCACATATACCCTCGAAATGAAGGAAAGCGCAAGCGGTAGGATAGGAAAATCGCCAAAACCGCAAACGCGATACAATAGGCAATATCCAACCCGATACCTAGTATTTTTCGCTTTCCTCGATTACACCGAAACAAAAATCGGACAACCGCAAACAGCTCGTAAAGCAATCCACCAACCAACCCTATCCCAACCGATAAAAGAAAGAAGGTAAATTGATTTTTCGTATCCATTACTTAAATATCCTCGCGGCCAAGCTCTTGCCGCCATAGGTAATCCCCATCACATCCCCTTCCGCGGTAAAAGTACCGTTTATTTTTGAAAAGCCTGTGATTTTTAACCCAGAGCCGACAACGCTCATTCGTTCGCCGCCAAGCAAGACCAGCACAATTTTCACCTCCGAAAAGGAGGACACGCTTTCTATGCCGTTTATGGATAAACTCTTCCTTTGTTCAAGTATAACCGAATGTTTATTTTCTTGCATAGTTTATTCTATGCGCTGCATTCCTATTTATACCTATCAATCAAATTTATCCAAGAAAGAATGTTTCTTCCCGTCCTGCTTATATTCTGCCAAGGTATCCAACTGTACATTGTGAATACTTTGGAAAATATTATTTTCTATATTTGAATTTTCTTTTTTTAACTCCGCAATCAATTCCTTCACACGCCGTCTTGCCGAGAAGGTATCTTCATCGCAGCCTGTCAAGTTTTGCGTAAATTTACACGCACAGGCGATAAATTGCAAGCCGTTATATTCCTTCCACCGCAAAATATCGTTTTCCAAAATACAATACATAGGGCGGATAAGCTCCATTCCCTCGAAATTCGCGCTCGGAATACGGGGCAGCATACCTTGAATTTGACCGCCGTACAGCATACCCATCAAGGTCGTTTCTATCACGTCGCTCTTGTGATGTCCTAACGCAATTTTATTGCAACCAAGCTCCTTTGCCTTCGCGTATAAATGTCCGCGGCGCATCCGCGCGCAAAGGTAACAGGGAGATTCCGCATTTGCGTTTTCTGCCGCCTCGAACACATCGCTTTCAAATACCGTAATCGGAACATTCAAAATGCGCGCATTTTCCTCGATGCGTTGACGATTCGCCTTATTGTAGCCAGGATCCATCACCAAGAAAATCAATTCAAACGGCACTTCGCTGTGGCGGTGTAATTCCTGCATTAGCTTTGCAAGCAACATACTGTCTTTACCGCCCGAAATGCAAACCGCTATCTTGTCCCCTTCCTCGATTAAACGGTATTTCTTCACCGCCAACACAAAGGGCGACCACAATGTTTTTCGATAGGTAGTAATGATCGATCTTTCGATTTCTTGATATTTTTCCAACGCTTTCGGCATCTTTTACCTTCTGATTTTTTTTGTAATTATAACAAATTTAAGCGTTGCCGTCAAGCATTATCGAACGATGAGCAGTTTTTCTTTTGCGCGGGTGATGGCGGTATACAACCAACGATCGCGCTCCTCATTAAACGCCCACGACTCGTCAAAGACGATAACAAAGTCAAATTCCGACCCCTGCGCCTTATGGCAAGTGATGGCGTAGGCAAATTCGAAACGGCAAATCAATTCTTCCTTCACCGCCTTCAAACGCCTTAAGACCTCGTAGTTATATTCATCTACAATCGTACCATCGGACAGCTCCACCGCCCGATGCCCGTACGGGTGCTTGTATTTCCCGTATTGAAAAATCCCTGTATCAAAAGGCACCTTTACGCCGTAATCCAAGAAATCTGCGGTAAATTCCATCGTCGCCAAATCATCAAGCTGTTCCTTGATATCGGTAGCCGTACCGATAATACCGTTTACAAGGTGAAATTTTTTCCCGCTGTCAAGGGGTTTTTCCCAGTCGTTGAGGGTACAAATTACCTTTTCCCCTTCTGTGGGCAAAATTGCGTCCTTCGCAATTCCCTTATATCCACGCACCTCGGCATTGATATTATTTCGGGTAATATTTCTACCGCAAATAATTTGGTTCGCTGTTAAAAATAAGCGTTTTCGCTGCTCCCCCTTCAACGCCCCTTTCTTGATTACGCAAACCTTATCCCCGTAATTTCCATACGGGATAGGCACCCCTTGCCGAGCCATTGTCGCCACCTGTATAATGGGATTGTCCGCCGCTTGACGGACGATTTCTTTCATTGTATAGTGTGGATTTGCCAAAAGCGGACAAGTACCGTTGACGGGCGGCAGTTGCGCTCCATCGCCGCAGAAAAGACATTTTACCCCAAAGCTCAATAAATCGTATAATACCGTTTCATTGATCATCGAGGCCTCGTCAATGATGATCAATTGAATTTTTTCGTCAATCTTGTCCTTTTTAATAAAAGACAAATCCTCTCGTTCGATAATCTCTCCGTTAGCATCCACATCAAAATTATCCTCGTCACGTATGTAAATCAAGCTATGCACCGTACCTGCAAGCGTACCGTTTTTCACAAGATTCGCCGCCGCTTTTCCTGTCGGGGAAACAAACACCGCTTCCGAGCCGACCTTTAATTTCAGTACCTCGCGTACAATATAATCTATTAAAAAGGTTTTCCCCGTACCTGCGTACCCCGATAAAACAAAAACTTGGTCGTTCGTATTGACGAACCATTCGACTATTAAATTTTTCGCCCTCTCTTGGTTGTCCGTCAACTTAATTTTCATATGTAAATGTATTATACCACATGTTTTTTCATTCGTCAACCATTTTGCGAACATTTGTTTGTTTTTCTTAAAAATTTTTTTAACATGGGTGAAAATGGCAAAAATCGGGCATTTTTACCCGATTTTTCTTCATTTTTGCTCAAATTTTAACTGTATCGTATATCCACCGATGGGAATTGCCATCGTCAATACCCCTTCCGCCAAGGGGAATTCCCGTTTCATTCCTCCGCCCGTCAAGGTAATCACCCCACGCGCTTTATCGTATTGATACCGTCCTTCCTGCACACGCTTTTCCCCACCCTTTTCACAATAATACAGGGTAAAGCTTTCGTCCGACTTTAACTCCAAATGAATATAGGCAAATCGGTCGAGATATTCTCTATCCCCCATTCTCGCCTCCGTACATTCATACATACCCAAATGGGGCTTGGTGATATCCTTTAATTCTCCTTGCGCCCAACCCGTAAGGGAAAAGAGTAACGCAGTAACGCCTGCCGCAAATGATGATTTTAATTTCTTCATGCAAGCAGTATGCGCCGTTTATAATTTTTTATTTCTTAAGCCTTTCTTTTTGTTTGTTTTCAAAATCTTCTCGCTGTTCAAAATTACCCCGACGATAAACCCGATCATCAAGACATATAACCAAAGCAAAAAGACGATAATGGTGCTAAGCGCACCGTATAAACGGCGAACATTGCTCACCCGTAAATACACCGAAAAACCGATGATAGCGCCTGCCCATGATAATACCGTCACCGCTGTACCGAGTAAAAACGACCGCGCCTTTGCCTTAAATGGGCAAACATAAATGTTGAGTAATAAGACCAACAAAAACGCCACCCCTGCCAGCAAGAGATAATCCGCCACCCTTTCCCATGCCTTGGATAAAAGACGAGAAAAGAGAAAACTCCCCAATGCAAACACCAACAAGAACCCGATAACCGTCCCCATCACTACGATAAGTAATACCAACGCGCTTAAACGGATTTTTAAGCCTTGCCGTTTGGGATGGTGGTCGTAAATCAACTCCCCACTCTTTCGCATTTGATAAAAAAAGTTGGTCGAGGAATATAATGTGGTAAAAATCAAGATAACAGAAGCGCTCGTTGTTGCATTTGCCGCCTCCCGTTGCACATAGAACAATATATCCTTTACGGAGTCGAACACGGGTAAGGATAATACCTTCTCCGTTTGAATGGGTAACCGCCCAACCAACAAACTTAACCAAAAAGAGAACGGAACAATGGACATAATCAAAAAGAATACCAAAGTCCCTGCGATTGTACTGTATTTTTTCAACGATATTAGGTCATATTTTTTTCGCAAATATCGGTAAGCCGCGCGCAATTTTTCCATTTCGTTAGTATGGACAATTTAACCCATTTTTAACCAAAAAAATCGAAAGCGACGGTTTTCCCCGCCGCTTTTTTATCACAAGTTTTCCACGGGCGCGCGGTTAAAAATTATACACGCAATCCGCATTATCATCACAGGTCAAGCCGTATTGCCGAGCATAATAGGCCGCTGCATCATTCGTCGTTCGTGCGCCATTCGTTTGCAACAAACCGTTACCGTAGCCGCAAAACGTCACACAACGGAAAATGCCGTTACCGCCTGTCGTGCCGTTACCGCCCGTCGTGCCGTTGCCGTTATTTCCTGCCGTTGCACCGTTACCGCCGTTACCGCCGTTGCCACAGCCGCAACCGCAAGTGTGATGACAATGGCAAGGACAACAACAGGTTTGGCGTTGACCTCCATACCCATTACGCGTCAAAATATTCCCACACGCATCACGGCACATCCGTTGATATCCGCCGTTCCAGTATCCGCATACGTTACAACCGTTGCCAGTTGTATTTGTCGTGTTAACCGTATTCACCGTAGTATTTCCGCCACGGCCGCAACAGCCATACCCGTAAATACCTGAATTACAAACATTACACATAGTATTTCTGTATCCTTCTTGTGTATTTGAGGAAACCTCATACTATACTATATGTTCGTACGCGTAAAGTGGTGACGGTTCTACAAAAAAAGCCCTACAACCGTAAAAGTTGTAAGGCTTTATTCTTTATCTTATTCCCACTCAATCGTACCGCTGGGCTTCGGTGTCAAATCGTACAACACGCGGTTTACGTTTTCTACCTCCGTCGTGATACGAGCGGTAATCTTGTGCAATACATCGTAAGGTATTTCTTCAATCGTTGCGGACATTGCGTCAACCGTATTTACCGCGCGGATAATTACGGGGTACGCGTAGGTACGCTTGCCATCCTTTACACCTACCGAACGGAATTCGGGTACAGCGGTGAAATATTGCCAAACCTTCGTATCCAACCCTGCTTTTTCAAATTCTTCACGCAAAATTGCATCCGATTCGCGTACCGCTTCCAAACGGTCACGGGTAATTGCACCCAAGCAACGAACGCCAAGACCAGGGCCAGGGAACGGTTGACGGTAAACCATATCGTCGGGCAAGCCCAACGCGCTGCCTACCACGCGAACTTCGTCTTTGTAGAGGAATTTCAAGGGTTCAACCAACTCAAACTGCATATCTTCGGGCAAACCGCCTACGTTATGGTGCGCTTTTACGCCGTCGCTTTCCAAAATGTCGGGGTAAATCGTACCCTGTGCCAAGAAGGAAATGCCAGAAAGTTTGCTTGCTTCTTCATCGAATACCTTGATGAATTCGCCGCCGATAATTTTACGCTTTCTTTCGGGTTCTTCCACGCCTGCAAGCAAGCCCAAGAAACGTTCGGTTGCGTCTATGTAAATGAGGTTTGCGTCAAGCTGTTTTTGGAATACCTCTACAACCTGTTCGCTTTCACCCTTACGCATCAAACCGTGGTTTACATGTACGCATACGAGCTGTTTACCAACCGCTTTAATCAAAAGCGCCGCTACTACGGACGAGTCAACCCCACCCGACAACGCCAACAAAACTTTCTTATCGCCTACCTGCGCGCGAATTTCCGCAACCTGTTCTGCGATGAACGCATCTGCAAGTGCTTTCGTGTTAATACGCGCCATCGTTTCGGGACGTACATTGTTTTCCATATTCTTTATTCTCCTTTAGTGTTGAGTATAGTTAGGTGCTTCTTTGCTAATTGCAATATCATGGGGATGGCTTTCCACCAAGCTTGCGTTGGTAATACGAACAAATTCGGAGCTGGTACGCAATTCCTCAACCGTTGCTTTACCGCAATAACCCATACCTGCGCGCAAACCGCCCTTCATCTGGTAAATAACATCCGCTACGCTGCCACGGTAAGGTACGCGACCTTCCACCCCTTCGGGTACGAATTTCTTTTGACCTTCTTGGAAGTATCTATCGTTACTACCTGCTGCCATCGCGCCAAGCGAACCCATACCTCTATATACCTTGTAGCTTCTGCCTTGGTAAAGCTCCACTTCGCCAGGGCTTTCCAACGTACCTGCCAGCAACGAACCGACCATAACCGCGCTACCGCCTGCAGCCAACGCCTTAACGATGTCGCCGCTGTATTTAATACCGCCGTCCGCGATTACACGCTTGCCGAGCTTATCTGCCATTTCCGCGCAATCCATAACCGCCGTCAACTGAGGTACGCCGATACCTGCAACAATACGGGTGGTACAAATCGAACCAGGGCCGATACCCACCTTTACAATGTCCGCGCCCGATTTAATGAGGGCTTCCGTTGCAGCCGCCGTCGCTACGTTACCTGCAATCAAGGTAATATTCGGGAACTTCGACTTGATTTCTTCTACCTTCTTCAATACGCCTGCGGAATGTCCGTGTGCTGTATCGATGGCAATCAAGTCTGCGCGCGCGTCAATCAACGCCGCGATACGGTCCATCGTATTTGCCGCCGTACCAACCGCCGCACCAACCAACAATCTACCATTGTCGTCTCTTGCGGAGTTGGGGTATTGAATGGATTTTTCAATATCCTTAATCGTGATAAGCCCTTTCAAGTAGCCGTCTTTATCCACGATAGGCAATTTTTCAATTCTATGCTTACCCAAAATCTTTTGCGCGTCGTCAAGGGACGTGCCTTCGGGTGCGGTTACCAAGCCTTCCTTGGTCATAATGTTGGAAATAGGCTGGTCGTAATTGCTTTCAAAGCGCAAATCACGATTGGTCAAAATACCAACCAACTTTCCTTCCTTCGTGATGGGAACACCGCTAATACGATATCTTTCCATCAAGGCAAGGGCATCCCTTACCGAATTGTCGGGCGCAAGGAAGAAGGGATCGGTAATAACGCCGTGTTCGCTACGCTTTACCTTATCTACATGAGAAGCCTGCTCCTCAATCGACATATTTTTATGGATAATACCGATACCGCCTTCACGCGCCATCGCAATTGCCATACGGCTTTCCGTAACCGTATCCATCGCCGCACTAATCAAAGGCAAATTCAATTTAATTTTGTCGCTTAATTGCGTTCTTAAATCAACATCGGCAGGTAAAACGTTAGATGCCTGTGGAATCAACAACACATCATCAAACGTCAAAGCTTCCTTTACAATTCTGCTACTCATAAGTATCTCACCTCTTTCAAAAGATTTTTTAACCGAATTATAAACAAAATGGACGAACCTCGCTTTCGCGAAGATACATCCATTTATTTGCTCATCAGCGCAAGCATTTTGTCAAACTCCGCTTTGTCTGCCTCCGCGATGTTCGACGCTTGCTGTTCCATTTTCCCCTTCATCAAAACGACTGTTGCTTGGTCGGTATTACGCATAGCCGCGTAAAACACAGCTTCCACCGCATTATCCAACGGGAAAGCACCGTTCAAGCTATCAAACGCATAATTTACAGCCTCTTCTTTTTTGCCCTGTTCATATTTCGCAACCGCAATTTTACCGTACAAGTAATCCTCGTAACGGGTCGTAATGCCCTCGGGTAAAGCGGCCTGTTTTTCCGCGCAATATTGAGTGAAGTACGCATCGTCCTCCACCACAATTTCACCGCATTTTTCAATCATTTCTTGATTATCGCTGCCGATTGCAACCTCCATCGCATACGCCATGTAGTAGGTATCGTCAAACCAGCTGTAAGCGCGCTGCGCGTAACGAATACTGCTGGCATCTTGACCAAAATCGTAGCTAAGGTGCATCATGGTAGAAGGGAATGCCAACGCAAGCACGCCGAACATGAACGCAAACAGCAAAACAATCGCTGAAAACGTACTAATAAATGCTTTCAAAATCACTTTATCGACGCGCATTGAATACCCCTCCCATTTTATTTATACTATTGTAACACATTCCAAAGTAAAAATCAACTGTATAAACAAAAAATCTTGGGTATGTTTTCAAGTTTTTTTTAATATAATGAGGTATGGAAATTCATTTTAAGCACACTCATTCGTTTCTCAATGCCCTCACCGCCCTCTTGCGGAGTTTTCTTTTACTGCTTTCCTTGCTTTGCTTTGCCGTTTTTTCCGCTTGCAAAAAGGAAATGGATTATCTTCCGTATATATCGGAGCTGCGTAGTAACATTCTCCTTGCCCATACGGAAAAATTTTCCTTACGCGTGTACTCCGTCACCAAGGAAAACCCTTATATCCCCGACGGGATACCCCACGAATGTAACACCCGCGCAGAGGTGTATTTAACCGCGCCCGAGGGCAAGGAAAATTGCGCCGTTTACTTTACCGTTAACGGGCAAGAATACGGCGGTGATATGTCCTACGACAATGTAAAAGCGGAATATTTCTTTTCCTGCACATTAGATATTTCTAATGTGGAAACGCTGCCCTGCCGAATTGAATACGGTAAGCAAACGCTTAATTTAACCGCCGCAACCATACGCCAAGCAAATACCTTAAACGCCAAAAATGTCTTAAAAGCTTTAGAAAATGCGGAAAGCGAGTTATTTTCTTCCCTCACCGACCAGTACGGCTTTGCAGGGGAAATCTATATTCGTCTTATCTATGAGGAAACCCCCTATTATTACATAGGGATTATTGATAGAAACGGGCACATCAACGCCTTTTTGTTAAATGCGCAAACGGGAAAAATCCTTGCCAAGCGAGCAACCTAATAAAAAAATACTCCGACTGAGTCGGAGTATTTTTTTCATTATTTCAACCATAAATAAGCAAGCAAAAACATCAACAGCATCCCTAAAAGAATACACAAAACCATAGGCAACATTGCGCGAACAGCGCCACGCATCAACGCGCGTTGTTCTTTCTTGGTAAGCTGAGTTTGTTGCGTCTTGCGCTTTCCCCTATTCGGGTCATACCAACTAAAACCCTCAACATTCATCTCCGCGAAGGTCGTTTCCGTATCAAGGTTGTCTATTCGTTTTCTTTTCTTTGCCATATCCTTAACACTTTACTTTTTTGTTTTCTTTTTCTTACCCTTGCTTGCCGTTTTCGCCTCATACGCCGCAAGCTCCTCGGGCGACGCGTACAAATGGCAGGCGCAGAAATGTCCTTCCTCTACCTCGCGGTATTGAGGTACGACATTTTTACAAATCTCCATACAACGGTCGCAACGAGTGTGGAATTTACAGCCCTTGGGCGGATTTACAGGGGAAGGAATATCCCCTTTCAAAATCACACGATTCATCTTTACGTGAGGGTTAGGAACAGGTACAGCCGAGAACAACGCCTTGGTGTAAGGGTGAAGGGTATTGTTGAAAATACGATCCTTCGAGCCGTATTCTACCATGTTCCCCAAATACATTACGCCTACTTCGTCGGAAATGTGTTTTACCACGGACAAATCGTGAGAAATGAACACATAGGTCAAACCAAGTTCCTTTTGAAGCTCCTTCAACATATTGATAATTTGCGCTTGAATGGATACATCGAGCGCCGAAACAGGCTCGTCACATACCACCAGTTGAGGTTTTAATGCAAGCGCGCGCGCAATACAAATACGCTGCCTTTGACCACCCGAAAATTCGTGAGGGTAGCGTTCGTAATAGTGCGGTTGCAAACCACACATTTTCATAACCTCTAAGACATAATCGCGGTATTCCGCTTTGGTAATCAAGCCGTGCGCCAAAGCCGCTTCACCGATGATTGCGCCAACGGTTAGACGGGGCGAAAGACTCGCATACGGGTCTTGGAAAATCATTTGCATATTCGGACGGAGTTTGTCAAATTGCTTGTCCGAGAGCTTTGTTACCTCTTGCCCGTTAAACCAAACCTCGCCGCCGTTTGCCTCGTGCAAGCGCAAAATGGTACGGCCCATCGTCGTTTTACCACAGCCCGATTCCCCTACGATACCAAGCGTTTTACCCTTTTTCAAAGAAAAAGAAACATTGTCAACCGCGTGCAAAAAACGGTTCGGCTTTCCAAACAAGTTGGTGCCCACCACAAAGTTTTTCTTTAAGTTGCGAAGCTCCAACAAAACGTCTTCCGCGGGCGCGTTAGGGTCACGCGTATCAACCGCCTCTACCGTTTCTACGGGCATTTCGGGCGCAGAGATTTCGAGCGGTTGTTCCGTTTCCACGGGCGAAATATGCTCTTCCACTACGCTTTCTTCATTATTTTTCTTTCTTTTCGACATTTTTAGCCCCCGCGTCATAGAACAATTCCGTCAACCCTGCCGTAAGCTCTTCATTGTCGGAAACGATATCCACCTGGCATCCAGTCAAATGTCCCATACCAAGCAACGCCATCGTGAAAGGATTGCCGCTTTCTTGCGCTTCTTTAATTTTTTGCGCGCGGATTTTTTCCGCCATAGCCTTGTCGATTGCCGCTTGTTTTGCCGCAGCCGCAGCCTCTTTTGCCGCAACTTTAGCAGCCTTTGCCTCTGCCTTTTTCGCCTTTTTAGCGTCTTTTTTTGCTTTTTTAGCCGCTTTCTTAGCCGCTTTCTTTGCTTTTTTAGCCGCCTTCTTAGCTGCTTTCTTTTCCTTCTTCGTCAAAGGAGCAGGCACTTCTTCCGTTATGGGAGCCTCTTCTACAACAGGGGTGTCTTCTACTACGGGTGCCGTTTCCACAGCAGGCGTTTCTTCTACTACAAGGGTTTCTTCTTTCACAGTTGCTACCTCCACAGGTTTAGTTTTTACAGGCGGGATATATTGCATTTCCTTATACATATAACACGATACGCTATGCGTGGGAGAAACCTGTATCAATGCAGGGTATTCGCCAGCGCATTCTTTCATACATTTATCGCATCTATCACGGAAATAACAATAATTAGGCATATCCACAGGATTTGGTACAAACCCAGGGATACAGTACAAAGATTCTACATCGTCGTCCACCGTAGGCTTGCTCTTTTGCAAACCGATGGTGTAAGGGTGCATGGGGTTGTCGAAAATATCTTCTACCGTACCCATTTCGATTACTTTCCCTGCATACATAACGACCACATAGTCCGCCATTTCTGCAACTACGCCTAAATCGTGCGTAATCAACATAATCGAACCGCTAATTTTGTCTTTAATATCACGGAGCAAGTCCAAAATTTGCGCTTGAATGGTAACATCGAGCGCCGTTGTAGGTTCGTCTGCAATAATCAAACGAGGATTGCAAAGCAAGGACATTGCAATCATAACACGTTGGCGCATACCGCCCGATAATTCGTGGGGATATTTTTCATAAACCCCTTCGGGGTCGGCGATACCAACCAGCTGCAACATTTCTACACTACGCGCTTTCGCATCCTTTTTTGAGATGCCTTCAATGTGCAAAAATGCAACCTCGTCCAACTGATTACCGATGGTAAACACAGGGTTTAACGAAGTCATCGGTTCTTGGAAAATCATCGCAATTTCACGACCACGGATAGCACGCATCGCCTCCAAAGGCATTTTCGCGATATCGTACACCTTTTCGTCCATTTCGTAAAGGTTTCCGCCAAGTTCGTTTTTCTTGTGGATAGGCTTGCCCTTCGCGTCAAGCTTTACCACCTTTTCACCGTTCACCACTTCCGTTTCATAGGCAGGAATTTTCTTCCCATCCTTATCGCGGCGGAAGGCGTTGGTGCGGAAACGGATCGAGCCGTCTACAATTTGACCGCTCGGCCCTTGTACAAGCTGCATCAAGGAAAGGGAGGTAACGCTCTTACCGCAACCCGATTCCCCTACGACGCCAACCGTTGCCCCTTCGGGGATCGAAAAGGTTACGCCGTTTACCGCTTTTACCGTACCTGTATCCGTATAGAAATAAGTATGTAAGTTGTCAAATTCCACGATATTTTTCGTGTCCTTCATGGTCGTGAGGTATTCCGCCTCTACGTCCTTTCTCAACTTTTTCTTTTCAAACTGCTTGGTTACTTTCTTGTTATATCTCGCAATTTTTCTCGTTTCTCTGCCCGATATATAATGCGATTTTTTCTTATCTTTCGCCATCTTATTACCTCTTCATCTTCGGGTCAAATGCGTCACGCAAGCCGTCACCAACAAAGTTAAACGCCAAAATCGCAAGCGTGATACAAATTCCAGGAGGAATCCAGAAA
The DNA here is from genome assembly GCA_045636845.1 of Candidatus Scatosoma sp. GTDB lineage: Bacteria > Bacillota > Clostridia > Christensenellales > Borkfalkiaceae > Scatosoma. The sequence continues at coordinate 13,544 of JAZTYG010000033.1, forward strand.
TTAGGGTAGCCCGACAAATATTCCATCTTGGATGCCGCGCTAATCATTGCGCCCCACGTAGGCGTACCCAAAGGCGCGCCCAAACCGAGGAAACCGAGCGTTGCTTCCATAAGGATAATGCTACCAAGCCCCATTGTCATCGAAACAATCAACTGCGGCATAACATTCGGCAATAAGTGTCTAAAAATTTTTCTTCCCGTAGAAAGACCAGAGCATTTTGCCGCAAGCATAAATTCTTGTTCACGCAAGGACAAAATTTGCCCACGCACCAAACGTGCAATACCGCCCCAACCGATGAAGGTCAATACAATCATCAAGTAGTACAAACGGCTAATATCCAAAATCCCCAACGAAGTGAGAGTTGCCGACAAAATCAACATAATCGGCAGGGTCGGGATACAACTTATAATATCCACGATACGCATAATTAGGTTATCGACCCAACCGCCGAAATACCCTGCTAAACCGCCTAAGATAACACCGATTAAGGTTTCCAAAATGATTACAACAAACCCGATTGTCAAGGAAATTCTACCCCCAAGCATCAAGTTTGTGAACAGGTCATAACCCGAATCGTCCGTACCAAGCAAATGATCCGCAGTCATATCCCCACGCTTGTTGAAGGTGGGCGTTTCCACGGTAATATCATACGCAACCACCACGTCGCCGTCCTCGGTGATGAATTTGATACGCTCCGACAAGATAATTTCTTTCGAGGTGGAAGTGTCCTTCACCGCCTGTCCGCCCTCTGCCCATTGAGAGAAAATCGGACCTGCGAAAGAGAACACAAACAATGCAATCAACATCACCAAGCCAAGAATGGAAAGCTTTGAACGGAAAAACCGCTTTGCTACCATCATACCAGGCGAAAGCACGCGCACGCGGTCGTTAAGGTTTTCCCCGTGTAAATCCTCCTGCGTTTCCACAGGCGCGGAAACGGGGGTTTCTACCACTTCTTCGGAGGCATTTTTAAGATTTTTCTTCTTTTTCATAACGCCCCTCCTTAATCACCAAGCTTCACGCGAGGGTCAACCACAGCGTACATAATATCAGTAAGCAAAATACCGACAACGGTCAAAATTGCAATAAACATATTGTAGCCCATGATGAAAGGAATGTCCCCTTCTAACATTGCGTTATAGGCGATATTACCGATACCAGGGATATCGAAAATCGTTTCCGTAATCATCGCG
>JAZTYG010000034.1:0-1961 GCA_045636845.1 Candidatus Scatosoma sp.
GATGGCCCGTTGGTCAAGCGGTTAAGACACCACCCTTTCACGGTGGTAACATGGGTTCGAGTCCCGTACGGGTCACCAGCGAAATCCTAAATCGAACATAGTTCGGTTTAGGATTTTTGCTTTTTGGCGCCCCATACGGGAATGGTGATGAACACGTCGGTTCGCGCGAGGCAATTTATTGCCGACGCTCTCCGAGGGTTCCCTTTTAAGGGTGTCGGAGATTCCCGCGAAAAGGTTCGATTTAGGTTGGTTAAGGCTCACCAAAAATAACGGATAGCATCCCCGCTATCCGTTATTTTTTTATTACGTGTTTTGCCAGTAAATTAAAGCCTTTCAGCGATTTTCATCATTCGCCAAAGCACATGTCATTTTTTCTCAAAAAATATGCATTCGCCAATCGTTCGCCAAATTGATTTCGTATCACAATAGTCTTTGTCTACGATTTTTACAGTTCATTTTGAAAACAATTTCATTAATTAATACTACACAAGGGCAACACATACAATGATGCGTTGCCCTTTTATAATTTGTATTCTCGACAGAGGTGGATTCGAAGCACATCACCCTCTTGCAATCCCTTTATTTTAAAGGCTTTCCAAGCCCTGTCCCATCGCTGTCCCAAGGAATCTTATTCATTAAAATAGTAATGCTTTCAATGTTATACGCCGCTATACGATGAGAAACCGCCGTCGATGGGAAGTACCACACCTGTGATGAAACCAGCCGCTTCGTTGTTGATAAGGAACAAAAGACCACCTTCCAGCTCCTCCGTTTTGCCAAATCTGCCCATCGGAGTTGCCGCTAAAATCTTACCCGTTCTTGCCGTAGGCGTGCCGTCGTCGTTCCACAAAAGCTTTGCGTTTTGTTGTGTAGAGAAAAACCCGGGCGCGATTGCGTTGACGCGAATACCAACCTTCGAAAAATGCACCGCCAGCCACTGCGTGAAGTTAGAAATTGCCGCCTTTGCGCCGCTATACGCAGGGATTTTTGTAAGGGGCGTGTACGCGTTCATTGAAGAAATATTCAAAATATTACACCCTTTTCTGCCAACCATTTGACGGGCAAACGCCTGCGTTGGAATGAGCGTACCAAGGAAGTTCAAGTTGAACACGAATCCAACTCCGCTTGCATCCAAATCGAAGAAACTCTTCGTGTCCGAGTCAATATCTCCAAGCTCAAAATATTCCTTATCCGTGGTCGCGCGGGGACTGTTGCCGCCTGCGCCGTTGATGAGAATATCACACTTGCCAAGGTCTTTTTCTACCTGCTCTGCCACTGCGTAGCAAATATCTTTATCGAGCACGTTGCATGCATATGCTTTGGCAACGCCGCCTTCTTGGACGATTTCCTCGGCGTACTTTTGCGCCGCTTCTTCGTTTAAATCAAGCAACGCAACCTTTGCACCTGCCCTTGCAACCACCTTTGCAAAATAACTACACAGCACGCCGCCTGCGCCCGTAACAACTACTACTTTTCCGCTTAAATCGGTATTCAAAACGTTTTTCTTCATCGTCTTACTCCTTTGTTGTCTTGTCCAGCATATCCCAAACCCCGAGCATATACATAATGCCAAGCGCACGATCGTACAGCCCATATCCAGGGCGCACTCTTCCAGGGCCTTCATCCCAAAGGTGCCTACCATGGTCGGGACGAATGTATCCGTCGAACCCACAATCATGGTATGCCTTCAAGATTTCTAAGATGCCCGTACCCCCGTCGCAATCGCGATGGCTCGCCTCGGAAAAGTCGGCGTTTACAAAATGCTTTACGTTTCTAATATGCGCAAAGGCTATCCTATCACAATGCTTTCTGACGATTTCCGCTACGTTATTATCGGGATTTGCATTCAAACTACCCGAACAGAGCGTCAAACAGTTATATTCGTCATCCACCATTTTCAAAAATCTGTCTATACTCGGCTCGTCCACCAAAAGTCTGGGCAAGCCGAAAATATCCCAAGG
>JAZTYG010000035.1:0-17699 GCA_045636845.1 Candidatus Scatosoma sp.
CTGTCGGCAAACGAGCCGTATTCGATTTTCTCGCCCTGCTTAACGAGTATGGTAAACCGCGAGGCAATCGGTATTATCACAGGGATTGACAAGCCCGATGCGAATGTGGAAAGGGTAAGGCGTTGGTTACAGCTTGCAGGCTGTAAAAAGATTTTCCCTGTATCCGCTTTTACAGGTGAGGGAATTCCAGAGCTTGTGGCGTACCTTGAAGATGATGAAGATAGGGCGCGCCGATTAGCGGAAGAGGAAAAGGCGAAAAAGGCGGCAAAAAAGGCCGCAACCGCGAAAAAGAAAAAGGAAACGAAAGATGAGTAAAACGAAAGTAATCGCATTTGCAAACAATAAGGGCGGCAGCGGTAAAACCACCACTTGTTCCAACGTAGGCTGCGCGATGGCGCAGATGGGGAAAAAGGTGTTGATGATTGACGGCGATATGCAGCTCAACCTCACCATTTCCTTCTTTGACGAAGAAACGGCGTACGAATACGCAAAGGGTGAGAAGAATATTTACCGCGCAGTGAAAGAGGAACGCGATTTGAACGATTATATCGTGGAAACGGGCATTGAAGGGCTTGATATCGTGCCTTCCACCTCCCTTATGAGTTCGATTGAGTTTGACCTTTTTGCAAAATGGCAAAGAGAAACGATATTGAAAAAATGCCTTGAACGCGTACGCGCGAAGGGGTATTACGATTATATCCTCATCGATTCGCCTCCCACCTTGGGCGGTTGGGTTATGAACGTAATGTGCGCGTCCGATTATGTCGTTGTACCCGTAGAAGCAAGCCCTTGGGGTTTGTTCGGTTTGGCAAATATGTTCGATTTTTGCAATCAAGCGAAAACGATTGCGCCGAAGTTAGAGGTGTTGGGTATTGCCGTAACGAAAGCGGACGAAAGAAAAAAATATTTCAAGCAAACGATGGAAACCTTAAACGAAATGGAAGGTGTGCGTTTGTTTGAAAATTATATTCGCGTAGATAGCGCGGTAGAATGGGCGCAGGACAACAGCCAGCCTGTTGTTATGTTCAAGAAAACTAGCAGAAGCGCGAAAGAATATATCGAATTGACAAAGGAGATTATCAAACATGCCGATCGGTAAAAATGCAATCAAGAGAGTGGAAAACAACGGGTATTCGAATGTAAAAACGAGCGCACCCGACATGGAAAACAGCAGCGTAATTGCAAAACCTGACGAACAGGTTGTCGAAAAGCTGATTGCGCCCGTTGAAAAAGCAACGGCTGCAAAGAAACCTGCGGCAAAGCCTGCGGCAAAGAAAGCGCCTGCAAAGAAACCTGCGGCAAAGCCTGTAGCGAAGAAAACTACCCCTGCAAAGGACGGCTTTGAACGCGTTGAGCTTGGCGCAAGCATGCCTTACTACCTCCTTTAAGAAGGAATGAAAGGGCTTAATATTAGGTATCAATACGGAAAAACAGGTCGGGCGTAAAGCGCGGCGGGGTTTTTCCGTGTTTTTGGCTTTATCCTCTCAATGGATTGATTCTTTTACGGAGAAATACTTCAAAATACTGTGCATTGCGCTCGGTTACAGACCGTAGAGGGTATGCGCCCTTGCGTAATGCTTGTCTTTTTGTATTTTTCTCGTAAAAGTACGGCAAACCATAATCAATTACTTTCGGGATAAAACCATTTTCATAAAAAACAAGGAGTAAAAAAATGAAAGAAGTAGAAAAAATCTATCGTTGTATTCCCTTTTGGTCTTGGAATGATCAACTTGATGAACAGGGTTTGGTGGATCAAGTTGAATGGATGAATGAAAACGGCGTGGGTGGTTTCTTTATGCACGCGCGCGGCGGTTTGAAAACAGAATATTTAGGGGAAAAGTGGTTTAGCTGTATCAAGGCTTGCTCGGAAAAAGCGGAAGAGCTTGGCATGGAAGCGTATGCTTACGATGAAAACGGTTGGCCTAGCGGTTTCGTTGGCGGTAAGCTGCTTGACGATATCGAAAACCACGACAAATACATTACCTTTAATATCGGCGCGTACGATAACAAAGCGGACGTTTCTTACGATATGTCGGGGGCAGGGTTGCGTCGAGTTAACGAACCTTGCGAAAATTGCTTAAACGTATATATCCATTATGCGGCATCCACGGCGGATATTTTGAATCCCGAAGTAGTGGATCAATTTATCGCTTTGACGCATGAAGAATACAAAAAACGCGACACCTATAATCTCAAAGGTTTCTTCACCGATGAACCGCAATATTATCGTTGGGGCACCCCTTACACAAAGGTACTTGCACCTTATTTCCAAGAAAAATACGGCGAAGATATCTTAGACAGCCTTGGTTTGTTGTTTGTGGAAAAGGAAGGCTACCGTGCGTTCCGCTACAAATACTGGAAGGCAATGCAAGATTTGATGCTTGAAAACTTTGCGAAGAAGATTTACGACTGGTGCGACGAAAGAGGTTACAAGCTTACGGGGCACTATGTAGAAGAAAACACCCTTGGCGCGCAAATGTGGTGTTGTGCAGGCTGTATGCCTTTCTATGAATATGAACATATCCCCGGGATTGACTGGTTGGGTAGAGCCGCATGGAAATCCATCGCAGGCACGCAGGTTGCCAGCGTTGCGGCACAGCTTGGTAAAAAGCAAATCATCACCGAAACCTACGGTTGCTGTGGTTGGGACGTTACCCCTCAAGAATTGAAGGAAATCGCAGAAGTGCAATATGTGGACGGCGTAAATCTTATGTGTCAACACTTGTTGCCTTACACCGAACACGGTCAAAGAAAACGCGACTATCCCGCACACTACTCGAAGGTAAATCCTTGGGTTAGAAAGAACTTTAAGGAGTTTAACGATTATTTCTCCTTGCTTGGCAAAATGCTTGCGGAAAGCGACGCGCTTGTAAACACGGCGATTTTGCATCCTATTCGCAGTACCTACTTCAACTACAAACGTGAAGAAAAGGGGCATGGCATCGAGGAATTAAACGAAGGCTTCTACGCGGTAGAAAGAGAAATTTCTTGGAGACAAATTCCTCACCACTATTTGGATGAAACCTTGCTTGCAAAATACGGTAAAGTGGAAGGCAAGCAGCTTATTATGGGTAAGTGCGCGTATGATTTTGTTGTACTTCCTAAGATTTACACGATGGACAAAACCACCGAAAAGTTACTCCGTGAATTTGTAAATGCAGGGGGCAGGGTTTTGTTGACGGACGAAAAACCTACCTATGTGGAAGGGGAAGAATACAGCTACGACTATCTCGAAAGCAACGTTACCTGGGAAGAAATCACCGCAGCGCAGCCTTACACCGCAGATACGACGGAACAACTTTATTCCTGTATCCGTAAGGACGCAGAAGGCAACACCTTCATTTATGCGCTTAACCTTGGCAGCGATAAGGACGTACAATTCACCGTAAAGGGAGGCACTTCCTTCCGTTCCTACGACATTTTGAAAGACGAATATACCGTAATCGATACGAAGGTGCATTTTGACAAGGGTCAATCGTATATCTTGTATGTAAGCAACGAAACGCCCGTGGCGAAGAAGGCGTTGAAGCCTGTAACCCTCGGTAAAGAATTTACCATTGTGGGCACGCCTCAAAACTATATCTTCTTGGATTATATCCGCTACTCGAAAGATGGCAAGGCGTACAGCGAGCCTTTGCATCACATGGGTATCTTCGATATTCTTTTGAAGGAAAGATATGCAGGCGACTTGTATTTGAAATATGAAGCAACGGTGGACGAAATCCCCGAAAACTGCTTATTGCTTGCAGAGGACACCAACACAATTTGGGTGGAAGTGAATGGCACGCGTGTTGAAAATTGCGGCACCTCCGAGGTAGAGTCGCCCCTTTACAAATACGACGTTGCAAGCCTTTTGAAGAAGGGCGTGAACGAAATCGTTGTGAAGATGAAATACTGGCAGAGCGAACAGGTTTACTACGCATTGTTTGGTGAAAACGTAACGGAAAGTTTGAAGAACTGTCTTGCATACGATTCGGATATCGAAGCGGTTGCATTGAAGGGTTCGTTCGGCGTATATGGCGAATTTGAACAGGGCAACGAGGCAAACGTTGTTTTGGGTAAAAACTTCCGCGTAGGTAAGCAAAACAAAGTGGTTACCGACCTCGTAGAACAAGGTTATCCTTTCTTCTCGGGCGATGTTACCTTGAAACAAACGATTACCGTAACGGATACCGATTGTGAGCTTGTTATCGATGATAGATTCCAGCTTCTCGAAGTAAAAGTAAACGGCGTTGATTTCGGTATGTGGATGTTCGGCAAGCGTTTGGATATTTCCAAGGCATTGAAGGTAGGCGAAAACGAAATCGAAATCGTGCTGACGGTAGGCAATAGAAACCTTTTGGGTGCATTCCATACCCGTGAACAGGAAAACTTTAGCGTAGGCCCTTACACTTGGGAACGCGCGGGTACCTGGACGGATGGTAAGAGTCCTTTTGTTGTAGACAGCTATGCTCTTGTAAAAACCTTGGTTTAATAGGTAAAAATAACGGCGTGTAAGTAACTTACACGCCGTTGATATTTGAGAAAAAACGGGTGGCAATCATTAGATTGCCACCCGTTCATTTTACCGTTAAATTTTATGCAAAAAGCAAAGAGGGGATAACCATGGTCGCGATCACCAACGCGCCGAGGGCGATTCTATACCAACCAAACACCTTGAAATCGTGCTTTTTCACAAAGTTCATTAAGAACTTGATTGCCATAAGGGAAACCGCAAAAGCAACCGCTGCACCGATGAGAAGATAGCCTACTTCCGCACCCGACATTGCGCCTGCGTCCAAGAAGAATTTGAGAAGCTTGATGGCGCTTGCCCCCACCATTACGGGGATAGCAAGGAAGAAGGTAAATTCTGCGCCGGCAGGACGGGCAACCCCGATAAGCAACGCCCCGAGGATAGTCGCGCCCGAACGGGATGTGCCGGGAATCAAGGAAAGTACTTGAAATGCGCCGATGATAAAGGCATGCTTGTAAGAAATTCCGTCCGTCGTTTTGATGGGTAATTCGCGGTCTTTATTACGGTTTTCAATCCAAATAAATGCCACGCCGTACACAATCAACATCAAAGCAATGATGAAAGGCGTGTGCAGATTTTCTTCTAAAATATCGTCGAAAAGGATACCCAAAACCGCCGCGGGTAAACACGCTACCAACACTTTACCCCACAAATTGAAGATACCCATGTCTGCGGTGAGTTTGTTTTTACCCTCGTTTTTCTCTAAATGGAAGGGGAAAAGCTTTTTGAAAAACAGCACCACGACGGCAAGGATTGCGCCAAGCTGTATCACGACGAAAAACATTTCCTTGAAGGCGTCGCTTAACTGCAAGGTGAAAATTTCATCAAGCAGGAGCATATGCCCTGTGCTGGAGATGGGCAACCATTCGGTAATGCCTTCGACGATGCCGAGAAGGATGACTTTTAAAATTTCAATAAGTTCCATTTTTATATACCTTATCGTGTTTAGGATGTTAACAGTATAACATTTTACTGTGCTAAAGTCAATACTATGTAAAATAAAAAGAAAAAATTACGCATTTTGCGTGAATTTTTTTCATTTTACTATTGCAAATTAACAAAAACTATGTTATAATGGCTTTACAATCGATAAAAATGACGGGGGTACTTTGCGCCAAATTTATCAAATTCTTATGAAGGAGGTACCTAAATGGCACAAGGTACAGTTAAATGGTTTAACGCAGAAAAGGTGTATGGCTTTATCGCCGGCGATGAGGGCGGCGAGGATGTGTTCGTACATTTCTCCGCGATTATGATGGAGGGGTACAGACGCTTGAAGGAAGGTCAAAAAGTTTCTTATGAAACGGAAACCGATCCCAAGAACCCGGAAAAACTGCGTGCAATCAATGTACAAGCATTATAAAAAAAGATAAAGCCGCGCCGATTGAAAAGCGCGGTTTTGTTTTACAAAAAATTCCCCTGCATTTTTCTTCGTAGAGTTGACAAATAGGGGAAGATGATGTATAATTTATCTCATAGAGATAAAAGACAAGGAGGTTTGCCATGTATCCGTATCCTGTGCTGCTTGGCGTGATGGGTATATATGATATTTTGTTGGTGGTGGGCATCGTTGCCTGTATGTTTTGCGCCGATCGTATGGCTATCCTGCGTAAATTTTCGGTAAAGCTGCAAAAGGTACTCGTTATCGGCTTTATGGTGGCGATTATCACAGGGCTGTTTGGTACGGTGTTTTTCCAGGCAATTTATAACTGGATTGACACGGGTAAGTTTGTAATTGACAAAAATACAGGCATGACCTTTTACGGCGGTTTGATTTTTGGGATTATTTTCTTTTTGGCGGTTTGGTTTGGCGTAGGCGCGGCATGGTGCAAGAATGATGAACCGAAAAAACAATTCGGTACGCTTGCGGATATCGCCGCTTGCTTAATTCCTTTCGCACACGGCTTGGGTCGTCTCGGCTGTCTTTCCGCAGGTTGTTGTCACGGCGCGCTTACGGACAAGTGGTACGGGGTTACCCATTACAATGTTGTGGTGGATGGCGTTTTTTACGAATCGGCAAAGGTAGTACCCACCCAACTGTTTGAAGCGTTGTTCTTGTTGTCTTTATCGATGGTTTTGTGCTGGTTATTCTTTGTTAAATTTGGCAAGGAGAACAAGGGTAGATTTCCCTTGATGCCCATTTATGCCGCTTTATATGGGGTGTGGAGATTTTTCATCGAGTTCGCGCGCTCGGATGAACGCGGAGAAACGATTATTTCCGCTCTTTCCCCCTCGCAGTTGATTGCAATTGTGATGATTTTGGCGTCGATTGCGTATTTTTGCACATGGTACTTTCACAGAAAAAAATCTATGTCTACTGAAGATCATATAAAGGAGTAAGCTATGGAAAAAATAGATGCAATGCAGCAATTTGAGGCTATTTTCGGCGAAAAGGCGGAAGATTTATTTACGGCTGCTGGCCGTATCAATGTAATCGGTGAGCATGTGGATTATTGCGGCGGTAAGGTGTTTCCTGCGGCGCTAAACTTGCGTTGTAATGTATATGGCAAGAAACGCGGCGGCGATATAATCCGTATGGCGTTCCGCGGTATTGACGGTGTTGTAGAGTTGGATATTCATAAACTCGACAGCTACAAAGACTTAAAGCTCGGCAATTATCAAGCAGGCGTAGCTTATTTCTTACAGGAAGAAGGGGTGGAAATTGTCGGGTGCGATTTGTATTATGATTGCACCGTACCCTTTGGCAGCGGTTTGTCCTCCTCTGCGGCAATTGAGGTTGCTACGGCGGTAACCTTGTGCGAATACGCAGGAGTACCTTATGATAAGGTGAAGCTTGCTCTCCTTTCGCAAAAAGCGGAAAATAAGTACGCAGGGGTAAATTGCGGTATCATGGACCAGTTTGCCTCTGCAATGGGAAAAAAGGAACACGCGGTACTTCTCGATTGCTCCACGCTTGAATACGAGTATGTGCCTTTGCAATTAGGGGAATATTGTCTTGTCGTTGCAAACTGCAATAAGCCCCACAACCTTGTAGAAAGCAAATACAATGTCCGCCGTCAAGAGGTGGAATCGGCATTGAAAACCATTCAAACGGTGTTAGATGTGAAATGCCTTGCGGAGATTACGCCAAAACAATTTAGCGAGGTGAAATACCTCTTGTCGGGCGTAGTGGCGAAACGAGCGGAACATGTGGTAATGGAATGCGCGCGTGTACACGACGCAGTAGCGGCCTTGAAGAAAGGGGATCTTGTCGAGTTGGGTAGATTGTTAAACGAAAGCCATTACAGCTTACGAGATTTGTACGAGGTAACGGGTAAGGAATTAGATACCCTTAGCGCGTTTGCACGTAACGAGGTAGATTGTCTTGGTTCTCGTATGATCGGCGCAGGGTTTGGCGGTTGTACTATTTCCATCGTGAAAAAGACGGCGGTGGAAGGTTTTATCCGTCGCGTAGGCAAGGCGTATCAAGATGCAATCGGTTATAAGGCAAGCTTTTACGAAACCTCGATTGAGGACGGTATTACGGTATCCAAATTGTAAAAGAAGGGGGCAGGTATGCGTTGAAATGCGTGTCCCTGTCAAAGCGAAGGGGGTATAATCCTCGTTTGGCTTGATAAAAAATGGCGAAATAAAAAATATGCGCCCAAAAGTTAGCACAACTTTGGTCGCATATTTTTTATAGGTTTTTCGAAATGCCCAACGCAAGGGCGGATAACCTTGTCGGGTTATTATCCGCAGGGTTGACGGCTGTGTGGGCAAGCAACGCATTTAATACCGTTGCAATTTTGTAATCCGCAATCCCGAGCCTCAACAATTCCTTCCCCGATAAGGCGAGGTCTTTGACGCGTAAGGGGGCGTGCTCCGCCTGCATTTTCTCTAACACTTCTTTCCAACGCTTGACGGTGGGGGCGATGGAGAAATCGTCCATACAAGCGGAAAAGTCCGCTTGTTTTACGAATAATAGATCGTCTAAAATATCCAAATGCGTAACAAAGAAACGGCGTAATTTCTTTTCGCTGGTTTTGCAATCAAGATCGTACATATGCCATTCGATAAGGGCAGGTATGCGTTGAATATCTTTTTTAGGGGCTTTTAAGCGTTGTAAAATGGCTTTTGCAATCGTTGCACCCTCTCGTGGATGGGCATAGCTGTTGCTGTCACGCAAGGTGCAAAGAGGTTTGCCTACATCATGCAAGAGACAGGCAAGCCGCACCCGTTTGTCCGCGTAGGCGGCGGCGCGAAGGGAGTGTTCTAAAACGCTATACTTGTGAAAATCGGCGCGTTGCGCCATATCTTTCCCAAGGGTAAGCTCGGGCATAATTCGCGCAAGGACGCCCGTTTCCTCTAAAAGCGTTAACCCACGATATATTCCGTCTGTTTGACCGTATTTTTCGTCGGCGTGGAGTATTTGCATAAGCTCGGTAAAAATTCGTTCGGGTGAAATATCGTCAATCAAGGCGGCATTTTGTTTCGCACCCGAAAGACATTCGCTATCGGGGGTAAAGCCAAGACAAGCCGCTTGTCTTGCAAGGCGCATCAGGCGCAAGCCGTCCTCACCAAACACTTTCTCGCTATCGGCGACGGTGGTAAGGCGTTTTTCGTAAACGGCGGCAACCCCGCCTAACGGATCAACAATTTTCTCCTGTTTGATATCGTAGTAAATGGCGTTGACCGTAAAATCACGGCGGCGCGCGTCAAGGTTGATATCGTCGGTAAAAAAGATTTCAACGGGTACATGGGTGCCTCGTATATATTTATCGGAACGGAAACTGCAATATTCGTACTCGTTATGCTCCTCGTCGGTTAATTTTACCGTACCTGTATTTTTGAAGATGGATTTTGCGTGGAAACCGCATTCGGCGGCGACGGATAAAAATTCCTCAAAACACATGGGGGAGCATATATCCAAATCATACGCGCCGTTGCTTGGGGTAAGCCCAGCGAGAGCATCGCGGACGGTACCTCCAACAAGATAAAGGGGGCTAGAACAGGCGTTTGCCAACCGCAAAAGTGACTCGGGAATGAGTTTTTTCAAAATTTCGTGCATTTTCGCCCTCCTCTTCAAAAATTTTTTACATTTACAGTATAACAAATTCAAAAATAAATTGCAATTCTTGTGAAAGTGTTATATAATATATTTAGAAAAATTTTTTTATTAAAAAAAATTCGTGTACGCGCGCGCGCTTACAAAGGAGAAATGATGTATCACATTATATACAATCCCGTCGCGGGAAAAAAGAAAGCAACGAAGAATTTGCGTGTGGTGGAAAGCGTATTATCCAAACGCGGTCTTGCGTACGAGTTGCATCAATCGTGCGATGTGCATGATGCGGAAGCTATTGCAAGAAAATTGACGGAGGCAGGGGAAACGGAATTCCTCGTCTTGGGTGGCGACGGTACATTGAACGAAGTGCTCAACGGCTTGGTTGACCCCTCCGTTTGTACCATCGGTTTAATTCCTTCTGGCACGGGTAACGACTTTGCTGGCCGTATGGGCATTTCACTTGATCCCGAAAAGGCAATTTTACGCATCTTAGATGGCGAGGCGAAACCTGTGGATTACATAGAGGTAAGCGGTACGCGTTGTATGAACGTGGCTGGCCTTGGTATCGACGTGGATGTGTTGGAGCGTTGCCGTAAGGGAAAAATGAAAGGGAAGGTTAAATATCTTCTTAGTTTGATTAAGAGTTTGTTTGCTTTCAAGGGCTGTCGTGTAAAGATTGTCCACGATGGGCAGGAAGAAACGCGTAACGTTTTGATTTGCGCGGCTTGCAACGGCTCGCAATTCGGCGGCGGTATTAAAATTTGCCCTCCTGCAAAAGAGGACGATGGCTTGATGGATATTATCGTGGTAGATTGTATCGGCGGCGCGTGGAAAATTGTGCTCGCGTTTATCGAGTTGATGAAAGGGAAGGTAATCGAATATCCCTTAACGACCTATTTCCGTTGTGAAAAGGTGGAATTTATCCCCGAAGAGGGCTGCCCTATTCAATTAGACGGGGAAATTTATCACGATCACGCGTTTGAGGCGAAAATTTGTAAAGGCTTGAAATTTTATTGATGTTTGGTAATGGACGGTACAAAAGAATATTAGACCGAATGCCGCAAGGGGTATTCGTGTTTGATGATAAGCTGCGCGTGAAGTTCACGAATGCGGCTTTTCGCCGTTCATTTTCCGATGGAGCAACCTCGCAGGGCAGTTTGGCGCAGGTAGTAGGCTGTCGTGAAGCGAAACAATGCGGTGAGGGCGCGTATTGCGCGCAATGTGCATTTTTACGCGTAATGCAAAGCGCTGCTGCGGAGGGTGTAGAAAAGGAAGAAAGGGTGCATACTACCGTTAACCACGGCGGACGTATGGATAAGCTGTCGATGCGTATCCGCGTGTTGCCTGCCGATGAAAAAGGCAAGCTGTTTTTGGGTTTGACGGAAGGGGAATTTCAATCGGAGATGGAGCGTGAAATGCTTTCCGCGCAACAGGTGCAAAGGCGTTTGTTGCCCGCAGGGAAAAGCGTGGGCGGTATCAATTATGCGTATGTGTATATCCCGAAATACGGCGTAGGCGGTGATTTGCCCGAAGTGTATGAATTGAATGGTCAAACCTACGGCGTACTGTCCGACGTGTCGGGTAAGGGTATTTCCGCAGGTATGCTGTCCGCATTTATTAAGGCGGCGTTTGATAAAAAACAACCCGACCTCGCCGTGGCGTTATCGCAGTTGAATGGTAAGTTTAACGAATTGAACCAAGACGAGCGTTCGTATATCACCGTATCTTCGGTGCGTATCGATAAGGCGAAAGGCACATTAAAATACGCGGTTGCTGGACATAATGTACCCATTCTTTTGAAGAATGAATACGGTATCAACGAAATCGAATCCCCTGCGCCGCCCATTTCTAACTGGATGCCCGATTTTACCTATCAAGAAAACGAAATGCCGTTTACGCGTGGGGATATCTTGGTGATGATGACGGACGGGGTGACGGAATGTACTAACTCCGCAGGGGAACAATTTGGTATCGAGCGCGTGGAAAGCGTGTTGATGCAAAGCCACGGCGCGGAAGATTTCATTGCGAAAATCAAATCAGCGCTTGGGGTTTTCTGCGGTGGAGATTATTCCGACGACGTTACTGCGGTGGCGTTTGATTTGTAAAAAATTTGTAAAGAATGTGGGCAGGTATGCGTTGAAATGCAAAAAATGCCCTAATGAACGATAAAAAGAGGTGTGAAATGGAAATTGTAAAGCTTATTCCCGAATGCAAGGATAATATTTGGGGCGGTGTAAAATTGAAGGAGAAATACGGCAAGCAAACGGATAAAAACCCCGTTGCGGAAAGTTGGGAACTCTCCTTCCATAAGGACGGCCCGACCCGTTTGGAAAACGGTAAAACTTTACAAGAAACGGCGACGGAGGCAGATTTGGGCGAAAACTGCAAAGGTTTTCCCTTCTTCCCGATGCTCGTAAAATTGATTGATGCGAAACAGGATTTATCCGTGCAGGTGCATCCTTCCGACGCGTACGCTTTGAAAAATGAAAACAGCTTTGGTAAAACGGAGATGTGGTACATTGTAGAGGCGGACGAGGGCGCAGGTATTTATCTTGGTTTCAAGGAATCGGTTACGCAAGCGCAATACGAACAGGCGATTGCGAACAATACCTTGACCGAGCTTTTGAATTTCTTTGAGGTAAAAGCAGGGGATTGCTATTTCATTCCTTCGGGTACGATTCACGCGATTGCAACGGGGTGCTTGATTTGTGAAATTCAACAAAACAGCAACCTTACCTACCGCGTTTACGATTACGGCAGAAGAGATAAGGATGGTAATCTTCGTGAATTGCACGTGGAAAAAGCGTTGAAGGTTACGACCTTGGACAAGTATGAATATACCCCTTTGAACCTCACGACAGAGCAGGGCGAATTGCTCGGCTTGAGCCGTTATTTCACCACGACCTCGGTGGTTGTGAATGGCGAAACGACGGTTACGGCGGACAAAGGCTCGTTTAAGTGTCTTACTTGTGTGGCGGGCAAAGGTGCGGTGGCAGGCAAAGCGGTTTCGGCAGGCGACAGCTTGTTTGTACCTGCAGGCTACGGCGAAGTAAAATTGACGGGCGAAATGCGTATCATTATGGCGGAAGTTAGAAAATATTATGTGGGTATTGACCTCGGCGGTACGTTCATTAAGGGCGGTATTGTAGATGACTTGGGCAATATCATTTACCAAGACAAAACACCTACCGAAAGTGAATTTGGGGCTACCAGGGTTGCGACAAACATTACAAATCTTGCAAAATCGCTCATGGAAAGGGTAGGCCTTTGCGCGGAAGATGTGGAAGGTATCGGTATGGGTGTGCCTGGTATGATTGACAGCAAGGCAGGCAACGTAACCTACTCGAACAACCTTAAATGGAAAGATTTTCATATCGGTGAAACGGTAAGCGCGTTGACGGGTTTGCGTGTAAAAATTGCAAACGATGCAAACGTAGCGGCGCTTGGCGAGGCGAAATTCGGCGCAGCAAAAGGCTGTGATAATATGGTTATGTTCACTCTCGGCACGGGTGTTGGCGGCGGTATCGTTGCGGAAGGCAAGCTTCTTGAAGGGAATAAATCGGCTGGCGCGGAAATCGGGCATATGGTTGTCGTGCAGGGCGGCGAACAATGCACCTGCGGCAGAAGGGGGTGCTTGGAGGCGTACGCATCCGCGACTGCGTTAATCCGTGATACGAAACGCGCGATGGAGGCACATAAAGACAGTAAAATGTGGAAAATCGGCTCTCTTGATGCGGTAACGGGTAAGACGGTGTTTGATTATGCAGACAGCGATCCTTACGCGAAAGCGGTGGTGGAAAGCTATATTGAGCATTTGGCGTGCGGTATCACGAATGTGGCAAATATCTTCCGTCCCGAAACGGTGCTTTTGGGCGGCGGCGTATGTGCACAGGGGGATACCCTTGTAAAACCTTTGCAAAAGATTTTGGATAAGGAAATTTTCGCAGGTGAGCTTGGTCCTCAAGTGAAAATTTTGGTTGCGGAGCTTGGTAACTCGGCTGGGTTGTTGGGCGCGGCGGCATTGCTTATGGATTAAAAGGCGAATAAAAAAGGTGGGGCGCGGTTGCTTTTGGCAACCGCGCCCCTTAACATTTTCACATTTTATTCTAAATCCGAACGAATCGCCCAACGCATTTTGGTCGATTTTGCACGGCTATTGCGGACACATTCTTCCGCGGACGGACGAATAACATCGCGCGCTACGTCGCTGTATATCCCTTGACGGTGGAATGTTTGGAAAGCCTTTTTTACCAAACGATCCTCGCCCGAATGGAAGGTCAAAATTGCCACTCTACCGTTCGGTGCAAGCACCTCAGGCAGTTTTTCCATAAAGGAATACAACGCGTCAAATTCCCCGTTAATATCAATACGAATGGCTTGGAAACAACGCTGACAGCTCTTTTTGATGGTTTCTTTTTGCTCGTACTTGGGAAGGAAGGAAAGGGCCTCCGTGATACATTCGCGCAGGGCTGTGGTTGTTTCGATGGGCTTGCACATATAACGCCATTTCATAATGTTGTTGGCGATTTGTTCCGCGTATGGTTCATCCGCGTTCTCGATGAACATATGGGTAAGCTCTTGACGGTTCAACTCCTGTAAACGCTCCGCACCGCTAACGCCTGTGTGGGGGTTAAGGCGCAAATCCAACGGGCCATCGACCTTATAGGAAAAACCACGCTCGGGGTTGTCGATTTGCATGGAGCTAACGCCCAAGTCCGCGAGGATAAAATCGAGCTTTCTGCCCGTGTCCTTTACCACTTTGTCAATATCGGCAAAATTTTGCAAACGGACGGTGAAAATATCCTCGCCAAAGCCTGCGTCACGCAGGCGTTTTTCCGTTTTTACCGATTCGATAGGGTCAACGTCAAGGCCGTAAATATGTCCGTTTCCTTGCAATTTTTCAAGCATTGCGCGTGTGTGTCCGCCATAGCCAAGGGTGGCGTCGAGGCCCACTTGACCGGGTTGAATGTTAAGGAAATCGAGGATTTCCTGCACCATAATCGAGATATGCATGCCGGCAGGGGTATGCCCCTTGTCGATGATGCGTTGCACGTCATCGGCGTATTTTTCGGGGTTGAGTTCTTTATACTTTTCCTCAAAACGCTTGGGATGAGTGCCAGAATAGCGCACCCTACGCTTATGCGGAGTTTGATTTTGTTCCATGGTAGAAACTTCCTTCGTTTGATACTTCTATTATAAAGGGAATGATAGAGAAAGTCAATCGTAAAAGGCGTAAGATATGGATTTGGGTGAAAAATACCCGTTTGGCGTGAGGTAAAAGGAAACTTATTGAAAATACTTGCATTTTTTTCTTGGATTATGATACAATATAGTTAAAATATATGCAAGGAGTAAACGCATAGTGGGAAAGGTAGATAAAAAAGTAACGCTTGCGTACGTGGCGATTGTTTTCGTTGTGTTTATTTGGGGATTAGCACCCTTAGCGACTTCGTACGTATTAGATTTTTATACGCCGAGTATCTATTCCGCAACTTCGGCTTTACTTTCAGGCGTTGCGTTGCTTATCATTTGCGTTCCGTCCTTAAAACAATTAAATAAGGATTACTTAAAAATAGCCGTTCTGACAGGGCTGTTTAACGCTTTGGCGAACTTACTTCAGAAAATCGGCTTGCAATATACAACGCCTACGCAGTATGCTTTTTTAGAAAATCTTTCTTGCGTTGTTGTACCGATACTTCTATATTTTTTTGTTAAGAAAAAACCTGGGCTTTTGACAGTTTCGGCAAGCGCATTATGCTTGGTGGGCTGTTTCGTGTTAAGCGGTATGAGCTTTTCAAATGGCGGTATTGCCTTTGGGAAAGGGGAAATTCTTTGCGCGCTGGCAGGTTGTTTTTACGGTGTAAATATTGCGGCAACGGGCGCGTTTGCGAAGAAAATGAACGCATCGCTGTATGTGCTTGTTCAAACTTGGGTCAATGTAATCGTTAGCTTTGCGATTGCCATCGTGTTAAATACAATACGTGTAGGTGGGGTCCCGATTGAAAAAATTGGTTTTTCTTGGAATATTTGGCATTTGCTCGTTTTGACGGGGATTGCAGTGCTGGTATCCACGTTTTGTTGGATTATCCGAACTAAAGCGATGAAGCGTGTGAGCGCAACGGTAGTAGCTGTAATGATGCCGTTTTCCTCGGTTGTGACGGGGGTGGGTTCGGTCGCTCTAGGTGTAGAGCCTCTTACTTTGAGCTTGGTAATCGGGGGATTGCTGGTGCTTGCGTCATGTTTCATATCGAGCGCGGAAGACATAATGCAGGATAGACAGTTAAAAGCGAAGCAAAAGAGATTTAACAATCAAAATGAAGAGAAATAAAATCGTAGCATTTTTTTGGCTTACTTCTTTGTGTTTTCTCTCAAAACACTTGGGATGAGTGGCGGAATAGCGCACCCTGCGTTTGTGCGGTGTTTGATTTTGTTCCATGGTGAAACTTCCTTGTTGATGCTTGTAAGAGCTGTGGCAAGGCGTTTGTTGTTTCGTATATGGTAATGTTCTTTGCGGTTTCTATGGTTTCCTCGTTGCATAGGAGTTCGAACCTCTTGCAGATAGCAAAAGCCGACAGCGTTATCGCTGTGGGCTTTGCTGGTGCACGGTAAGAGAGGTGGGGCGAACTCCTGTCTCGCGCAAAGTGCGGTTTACTTTGCGCTCGGTCACCGTTCGCGCGTTGCATATGCGCTCACTCATCTCGCCCCTACAAAGCATTATCAATGCTTTGCTTGACGGGCAGCTCGTCCTTCCGTTCCGTGGGACGAAAGCCTCATTGCATAGGAGTTCGAACCCACGGCACACCAAAAAAGCAAAAGCCCACGGCAATAATGCCGTGGGTTTTGCTGGTGCACCGTAAGAGGTTCGAACTCCTAGCCTTCGGTTCCGTAGACCGACGCTCTATCCAGTTGAGCTAACAGTGCATATTTAATTTTTTAAGGTTCGAACTCCTAGCCTGACGCTCGTAAACTCGCTATTCCGTCGCTACGCTCCTTACGATTTCCGTAGACCGACGCTCTATCCAGTTGAGCTAACAGTGCATATTTAATTTTTTATGTTTCGAACTCCTAGCCTGGCGCTCGTAAACTCGCTATTCCGTCGCTACGCTCCTTACCATTTCCGTAGACCGACATTCTATCCAGTTGAGCTAACAGTGCTTATTCAATTTCAACGCTTCCTTCATCAAAGCGCTTATATAGTATAGAATGTTTTTTACTTTTTGTCAACTGTTTTTGCCTACTTTTTCAAACTATTTACAATATTTTTCAATTTGATACAGTAGGGGAATTAAAAATAATCGTGTGGAGAAACAGTAGGCGCCTTTTAATTGACGTCCGTGAAAAATTCGTCAAAGGTTATGTCAAAAACTTTGACGAGGGTCATAATGTAGCTTGCCTTCGGTTCGTTCACGTTTCGTTCCCAGTAGTCAATGGCTTTTTGACTAACCCCAACGATTTTTGCAAGTTGCATTTGCGATAAATTCTTTTCTATCCGTAATTCTTTAATGCGTTCCCCAAGTTTCATATCATTATTATAGAAGAAATCTTCTTGAAATACTTGACAAAGAAGAAATCTTCTTGTATAATATTGTTACAAAATAATTTAGGGGGTGTTGTTATGAACGACAATAACAATCTTACGCGTTTCTTATTAACCTTTTTCCTTGGTTGGATTGGTAGCATGATTATCAATCATACTTCCTTGAAACCTTCTGGTTACACATCGAGAACGGGGGCGTATATTCTGTTAACGATTGTTACCTTTGGTATCTATGGATTGGTTGCTTCTATTTGCAATTTGAGCTTCAGTCCTTCGAAGGGAAAGAATATCGGATACAAGCAAGACTAATAAGAGAAGAACCGCGGGTAATCCGCGGTTCTTTCATATAAAAACCCTCCGACGGTTGTCGGAGGGTTTTGCATTTTTACAATTACTCGCCTTTGAAGGGGAGAAGTGCAGTGATTCTTGCACGCTTGATAGCGGTTGCAAGCAATCTCTGGTGAGCAGCGCAAGTACCGCTCATTCTGCGAGGGAGGATTTTACCGCCTTCCGTGATAAATTTCTTCAAACGGTTTACATCCTTGTAATCGATAACGTCGAGTTTTTCCTGGCAGAATGCACATACCTTTTTACGGGGCGCTTTCTTAAATACCTTTTTAACAGGTGCTTTTTCTTCCATGATC
>JAZTYG010000036.1:0-8477 GCA_045636845.1 Candidatus Scatosoma sp.
AAAAGCTTGCCTTTTTAAGCAACGAAAAGACGGTTTGTATCCTTCGTCTTGTGGTGGCAGTGGTAGGCCTTGGTTTGTTTGTGGGCGGTATTTGTTTTGAAGGCACGGCGGAGGTTTTGACCAAAGCCATTAACATTTGTACACAATGTATAGGGTTGGGTTGATGGTATGAAGAAATTTTTTAAGAAAATCGGAAATTGGTTTGTTCGCCATAAGCCCTCGAAAAGACGGTTGGTGCAATTATACGCAGCCCTGCTTGTAAATGCGAATGTGAAAGGTTTTTTCAACGGTCAAATTTATATGGGCGCGACAAAAAATGCCTGCGTACCCGGCTTGAATTGCTATTCCTGTCCCGGTGCGGTGGGGTCTTGTCCGTTAGGCTCGTTGCAAAATGCGTTGTATGCCTCAAAAACAAGCACCATTGCCTATGTATTCGGTACTTTGGTGTTGTTTGGTTTATTGCTTGGGCGTACCATTTGCGGTTGGCTTTGTCCCATTGGGCTTGGACAGGAATTGCTGTATAAAATCAAGACCCCGAAGGTGAAGAAAAATAAGGTAACCCATGTCTTTTCCTATTTCAAATACATACTCTTGGTAGCGTTGGTGGTGATTATACCCCTTGTTATTGCAATCCCTGGTTTCTGCGAATATATTTGCCCTGCAGGTACGTTCCAAGGCGGTTTGGGGTTGCTGTTAAATCCCGAAAATCATGGCAAACTCGCGTTGTTAGGGCCGTTGTTTACATGGAAATTTACCGTGATGGTGTTGGTTATTGTCGGCAGTATTTTCTTCTTTAGATTTTTCTGTCGTTTCCTTTGTCCGCTTGGCGCATTGTACGGATTTTTCTGCCGTATTGCGATGCTTGGGGTTAAGCTTGACAAGACAAAATGTACCGATTGCGGTATGTGTATTTCCGTTTGTAAAATGGACATAAAGCGTGTGGGCGACCACGAATGTATCCATTGCGGAGCGTGCGTTTCCGTTTGTCCTACGAAGGCGATTTCGTGGAAAGGGGAAAAGCTTTTGGTGCGTGGCAATGATATCGGCTCGCCGACCTCGCAGGAGGACGTAAAGCCCTTGACCATGTTCTTGAAAAAGAAAGAAACACCCGAAAATTTTACAAAAACGGAGGCGGACGATGAATAAGATATTTTCAATCGTAAGCACCGTGTTGGCGGCTGTGGTTTTGTGCGGCGCGTTGGTGTATTATAACTTTATCGACAAAAAGAAAGTGGTGGAAGGGGTTGCCGTCGGCGACGTGTGTCCCGATTTCACCGTAGATAAGATGGTTGCAAACGAGGGCGTTTTCGGGTTCGCGGAAGAGGATTATACCTTGCGTGAAAACAATGGAAAGGTGCGCGTAATCAACTTTTGGGCGACCTGGTGTTCGGCTTGTAAACACGAATTGCCCTTCTTTAATGATTTTGCTGTGGCGTACCCTGATGTAGAGGTGATTGCCATTTGCGGCGCAAGCGGTTCGGATACGATTGTGCAAAAATGGATGAACAACGCAAACGAGGACGCACAAAAGAAAGGTTGGGCGGAGTATGGGTTGACCTTTGGTTTTTACGATGAGGCCATGAAGGATATTTACGGGGATTTGGGCGGTACGGGCTTTTGGCCGATGACCGTAATCGTAGATGAGGATGGGGTTATTCGTTATTCCGAAGAGGTGAGCATGGATTTTGATAAGCTGGAAGAAGTGGTCTTGCCCCTGTTAAACGATTAAAAAAAAGGTAAAATAAAATGCTGAATGCAAATCTGCATTCAGCATTTTTTTTGTTGTGTTTAGGCTTGGGTTGCGGAGAAAGAAAGCGCCATATCTACCGCCACGCCGTCGGTGTTTTTTACATAGAGGAGTAGCGTTTCGCCTGCGGTAACTTCTACCGAAACCGTACCCTCTTCAAGGGTGCTTACGCCCAACTGAATGATGGCGTCCGCGTTATCGGAGGTCAAGGTCAACATACCGTTTTCTGTTGCGGTATAAGCGTAATAAACCTCGTAGGAGAACCCGTCAACCGTATGAATTTTTACAGGCTGGGCGGTAAGCGTTGCCGTATTTTCCACAGGGATAGGGTTGGTTCTCGAACCTGCCATTTCGTTGATGGTAAATTCGATGGGGCGGTTTGCCTCGCTTCTATCTCTGCAATAGAAGGTAATCGATTGACCGCCTGCCTTGAAAGGAATATCAACGATACGAAGCTCGCTTGCGGTGTTTGCGTATTGCGTTTCACCGATATACAAAATTACGTTATAGGTGTTTACGGTGATGGTGTAGAACGCTTCTTGCCCATTAGGGGTGGTTACTTGGAAGTAGTAATCTTCATAAGCGTCCTTTTGCGTTACGCTGTAAGTGCCTGCGCCCGTAAAGGTTTCGGGGTATTCCATCGAACCAAGGGGTAATTCCTTGTAGTAGTAGCAAAGCGCGAGCCAAGCGTTGTCGGCATATGCCGCGGAGGGCTTGGAATAAGGGGGTTGTTTTTGCGCGTGCAGGTGTAAGAATTCGTATAATTCCTGCGTAACGGGATACAAACCGTCGGCGTTTTGTTGCGCTTGGTAACTATTTTCGTTGTAGGTAAGACCTTCGTTGGTAGGGTCTGCCATAATCATCGACAAGTAGTTGTAAACAAGCTTATCACCGCTGGGCAAATTCAAGATATGAATATTGAAGTTGGAAACTGTACCTTCTACGGTGGAAAGGGTGGTTAAAGCGGTAGAGCCGTTGCCGAATTGACGAGGGCTGGGTTTGCTAACCGCCATATAAATCACTTCACCCGTTGCAAGATGGTAGTAGCCGTCCTCTTCGCTAAAATAGATACCTTCCGCATCGTAAGGTACTTCGGTAGGCTTTGTACCGATTGCGCCTACGGGCGCTTTTTTACCGTTGATATTTTGCGATTCCTTCATTTCAACGATCGTTTGGCTTTCCCATGCAGGTTCGTCGATACGAACGATGCTAAAGTTTACCGTTTGGCCTTCCGCTGCGCCGCGGATGCAGGCTACGGTGATCCATTCGTTATTGAAATGGGTTTCGCTGCAGCTAACGGTTGCAATGAAATTGCCATCGTCCATGGTTCGGCCTTCTAATTTTGCAGGGTTTACATACTGCGCGTTCGCATCATATCTCGTGATGTTCAAACCGTTGGGGTTGCTGTGAGAGATGATGGCGTATTGACCGGGTTCGGGGATGGAGAAATGGAACCAGAACGCGTATTCCGTATAATATTCTAAGGTGTTATCGTCGTAGTATTCGGTCGTTTGCAATTCCGCTGTGTAAGGAGTATCCACCGACAAGGTGTAACGGTTATAGATTTCCATCGCCGTCAAATCGCTGTTGTGTAACGAGTAATTAGGGTCGGAGGAAGGGTTGATATAACCTTGCGTGGGCAGGGTGGGAATGGTAGGCTCGTTGCCGCATTCGCACAGACCGTTGTCGTTGTAATCGTGGCCGCGTGCATTGATTACGGTTGCGTTTTTCACGTGCGTGCTGTCGTATTTGCACACCTCTGCCATTTCACCGTCCGTCGTACAGGTTACAGGTACGGTCAATGCCCATTCGTATTCGCATACGTCGTGGGGGATAGCCTCTTTTTCCTCATCGGGCGTTTCGTCGGAAACCTCGCTATTAGGCGCCGAGCTGTCGGCAGGAGAGGAAGTTTCTGTAGAGTTTCCACCGCCGGCAAAGCAACCGCCTGCGATTGCCAAGACGGATAAGGTGGAAAGAAGGAAGATGGTTAATTTTTTCAAGTTTTTCATAATAACCTCCGTATGGGTTAGGCTTTGACGGTGCGATAGTAATAGCAAAGCATCTGCCAAGCTTCGTCGCTAAGACCGCCAAATCTTTCCGAGCAAGTGATGGCGTAAATCGCCTTAAATATCGTTTCGTCTAATTCAATAAAGCCGGAAAGGGAAGGAGTAGCGGGATCATCGTCGTCAAGACGGTTTCTCGCCCAGTTACCGTATTTGAAAATGGTATCGGTGTAATCTACGCCGTTGATATAGAAGTTGCGTTCTTCCAACAATTTATTGCGATCCGCTTTTGCTGTGTCAAAGAGGGAGTTTTGGGTAAAGAATGCGGTTGCGCGTACCATATCTACATAGATAATACCGCCCATATTACCGTTTTCGTCCACGATGCGATATGCGCCGTTGATATCGGCTACGCCGTCGTCGTTCATATCCAACGTAACGGTTTCGTCAAAGGCAACGGATTTTGCATCGGGGAGGTATGTTTTACCCGAAACTTCGTTGAAACTATACGGGCCGATTGCCAAGTTTTCAAGGTAAGAATATTCGTCGCCTACATAGTCGATGAAGAAGGGATAACTTGCGTAGCCGTCTTCAATATGCGTGGTCAACAATAAGTAGTAGGTTGTACCTGCCTCGAAATAGTAGTGGAAGTAGAAGTTGGAGTCGAGCACAACGCTCGATACGCCCGTTTCTTCATTGTAAATCGTCTTGGTCTTGCCGATTACATCGGTGTATTCGCCAAGGAAGGTTGTTTGGTCTTGTGCAACAAGGAAACAAGTGGTGTCTTCGTCGCCCGTGGAATATACATTGTAAACGCCCGAAACTTCGGGGGTGAACTTGTACTTAAAGCCGCGAGGGGTCATTGCAAATTGCACAACAGCGGTATTTTCCACGCTGCCGTTTACCCCAGAGTGCACTTCTTCTGCCGCATGGAAGGTGATGGTTTTCATCGGGTCGTCCAACGCAGGGGTCGAGCCGTAGTTTTGCCAGTACACGCACATTTCTAACCATTCGTTTTCATGGTAATCGCCCGACCAGTTCTTATACCCGTATTCCTTGATAGGGGTACTTCTTGCCGCGTGCTCTAACAGGGCGCGCAAGCTTTCCGTAACAGGGGTATAACCGTAGGTGATGCCGTAATTAGGAATGGGTTGGTTTGCCTCCCAAGCATAGTTTTCAATATCCGAGTGGAAGTTATACCCTTCGGATACAATATAGTCGGTGTATGCCAACAACCAAACGCTAGTATCGCTCCAACGGGAGGAAAGCATAAGGTTTGCAAAAAGAATAGGGCCGTCTTCCGTACCAACATGGTAATACCCGTCTTGGCTGTTTAATACAACCGTTGCGTAGTGTTGATAGTAAGAATTTTTCGTTTCATCAATTAAGTTGCCGTCTTTGTCCACATTAACGGCGTTTGCTGCGTGTTGGAATACTAAGCCTTCTGCATTTTCACTCGTATTTTCTATGCGGAAATTGCTTATATTCACATATTCGCCTTCGATAGATTGGTCGCCATCCTTCAAATATAAGAAATGAAGGGTATGTTCGCCCGTTTCAAAATCGCGGAACACATAACTGCCTGTGCCTGCCTTTCTACCCGATAATTGATAGGCAGGGACGCCGTCAATTAATATGTAGAGGACGTCGCAGTTTTCTTCGGTGAGAATTTCGTAATCAAACAAGAAGGTATCGCCTGGCTGTACGGTGAAGGTTGCCTTCATGGTCGCGTAGTTGCCGTCCAACTTCACAGATGCCTGTACAACAGCGTCGCCGTCGCTATCCTGTGCGATAATCCAAGGCCAAGCGTATTCGTCCGAGTCCCAAGTAAAGGTGAAATCGCCTCCGTTATTCAAAACGGCTTGAATTTCGGCGGGGGAAGGGAATTCTACGGTGGGTTTAATTTTATTGTCGCCGTTTTCACCGCCTTCGCCTTCCTCTTCGCTAATCGCGCCGCTTAATACGGTGGGTTGGTAATCATCACCGACAAAACGGTTAAAACGAGAGGTGAAGTCAATTGCGGCGGTCATAGAACCCATGTGGTAATAGGTGATAACGCCATAACGGTCAACCATAATGGATACGGGGATACCGCTTGTGTCGAAGCAACCTGCAAGAGCTTCTCCTGCGTCACTGTAACCTGCCATATCGAAAAGTAAAGCGTTTTTCGATTTGAAATCCTTTACCTTGTTCTTGCTGTCGCTCGCTTCTGTGCTGATGGCAATTACGGCAACGTCGTCCTTCATCGATTCGTACGCCGCGTTCATTGCGGGAAACTCACTCTTACAAGGTTCGCACCAAGTCGCCCAGAAATTGATAAGCACCATATCCTTTTCCTGTAATACGTCGGAAAGGGTAAAGGTGGTATCGTCTGTGGTTTTGATAGAGAAATCGTACATTACGTCGCCAAGCGAGTAGCGCGTGCCAACAGGGGCTTTCCCTGAAATGGGACCAAGCTCGGCAGGTTCGATTTGCACGTTCGTTGAGAAACCTTCTATCGCAATCGTTTGCGGTTTTACCGTGGTTTCGCTAAGCTTGTAGCCGTTGGGAAGGTCGTCAAGCTCAATGTCAAAATTGCCGAGGGCGAGGATATCGCTTCGGCCAAAATCCGCGTAGCCAGAGGCGGAGGTCGTCTTTTCCGCAACAACCTCATTGCCGTCTTTTAAGCGTACGGTGATATTTTTGAATCCGTAACCCGTTGCATTTTGCACCTTGATACGGTAGATATATTGCGGGGTTACGTTTTCACCATCATCGTCCTCAACGGAAGAGGAGTCCTCTGAAGATGCGGGCTCGTCCGAGGAGTCGGTTTCGGGCGCTTGAATAACGATGTTGCCAAGACCTTCTATATTGAATATATTGCCAAGGTCTTCCACCGAACACGCCGTAGCCATACTTGCCGTTGTGAAAAGGGAAAGGCAAGCAATGGCGATTTTCTTAAAGAGTTTCATTTGAAATTTTCCTCCAAAGATAGGGGATTGTTTTTAATGGGTTGCTTTTGCGGTAATTACTCAGCAAGGGTAAGGGTGTATTCGCCGAATGCATCCGCGCTCGTTCTTACCGTTTCTTGAAGTTCAACGGTGGTGGTGTTGCCTTCTTCGTCAACATGCAAAACATGCGCTTCGTACACGTCGGGTTCGGTAATATTTGCGATATTGTAAACGCAAACGCCGTTTTCAACCGCCAAAGGTCTTAAGCATGTGCCAATATCGCCGTTTTCCTCTACGGTACAAACCTGTACCTGATAACCTTCGCCAACCTTCGTGCCGTCTGCATTTACAACGACAAATTCGTAGCAGGTGTAGGTCTTTTCCGTTTCGGAAGCGGTGGAGCTGTCCGTGCCGCCGTTGCACGCAGCGAACGCGCCTACGCCAAATGCCATCAATACTGCCATCGAAAGGGTTGCTAATTTCTTAAATACTTTCATAAATCCTCCTAACAGGCAAGCGGTTATTCTTGCCTCGCTTAATTTTTCGTATTTTTGGTGCTATACCACATTATATAGCTATTTTATTGTATCACAAAAACGAGAAATTTGCAATCGTTTTATTTATAAAACGAATAATATTTTACCTTGTAGGGGCTATTTGGGGTAAAAAGTTGATAAAACATCGGGAAAAATGAAAAAAGGTAAACAAAAAAGGACGGCAAACACCGTCCTTTTTGGGAAACTTTTATGTATAGATTAAAGTAAGCTTGCTGCGTCCTTGTCGCAAATGATGGTAACGAAGGGGTGGAGCTGTAATACGGATGCAGGGAGCTGGGTGGTGATTTCACCTTTTACCATACCGCGAACGGCTTCCGCTTTGTTCTTACCCGAAACAACCATAAGGATTGATTTTGCCTGCATAATGTTCTTGATACCCATGGACAATGCCTGACGGGGCACTTCGTCGATGGAGTTGAACAAACGGGAGTTGTCCTTGATGGTGTTTTCCGTCAAATCAACAAGGTGGGTAACGGAATCAAGAGGGGTACCGGGTTCGTTGAAACCGATATGGCCGTTAGAACCAAGGCCGAGTACCTGTACGTCCTGCGTTTTCGTTGCTAATAATGCGTTGTATCTGTCGCATTCCTTTTGCGCGTCGGGTGCGCTGCCGCAAGGAAGGTTGGTATTCTTCAAATCGATGTCGATATTTTTGAAAAGATTTTCATACATGAAATAAGCGTAGCTTTGGTTGTGGTCAGCGGTCAAACCAACGTATTCGTCAAGGTTAACGGTAGAGATATTTTTGTAAGATGTACCGTTTTCTTTGCAGTCTTTCGCCATGTAGTTGTACATACCGATAGGGCTGGAACCCGTTGCCAAACCAAGTACGGCGTTGGGGTTATTTTTTACCAACTCGATCATGATTTCGGCTGCTTTTTTGCTCATTTCGTCGTAGTTTTCCGTAATGATAACTTTCATAATTTATTTACCTCAAAAATGATTTTTTCCTGTATGTACTTATTATAAACAAAAAGGGGAGTTGGGTCAAGTATTTGGAAAGGATATTTTTTGAAAGGTGAAGAAAAAATCCTAAATATTTTTCATTTATGCGGTAAAATGCTTTGACAAGCGTGAAAAAATGTGATATAGTATTATAGCTTTTGAATAAAAGTGAATTGAATTGAGCCATGCAGAAGTACCCAAGAGGCTCAAGGGGCTCCCCTGCTAAGGGAGTAGTATGGGAAACCGTAGCACGAGTTCGAATCTCGTCTTCTGCGCCAAAAAAGACAGGTCTTGT
>JAZTYG010000037.1:0-16580 GCA_045636845.1 Candidatus Scatosoma sp.
TGGGGCGGCAATAGAAATCCTTTCTTGCCTTCGTGGGATGATTTGGTGACGAATTCGCTTGCGAAGATGTATGGTGCAAGCATCACGAAGTATAACTGTGCAGTAGGCGGTTGGACGACGGCGCAAGGCGCGGAAGGCTTCACCACACGGGCAACTGAGGTGGGCGCAAATCTTGCGGATATTGATTTGCTTGTGCTTGCATTCGGTATGAACGACCCTGGTACGGAGGACTCGAAATACATTGCAGATATCAAGCTGATGGTAAACACGTATTACGCGGCAAATCCCAACGGAAGCGTAATTTTGGTTTCGCCCATGGTGCCCAACACGCAATCGAAGATGGTTTACGGTAATCATCACCTTTGGGAAAACGCGTTGAATAAGGTTAAAAACAGCCAAGAATACGCAAGTAAGCACATTTCCTTGGCAAAAGTATTTACGGCGTTTAACGAGCTTTTAACGGTGTCTGGTAAGCTGTCGAGAGATTATCTTGGCAATAACATCAACCATCCTACCGATTTCGGTGTAAGAATTTACGCGCAGGTAATCATGAAGACCTTGTGCGGCGACGATTTCTCGTAAGAGCGAATTGCGTATTTTTCGCATAAAAGCAGAGAACTAAAACAATAGAGCGTAGCGACCGATTGAGATCGCTACGCTTTGTTTTTCATGGAAGGTTTGAAAAAACATATTGCATTTGAAAGATATTTATGTTATAATAAAGAAAATTGCTATGATTATTCGATGAAGCTTATAAAAACTTATGATCTAAAAAGCTTTCAAGCTTATACGGCAAATAATCAATGTGGCAAAGGGACGGAAGGTACAAATGGTAAAACGGATTGTGCAAAAAATAGGCAACGAATCATACATTGTAAAGCAGTTTGACGAAGATGTAATTGCGGGTAACCCCTATGCGGCGGTATGGTATGTGCCTCCGAAAACGCCGCATCAATCTACCTTTTTTAAGATAACATATATCGAAGAAGGGGCGGCGGAGATAGGCTTTTTTTCAAGAAATGGCAGCGCGATTAAAAAGGTTTCCGTGACGGCAAAGGATGTGTTTATCATTACCCCTGCCGACATACATAATTATCACGTTGATCCCAAGATGAAGTATAGCCAAAGGGATCTTTACATTTCGGAAGACTTGATGCGTCAATGCTGCGATTTGGTAAGCGAAGACTTGTATGATAGAATTACAGGCTGCGATTATCCTGAGGTTTTCCGCTTGTCCACGTCCGCGCTCTCTTCCATCTCGGAAATGATGAAGCCCATTATGTTTGAACCTGTTTCCAAAGTGAATTCTGCAATTCATAAAAGCATCATTGTATATATTTTAGGGCAATATGTAGCCATTCAAGAATGCTTTAACAACTATCCAAAGTGGATTAAAAAATTATTGCGGAATTTGGATAAGGAATCTTTTTTGGTTTTGCCCGTAGAAGAAATTGTAAAGGAAACGGGCTTTTCGCATAGCTATGTCAGCGCGCAGTTCAAGCGCTTTATGGGTATGTCCTTGAAAAAATATATCAACAAATCCAAATTATTTGTTGCTTCGGTTATGCTCGCTTCATCCGATTATACGATAGAGGATATTGTGGAACGGTTGGATTTTAACACGGCAAGCAATTTTATAAACCTCTTCAAGGCGGAGTTTGGTATCACGCCG
Organism: Candidatus Scatosoma sp.; assembly: GCA_045636845.1. Lineage (GTDB taxonomy): Bacteria > Bacillota > Clostridia > Christensenellales > Borkfalkiaceae > Scatosoma. The sequence goes on from JAZTYG010000037.1 coordinate 1,673, forward strand.
GGAAAGTATAGAAAAGCTCGTCAAGGTTAGACGGATTAATTAAAAAAATAAAATTAAGCAAAAACATAAAAGCGTTGAATTCCTAAGGATTTAACGCTTTTTTCTTACATCAAAAAATAAAAAAGTGTAAAAATCTGCAATTTTTGGCGAATTTTTATATTGACATTAAATATGATATATTTTATAATAATGTCGCGATGTTATTTTAAGAAAGCAAAGGATGTTAAAAGCGATGAAAAAGCAAAAAGCTCAGGAGAAAAAAATGATAAAAAAGTATGAACTACCTGAACTTGAGTTACGGTATTTGACAAACGAAGATGTACTCACCGAATCAGAAGAAACGATATTTCCCGGTGATGGATGGGTGAAAGACCCGTTCGCGAAAGAATAAAAAGGAGGCAGATGCTATGTTGAAAACGAGAAGATGGCTATTGACGGTATTGATGGCGATAACGATGTTATGCGCTGCAATTTTGGGCGTTTTGCATATGAACGTTCAACCGAAAAGCGTATCGGCGGCAACCCCGACTGTTGTTTGTCAAGGTATTGCAAACGATGTGAACAACAATATCCTTGAGGAGGGCAAGCCTGCAAGATATAGAACCTTGTTAAAATACGATTTGACCCTCGGCAACGCTTCAAACACGACGAATGTGGTTTCGACGACGGGGCAGGGGATTAAGCTCAATGGCGTGAAGCTTTCCGATATCCCGAACGCTCTTATCGATTATGCACACGGGAAAGGTTATATCGAAATCAAAATTCCACAAGACTACCAAGACGCGCTTACGGGCGATATTATCTTGGAAGTTGTGGCAGGTACAACCTTTGAAAACCAGGTCCTTGACAGCTCCAAATTTGCCTTAAAAAATGGTAAATGGGCAAAAATGACGGAGGTATCCTTTACGAGTATTCAATGGAACAACATCGGCTATGGTATTTTTGAAGGGAAACCTGGCGTGTTGTTGAATTACAGTGAGTATTTGTCCACGGTTTTTGATGAAATCAATGGCGGGATACAATCTACCAACTTTGCCTCGACGGTTGGTGAAAGCATCTATTTGGGCGGTGCGAAATTATCCACCTTGTCTGGCGCGCTTGTTGCTTACCATTCTCAAAACAAACTGTTTATATATGCCGACAACATGGCTACGTATAGAACGCTTACGATAAAATCGGGTACATTGATTCTTGATTCGGTTTTGCCTGAAACGACATTGTACTTTAACACTTCGTCTAATCAATGGGGAGCTACTGCGCCTACAAACTTCACCCCCGTAACTTTTACGGGTATTCAATGGAACAACATCGGTTATGCGCCCTTTGAAGGGAAAAACGGCGTATTGTTGGCATTCTCGGGCAACCTTTCTATGTTAAGCAAAGAATATAACGGCAACATTATGTCGTTAAACCTTGTTCAAACCGCTATCGGTGAAAAGATTAAGCTTGGCGGCGTAGCCTTGAAAGACATTACGGGTGCGGAAATCCATTATCACTCCCAAGGCTTCTTGTGGGTTTATGCGCCGAATATGACAAATAGGGGCAACCTCACGCTTGAAACGACCAACTTCTTTGACGTAACTTTACCGAATGTAGAATTGACCTTTAATGGTACGGAGTGGGAGGCCTACGTAGCGCCTGCCGCACCGACCGTTGTATGCCAAGGCATCGCGAATGATGTCAACAACAATATCCTTGAACCTGTTGGACAGGGGTATCACATTGCAAGATATAGAACCTTGTTGAAATACGATTTGACCCTCGGCAACGCCGCAAATACGACGAACGTGGTTTCGACGACGGGTAAGGGCATTAAATTGAACGGCGTTAAATTGAGTGAAATTCCCGATGTTTCCATCGATTACGCACATGGCAGCAAGTATATTCAAATCAAAATTCCTCAAGATTACCAAGATGCGCTTACGGGCGATATTATCTTAGAGGTTGTGGCAGGTACGGCTTTTGAAAACCAAATCCTTGACAGCTCGAAATTTATCTTGAAAGACGGTCAATGGGTTAGCCACCAACAAAATCCCGTTTCATTTGTACAAATTCAATGGAACGACATGGATTATGATTTCTATGGCGGTAAAAAGGGCGTATTGTTGAATTTCAGCGAAAACTTATCCACGGTAGCCAATGAAATCAACGGCAATATCCGTTCGACCAACTTTGCATCTACCGTTGGTGAACATATCTACCTTGGCGGTGCAAAATTGTCCACCCTTCCTGGTGCGCTTGTAAGCTATTACGCTCAAAACTTCTTGTTCATTTATGCGGACAATATGTCGACATATAGAACGCTTATGATTGAAGGCGGTACTTCGATCCTGAATGCGATTCTTCCCGATGTGAATTTGTATTACGGTGCAAGTCAATGGACGACCGCAAAGCCCACAACCTTCACCCCTGTAACCTTTACGGGTATTCAATGGAATAACATCGGTTACGAGCCGTTTGAAGGGAAAAATGGTGTATTGTTGGCATTCTCGGGCAACCTTTCTACATTAGGTCAAGAATATAACGGCGGCGCTATGTTGGTCAATCTTGTAAAGACCACCATCGGCGATAAGGTGAAGCTTGGCGGTACGCCGTTGAAGGGTATCGAAGGTGCGGAAATCAATTATCATTCTCAAGGTTTCTTGTGGATTTATGCGCCGAATATGACGACACTTGGGACTCTTACCATTGAAACAACCAACTTCTTTGACGTAACCTTGCCTAATGTAGAGCTTTCTTTCAACGGGGCAAAATGGGATACCTATGTAGGCGAAGCGAACCCTACCGTTGTAAGCCAAGGCATTGCAAACGACGTTAATAACAACATTTTGGAAACGGTTGCACAGGGCAACCCCGTTCCCAGATATAGAACCTTGCTCAAATATGATATTGCGTTGGGCAATGCAGCAAATTCGGTAAACGTGGTTTCGACGACGGGGCAGGGCATTACGCTGAATGGTGTGAAGCTTTCCGATATTCAATACGCTTCCATTGACTATGCTCACGGTAGTAAGTATATCCAAATTAAAATTCCTCAAGATTACCAAGATGCGCTTACAGGCGAGATTGTTTTGGAGGTGGCGGCAGGTACGGCATTTGAAAGCCAAATCCTTGACGCGTCCAAATTCGTTTTGAGAAACGGTCAATGGGCGCCTTATAAAGAACCGGAGCCCGTACAGTTTGCGGCAATTATGTGGAATAACTACGGCGCAGACATTTACGAAGGTAAAAACGGCGTATTGTTGTCCTATTCGGAGCATCTTTCCAACGTTCCTAAAGAAGTAAACGCGGAAATGAAAGCAACGAATTTGGTGGATACGGTGCTTGGTGAAAAGGTGAAGCTGGACGGCGTTGCCTTTAAGGATATTGAAGGCGCGGAAATCGCGTACTTTGGCACTTCGTTGTTGTGGATTTATGCGCCGAATATGGCGGATTATAACGAGTTGACGATGGATACCACCGAGTTTTTGGTGACGATTTTACCTGAAATTCGTTTGTCCTTCTTCGGTACGGAATGGGCGGAAAGCTACAAGCTTACCCATACTGTAAACGGCGTGGAAAAGATTACGTATGTAAGAAAGAACGGTCAAACGGTACTCGGCGCTGCTTATTACGCTACTATGTTTGCGGAAGAAGCTTTGGCGGTGAAACTCGTCTCCTTTGCGGTGGACGGCAGGGTGTATGGGCCTAATGAAACCTTTGTGATTGACGGTGACGTTGCGGTTACGGTAACGGCGCTTGGGTTTGAAACCACAGAGGGCGCATCTGTTCGTTTGTCGACCCCTACGGGTATCCGTTTTGAAACGAAAATGGACAAGGCATCTTACGATTACCTTGTGGCGACCTACGGCGTAGAGAATGTGGAAATAGGTACATATATTGTGCCGAGAAGCTACTTGGGGCTTGCGGCGTTTGCTGAATATTTCGCAGATGCGTTCAACCTCGATGGCGAAGACTATGTGAAGATTGTCAATGAAGGTTTCTACAATGAAAAGACGGTGGAAACGGACGGGTATTACTTGTATTACGGCTCGTTGGTAGATATTCTTCCTCACAACTATTGCACCGAATTCTTCGGTATCGGTTATATCAAGGTTACCGACGGCGACAACGAATATGTTGTGTACGGCGGCAGCAATATGGACGATTATACAAGAACCATTTACTATGTATCTAACCGCGCGTATAAAGATTACGAGCAGGGTAGTTCGAGTGAACAGTCCTTGAAGGGCTATATTGACGGCGTTGTTTCGTTGGTTAGCGGAGAGCAGGGCATTGAAATCGAGGTAGAGGCGCAAGGCTACGTTTCTCCCTACACGGTTAATTATGATGCAGCAAACGGAGAATATATCATTAGCGGTGCGTCCGAAATTAAATCGATTTTGATGGATGGTGAAAAAATTACGGACGGAGCGCGCGTGATTAGCGTGGGTGAGGGCGTTTATAGAGTGACCGATTATATCTTGAGCGCAACGGCGGCTTTATCGACGGCGAAATTTAGGCTTTCTCCTACGGCGGAGGCGTCGAGCTTGGTTGACTTCACGGTTGAAATTCCTGCGGGGAAGGAAATGAAGATTTTGCAATTGACCGACACGCAAATCATCGACTCGTCGCAAATGAGAACGGCTGATCGCTTAACGATGTCTATGGTTGAAATGTGGTCGCGTGCAAATATTGATAAAACTTGCTTTAACTATATCGCAGAGCTTGTTGAAAACGAACGCCCCGACTTGATCCTCTTGACAGGGGATATCGTCTATGGTGAATTTGACGATAGCGGTATTATTTGGAAGAGAATTATTCAATTTATGGATTCGCTTAATATCCCTTGGGCGCCCATTTTTGGTAACCATGACAACGAAACCGCAAAGGGCGTAGAATGGCAATGCGCGCAATTGGAAGCGGCGAAAAATTGCTTATTCAAGAAGGGCAGCGTTACCGGTAACGGCAACTATTCCATCGGTCTTGTGGATGCGAATGGTAAAATTAGACGCATTATCTATATGCTTGACAGCCATGGTTGTTTGAGGACCGCTGGTTTGGCGAATGATCAAATCAATTGGATGAAGGGTATTGCGGCGACTGTGGACAGCGCATACGGCGAAAAGGTACCTGCGTTTGTTTGTCAGCATATCGCATCGTTGGATTATCAAACGGCGTTTATGGAAAAGTACGGTTATAGCGCGGATCAAAGCTTTAACCTTGATATAACGGGCGTGGATGGCGATTTTGGTCAAAAGAATGAGAACTTATCCATGTTCCCGATTACGCTTGCCCCCGATTATAAGGCGGCGAATGTGGAAGGCGTATTCATCGGCCATGACCATGTCAACAACTATTCAATCGTTTACGATGGAATTCGTTACACCTATGGTACTAAAACGGGCACATATGATTATAACAACCTCGCGTTGCTCGGCGGTACGGTGATTAGGGTTGCGGCGGATGGTTTGTTTGAGGTCGCGCACGCATACCTTGACCAAACGGAAATGGAGAATAGGGAATCGGCTTCGTTGACGGTAACCTTTATGTCCGACCTTCACTTTGACAGCAACGATTACGGTGATTTCCACTGTACGGATGCAGGCGAGAAATTGAGCCATATCGTCAATGAAACGCAGAGCAGTAGATTCTATGTGAATTTGGGTGATACGGTAAACTCCTTGCCGAATGCGCAAATGAACAACTTCTACGATGCGATGAGCGCGATGAAGTCGCACAACCTTAACATTTATAACTCCGAAGGAAAGGGTTATACAGAAGGCAATAGAATGATGTATAACCTTGCAGGTAACCACGAATTTGCTTATGTGGAAAAGAGTGCGTTTAAGGATTATATCCCGTATGTGGAAGGGGTAGGTAGCGCGGCAGTCTTTACCTATGAAGATTTGATGTTTGTGGCGGTAGATGCAATGTTCACAAGAACAGGCTCTGATACCCCTGAAGATATCTTTCCTTGTAAGGAATTTACCATTCCTGATAAAGAAATTGCTTGGTTGACTGCAGAGGTTGCTAAGCAAATGGATGACGGTGTAAAGGGTATCGTTTGGATTAGCCATGTGGCGTTGCAGGATATTGATGAAACCTCGAAGGGGAAACTCCTTGGCGAATTGAAGGGCTACGGTTTGCCGATGTCGGTATTCGAAGGGCATACCCATATCGAAGCCTATACCGAGCTGATTGACCAAACGACGGGTGAAGTCTATTGCAAAGTTTATACCTTGCCCGCGGTTACCTTGTTTGATAAGTATCCTTATTACAATGTAACCTTCGTAGATGGTGAAGTTTGGTATGTGGATAAGCACACGACGGGTGCAATCAATGCGAACTAAAACTGTATAAAATAAAAGACAGAAAGGAATGTGAATTTCTTTCTGTTTTTTGTATACGAAAAAAGGATTGACCTTTGATGGTCAATCCTTAAATTTTAGGCTACGATATAATGTGTCACTTTTCTTGTTGTATTCACTGGGTAAAACGCCCGTATTCGCCTTGAAAAAACGGCAAAAATGGCTCAAATCGGAAAAACCGGAGTGGTACGCCGCTTCGCTTACCGAATACATACCGGAGGAAAGCAATTCCTTTGCGCGTTTTAGTTTTAATTCGTTGATATATTTGATGGGGGACAAGCCGTAAAACTTCTTAAACAGCTGCCGCAGATAATCATAGCTCATACCGCAAAGCGCCGCCAAATGTTGGGTGTTGATCAACTCTTTTGTGTAAAATTTATGGATATGCTCTATGGCAGGCTGAATAAGCTCTTGTTTTGTTTCGGGCAAATAGGGGGCGGCGTTCACTTTTCCGATTTCATAGAGAATTTTATAAAGAGAAGAAATTACCGTATATTCTCTGTCCTCTTTTGCGGCACGCCACGCCTTTTCCGCGCTTTTATAGGCGTTTAACACCTCTTCATCGCTGTAAAAATGCAAGGTAAACGGTGGAAAAGTATCCTTGCTTAAGGTTTGAAAATTGATACACCAAACATGTCCGGGTACAGTTGCGGAAACGGTGTAATTTGACCCCTTGGGCAGGTAAATGATATTGTTTTCCTTGACAACGCAAACCGTACCGTCGTCAAAACGATAGGTTTTCTCACCTGCACAGTTGAATGCTAACCCGTGTGATGGGCGGTTTTTATGCACAGCCCCTCTATCCTCGGGGGGGACAAAGCACGCTAATAAAATTTCCGTTACGATATGCTTTTGCTGTATAAAGTCTTTCATATATTTTCTTCCCCCTGTATTTATATCATAACATTTTGTCGTGAAATAGTCAAATAAAATGGAAATGTCTATTGACTTTTTTTTAGATAAGTCTATAATGAAAGCATCAAAAGGGGAAGGATCTTTGTATGTTTAAGACTTTTGACCAAGATAGATATTACATTGAAAGAAAATATCATATTCCCGAAGAGCCGTTTAACGGTTATGCACGGTGGAATTATCACGGCTACGCCTATGAGGAAGGGACGGGTTTGAGTGATGAGGAAATACAAGAAGGGTTAAAGCTCTTGCGCGAAAAAATCAAGGAAGAACCGCACCCGATTCAAAAGGCAAAATATTTTGCGTATGTTTTGGACAATACGCGTATTGATGTCAACGAACACGATTATTTTGTGGGAATGTGGACATGGGATCGACCCATTTCTCCCCATTCGGTATATCTTTGGAATGAAGACAATAAAAAGCTTTATCCAAACGAGCTTGAAACCATCAGTAATTTCGACCGTTCGGGCGCGGCGTTTGGTTTTTTAGATTTTGACCATACCGTACCCGATTGGGATGCGTTGCTTTCCCTTGGCTTCGCAGGGATTTTGGCGCGTTTGAAGGCGTCTTATCAGGCGCTTTCACAAAAGGGCGAAGTAACGCAAAAGCAAACGGAATTTTACGAGGGGTGTGTGGTAGAATACGAAGCCATTTTACGCTTTATCGATAGATTGTATCAATACGCCTTAACGAAAACGCACGATAAGGCGGAGGCGTATGTAAATTGTTTGCGTGCTTTACGCGACGGCGCGCCCACCGACACCTACCAAGCGATGCAGCTTATCTATCTTTACTTTATGCTTAGTGAAAGTGTCGAGCATTATCAGGTGCGCTCGCTTGGCTACGGCTTGGATGCGTCCTTATACCCCTTTTACAAGAGGGATATCGAAAGCGGTCGATTCACCAAGGAAGAAATCGGGGAGCTGTTGGCATATTTTTTAATGCAATGGTCGGCGATAGGCAACTACTGGGGGCAACCGCTGTATTTGGGCGGACGTGACAGGAATGGGGCGTGTAAAGTCAACGAATTGTCCTATCTTATCCTTGAAATTTACGATAGGTTAGGGTTATACAACCCCAAAATTCAGATAAAGGTATCGAAAAATACTCCGAAAACATTTATTTATCAAGCCTTAAAGATGGTGCAAGGCGGAAAAACAAGCCTTGTTTTTTGCCACGATGAGATGATTGTGAAATGCCTTATGGCGCGCGGTGCAACCTATGAAGAGGCGTTGGATTCCGTGATAAGCGGTTGTTATGAGTATAAGAGTAAAAAGGGAGCCGTGGGGATTAGCGGTTTCTATATCAATTTAGTAAAACCCGTTTCCTATATCTTTGATAACGGGTTTGACCGCTTTACAAATTTGCAAATCGGTTTGCAAACGGGCGCTGTTACGGAGATGAAAACCTTTGATGATTTCTATGCCGCATATTTACGGCAGTTAGAGCATATCACGCTCTCGTATATGGAGGCGCTTAAGTCATTTGAGGGTACCATGTACGGGATTAACCCTGCTTCGATGTTTTCTCCCACCATGAAACCGTGTGTGGAAACTATGGCGGATGCATACGATAATGTGATCGCAAACGGCTCTACGGTGCTTGTTGCAGGGCTTGCAACGGCGGTGGATGCCTTGATGGCTGTCTACGAGTTGGTTTACGAGAAACAAACGACTACGCTTACAGAATTGAAAACTGCACTTGAAAAGAATTGGGTAGGGTACGAGCTTTTACAGCGTAAAGCCTTACATTGCCACCACAAATACGGCAGGGGGGACGAAATGTCCGATGCCTATGCCGCGGCGATTGTGCGCGACCTTTTTAACCTGATTGCAGGCAAGAAAAACGGACATGAAAACAAGTATTCGATAGAGATACATTCCGCGCGCGCATTCATTGTGCAAGGCGAAAAAACACTCGCTACACCGGACGGAAGAAAGGCAGGAGAAGAGCTGTCGAAAAACGCTTCCCCCCAACCAGGTATGGATCGAAATGGGGTTACAGCGTTAATTCATTCGGCAACGGAGATTGATTCGACCCTTGCAACCGTTGGCTTTTGCCTTGATGTAATGCTGCACCCGACAACCGTACAAGGCGAAAATGGGATAGACGTTTTGTATCAAGTAATGCGTACCTATATGGACAAAGGCGGGCAAAGTATGCATTTTAATATTTTTAACGCTGAGATGTTACGCGAGGCGCAGCTGCACCCTGAAAAATATGAAAACTTACAGGTGCGTGTATGCGGTTGGAATGTGCTGTGGAATAATATGTCGAAGGAAGAGCAGGACGCGTATATATTGCGCGCGGAAAATATTGTGCAGTAAGGCGGAGTAAAAATGAAACTTCTGTCGGGAAAACGCTGTGTAATCGGGGAAGGCCCGATTTGGAATGAACGGGAAGAAAGGTTGTATTTTACAAATGGCTTTCAGCATGAAATTTGTATTTACGATTTCAAAACGGAACAAGTGCACATTCGTACACTTCCTTTTGGCGTATCCGCGTTGGCATTTGACAAGCAAAACCGCCTAATCGTCTCTATGGCAACGGGCGTATATGTTTTAAGCGACGATGATAAGCTGATGCCCCTATACGATACGGTGAAACATCAAATCCGCCACGCAGGGGATATGAAGGTAGGGCCTGATGGCGCCCTCTATGTGGGGACGGTGAGTGAAAAATTTTTGGGTATTTCCGAAAATGTAGATGGGAAACTCTACCGCATTTCTCCTAATGGAGAGGTGGAAATTTTGTTGGAAAATTTACTTCTTTCCAACGGTTTAGATTGGTCGATTGACGAGAAAAAATTTTATCACGTCGATACGGGCGTTTCTACAATTAAGGAATATTTTTTTGATAAAAATACGGGTAAAATTTCGTTTAGTGGCAGGCAGGTATGCGTTGAAGGCGCAGATGGCTTGACAGTCGGGCAGGATAACTGTCTTTATGTTAGCTGCGCATGGAAAAAATATATCGCCGTGATAGATGGTGAAAAGCTTTCCATAATGGATTATATATATCCGCCGCAAACCTTCCCGATGAGTTGTGCTTTTTGTGGAAAAAATATGGATATTTTAGCGGTAACAACGGCGAGTGATACGGCGGATTTTACTCGGGATAAAAACGCAGGATTTACAATTTTACAAACAATGGATATAACAGGGCGAAAGCCATACATTTATCCTTGCAGGGGTAAAAATGAAAACGAAAATTTTTGAGATAAAGCGTTTTGCTTTGCACGACGGTGACGGAATACGCACGACGGTATTTTTCAAGGGGTGTCCCTTAAAATGCGTGTGGTGTCATAACCCCGAAGGACTTTCGGGGGATGCGCAGCTTGCCTATTTTTCTCATAAATGTATCGGTTGCGGAGAGTGCGTTTTAGCCTGCCCAAACGGCGCACATACGATAGAAGGGGGTACGCATCGATTTTACCGTGAAAAATGTATTGCCTGCGGATGTTGCGAAGCGGTGTGTTTGGGCGATGCCTTAACCTTTTACGGCAAGGAATACACGGTGGAAGATTTGTTGCCGATTTTGTTGCAGGATAAGGACTTCTACGACAATTCTGAAGGGGGTGTTACCCTGTCGGGGGGAGAATGTTTGCTGTACGCGGATTTTTGCGCGGAGCTGTTAAAGCGATTAAAGGAAAACGGAGTGCGTACGGCGGTGGATACCTCGGGGATGGTATCAAAATCCGCTTTTGATAAGGTACTGCCCTATACCGATGTGTTTTTATATGATGTAAAAGCGTTGGATGCGGATACGCATAAACAATGCACGGGGTATACCAACGAGCAAATCCTTGGCAATCTTTTGTATTTGAATGAAAAGGGCGCGTCGGTGGAAATTCGCATTCCGTATGTACCGCAATTAAACGATGATGAAATGGAAGAAATCGGCGCATATTTAAGCGGCTTGCAATGTATAACGAAGGTGCGTGTACTTGCCTATCACAATTTGGCAGGGACAAAATACGCCAGTATAGGCTTGGAAAATACTTTGCCCCAACGCCTGCCGACCAACGAAGAAATACAAAATGCGGTTTCAACGCTCAAACGGTATGGCTTAAATGTTGTCGAATAATGAAAAACACCTAAATCTATTATATTGATAAGGTTGAAGTGATAACCGATTAACGCAAATAAAACGAAAAAAGGCTGACGGAAATAAACCGTCAGCCTTCAATTTTGCTACGCTGTAAATAAAGAAAAGAGATTCTGAAAATTAAACACAAAGTTCTTTTAACTTTTGCCAGATTTTTACGGTGGCGTAGGTGTCAAGCTCGCAGTATTTTAATAAATTTCTACGGGCAATTTCTTGCTCGGCAGGGGGCATGTCCTTGATGAGAGGGAAAATCGTCATTGCCTCGCCGCCATTATGTACCCCTTCAAGATTATGATAATCAAGGGCAGGGTCATCGGGGAACATCGCAGGCAAAATGCTCTTTATTGAGAAAGAATTGCCGATTGCCTTATTGTAATAATACCCCTTGCGGAACGGTTTGAGAAGGTCTTTGATATTTTTTCTAATTCTTAAAAGTTCGTCTGCAAGGTCGGGGAAAAGTTCGGCAAGCTCTTTAATGCGTGTCTTTTCAAAGGTTTCATTGAAAACGATAACCGAACCATCGGTAGGAATATCTTTTACGAGCTGCTCCGCCAAAGCTCGACGAGGATCTTCGCCCGATACGCCTAAAAACTCCCTGTGCTTAATTTCACCGCCTTCGGTTTCAATATAATGCAAAGAATATTGGAATAAAATTTGCGCGTAAGGTTTGCTGTTCGGATATTCGGGAATCGTTAATTGCATGGATTCAAAATCCAAGAAATACAAGGGATAGGACAACTCGCCAAGGAAAGATTTAATACCGTCTTTGTCCACGTGTTCGGGTTTGTCGTTTAAGGCGTAATCAATATACTGCTTTTGCAAATCGTTTAACTTCGTGCTTGCTTGCACATCTTTTAAGTCGGTGATACCACGCTTATAAAGGTCAAGCGCTTTTGGGAAATGAATTCCGTAAATATCAAAAACGGAGGGGGCAGGTATGTGACGAGAGCAATATTTCCAAAATGCGCAAGGGTAAGGTGAATCGCAGCCTACCGACAAATCAAGGTCGGGTTCTTCCTTGCTTTCAAGGGTGCGTTTTGCATAGTCTAATTCCGCTTCAATATGATGAATACCATATTCTTGTTCGACCATTGCGGAAACGTCCGTAATTTTGAACAGCTTTTCGATGTCGAGCGTGCCGTCGAAAACATATTGATTGTTGATATTGACAACATATGTACCCGTTACTTTCACGCCACACTTTTCAAGGACGTATTTCTGATAGGAAATATCCACGATATAGATATATTTTGGCGTGGTAGAGCTTTTTACTTCGTAGATGGCGTAGCCGTCTTTTTCCTTGCGTAAAATATCCACCGCGCAATATAAACCGTCGTGTGAAAAGGACGCTTCGCAAATATTGTCCACTCCGCGTTTGATGGCGTCGGCGGTGTTTTCAATCATTTTACCAAGGTCGATTTTGCCGTTTTCATCCGTGGCGGTCATTTCTTCGTAGTTGCCGAATAAGCCCATAGCCAAATCCCCAACGATGTTGCCCTTCGTCATTCTATTCTGCGCGGAAGGATCTTCTTCGGCAAGTTCGGGGTGGTAGGTTTTCAGCCAAAGCATTTTCGGGCATTGAATAAAGGAAGTATATTTAGATTTACTAAAATGAAACATTTTCGTTTCCGTCCTTTGTGAGTATAGGTATAGTATAACATAGTGTACAGCAAAAAGCAAGTGTAATTTTAAAAACGAGTATTGACTTTATAAAATGAAAATGGTATAATAACAGGGAAACTTAACACGAAGGAGAAATTGTAAATATGGCTAAAGAAAAAATGAGAAAAATCTATCTTTTAATTAACTCTAACAAAGGAATAAAACCTAAAAAAGAACTTATTGAGAAACAAATAGAGGAAAGACTCAACGAGGGGCAGCAGGGGAATTTGTTTATTGAAATTGAAAAAGATAAAGAAGTTTATATTGATGAAGTTATCTGTTTTGCAGAGGAGAAGAAATACGGGGTAATTAATTGCGGGAAAACATATATTTTGAATAAGTGCTTTCAAGGAACGAAATACGCTTCATTTGGGAGAAATATTGCTCATGAAGCGATTAACAAAATGAAAGATGATAATGGCGATAGATACTTCTTTTTGTGTGATAATGGAAAGAAGCAAGTGATAGAAATTGGTAATGATAAAGCTTGTGATAAATATATTTATTCAGGTAGTAAATATTTTAAAGTGGAAAATGCTGAGATGATTTCTTTTTCAAAATATGAAACGGGGCAAAAGAGTAATTATGCCGTTATTCAAAGAGTAGGCAAGCTTAGTTTGGATTTTATCGAAGGTGATATAACGTATAATAATAAAGAACTTTCTGTTATTTTTGGAGGAAATGTTTCCCCGCAGGGAAAGGGGATAGAAAATAAAAACACTTCTAATGAGTCGAAATTTCCGTGTGTCACCTTTAAAGGAGGGGAGGTCGTAAGGCCTAAAGAAATAGGGAAAGAATTGTTTTGCTACGATGATTTTTTTGTTGGGGAAATAACGAAAGACGATAAAGGGAAAAAGGTTTACTCGCCGAAAAAAGGGTATGAACAACTGGCGAAAGCATCTATGCGTCAGTATGTTTTTGAAGGAACGGCTTTATATAAAAAAATAAGCAGTTATCTTGAAAAAATACCAGAAAATCGTTGGGAAGATGATGAGCCATGGAATGGAACTTACAGAGATGAGGATAGCGTACTAAGTGTTATTGGGAAATCGGATAAAGAAACATATTTTTCTTCCTTGGTTGGCTATATGTTCCAAAATGCTCCTGAAATCTTAAAAAAGTTTTTAGGGGATGTTGATGTAGGGGAATACTTTGTCTATCGCGAGGAAAATAATGTTGATATCCTCATTCGTGGCAAAAAGAATATTGTGATAATAGAAAATAAAATAGAAGCAGGGATTACTGATGCGCAATGTAAAGAGTGGAGTGATTTGATTAAAGAAGACGATAAAGGTAAAGAAGGAGAGAATATTAAGCAAGAAATAAATAAGGAAAGAAAGGCGCAAGAGGGGCAAGGTAAAGCTCCATCTCAGTTAGATAAATATTATAGTTTAGCCTTATATTATGCGAAAAAGCAAGGGTTAAATCAAAATGCAATAAAGGCTTATATTTTGTGTCCTGAATATAAGATGAGTTATTATATAGAAGAGAAGAAAAAATATATTAACGGGGACAACTATGAGGTGAAATCTTATAAAGAACTCAAGGGATATATCGATAATTCGCAATTATTAAGCGCGCTTAGAAAAGATAGAAAACAAATAATAGAAGATTTAGGTCGTGCTATATATCCATATGCAATAAATCAAAACACTTATTACATGGATCAAGTGTGTGGTCGTTTTCTTGAGGAAGTAAACAAAGAATTGGAAAGATAGTAAATATGGTCTATAAAGTGCATGGATAAAACCGTGCGCTTTCTTTTTTTACGAAAATTTTCCATTATTTTTCTTATATACCATTTTTGGTATGTTGGGTTTTGTATAATGATATTGTAAAAAAATTAAAGTAGAGGTATAGATTATGGAAATTAT
>JAZTYG010000038.1:0-4063 GCA_045636845.1 Candidatus Scatosoma sp.
CCGTCCGTTTCATAGGTATATTTGTTGTAGATACCGTTTGCGTTTTTACCTTCGTCAAAGTTAGAAATATGCACATATTTCGAGTCAACACCTTCGCCCTGTGCCTGTGCAAAATATTCTTCAAGCGACATACCTGCCCCATCAAACAAGGCTTTAGGCACAAT
The DNA here is from genome assembly GCA_045636845.1 of Candidatus Scatosoma sp. Lineage (GTDB taxonomy): Bacteria > Bacillota > Clostridia > Christensenellales > Borkfalkiaceae > Scatosoma. The sequence continues at coordinate 165 of JAZTYG010000038.1, forward strand.
ATAAGTACCTGTCTTAATGTTGCTTTCGCCATATTTTGCCGCCAACACCAAGTAGCTTTCCAAACCGATTCTCGTTTCGAAACGGATACCATAGTTGCCATCGTTCGTGATACGAACAGATGCGCCGCGCATCGTTTCAAACGCTACGGTTTCTTCAATTACAACCGTCGTGGTTTGGTTAACCTTTGCACTTTCACCTGCATAATAGGTCGTAGCGCCAATTGTCCAGCTCAAAGGATATACCGACTCTGCGCTGCGGCTAATTGCCTCCGCAAGATATGCTGCATCAATCGTTTGTTCGCCGGTAAAACGGTTGGAAACGGTGATATCACCATATTGCACCGTTACAACAACAGGCATCGTTTCATGGAATAAACCATCATAGAAGTAGTAGGTAGTAGCGGGAAGCTCTGCCAAAAGGAATTTCGCACCGGCTTCAATCGTTACCACATAAACATCCGCTTGCGCCAAACTGCTGAAAGGAATGTAGAAATATATGTAATTTTGACCTGCAGCGTAAGCGATATAGGCACCAGGAATATCCTTTGCCGCCACGCCGTTTACCTTGAATTTTGAACCAATATCAAGATAGCTCGTCGCCATATTCGATGCAATAGCGGTTGTATAGCCACCCGAGTTAAGGGGACCAAGATCAGCGCTGTATGCAATCAATCCGCAGAAACCGTTGGAAGGCGTACCACTTTGATTTTCAAAACCTTGCGCCGCAGCATAACCATTGTGGTCAAAGTTGTTCCAATTAAGTCCAGTAAGCGAAACCTTTGTATAGGTAGGCGCCGTATCCGTCCATCCCCCCGAGAAATAGAAGGTGTTTTCCGGCAACATATTGTCGTAAACTTGCGTACCTTGCTGAATCGTCAAAACTTCACACGCAGGCACATAAATATAGAGATAGCCGGAAATTAAGCATACATATGTGCCTTCTACATCCTTCAAAGGAATGTTGTTTATCGCAATCTTGTTACCAACATCGCTATCTTCCGAAATCAAGTTCTCTAAATTGAGAAATGCGCCATTGTTATCCTTAATACGTGTACCTGCATCATCCGTATAGGCAATCAACATTAAATTACCGCCCGATAACCCAAGATGCTCGTAATATGTCTTAATCCCGGCATCCTGATTACCGTAGTCGATATTATTCCACGCAATACCGCCATAGTTTACAGGCGTAGGCAGCTCATCCGTCCAATCAGCAGGTTTTTCCGTCGTCCACTTATCCTCCACTAGATAGAAGGTTACCTCGGAGAAGGTATAGGTATTACCCTCATACACCACCGTTGCACCTTCCGCAAACTTGATGGTAGGATGGGAATATCCGTTGTAGCCTGCAACAAACTTTCCATCTGCCTTGTCATAGGTAAACCAAACGGAGTGTTCTTGGAAGAATTTAATCGTTGCAAATTCAGTCACTTCTTTACCGTTGTAGGTAATGCCCGAATGGCTGGTAGGTACAGCATCCTGCGCCCAACCGTCTGTATTAAACTGTGCAATAAAGTAACCATAACTATCGTTGTTATATACGCTGTTAACGCCTACAAACGAAGGATTGTAGTTGGTAGGAAGTACCCAAGCGCCATTTTTGAGAACAAACTTCGTTGCGCTCAAATAGTTATTCATAAAAGGCGTGCCTTCTTCAATTTCAATGGTTGCGCCTTCTACAAGGTCCGCCGCGGGGATTGCGAAATAGAAATAACCCTTACCATGTGCGTAAGAAATTGCGTATTTTTTCGCGTTCGCATTATTTGCATCCGCATACAATTCCGCAAAGGTCTTCCCGTTATATTTCACCATAAGGGAAGTTCGGTTAAGCGTAGCCGCAAGGTTGGTCGCATCTGCCGCTGCACCAAGAGGATTTACGTCAAACGAGAAAATGGTTTGACCTAAAGTAGCATCATATGCGGTAGTATTATTCCAACCGCCGGCAATCGCCGTAAAGTTTGTGGTTGCCGCATGAGGAGCCGTCGTTACCCAACGGCCATTTACTTTGTAAATCGTAAGTGCGGGAATACCGATACCGCCACCGAAAGAGCCGCCTTCTGCAATTTCAATCACATCGTAATCGGTCAAGCTGGAGAAAATAATCCACTTTTGCCCTTCCCAACCTGTGATATCCGCATCGGTTGCCGCACGGGTTGCGCCCGTTGCCGAGTTTTTATAGGTTACCTTGGATGCTAAATCGCCTTCATCGGTATAAGTCCAATCGTCTGCACTATTATACTGCAACAACACTTTCTCCGCGCTGTTGTAAGCATCTACATTTTTCCAAATACAATTAAATTCTGCATCCGCCTTAGGTACCTGCCAAGCGCCGCCCTTCAAAACGAGCTTTGTTGCCGCCAAGTAGTTATTCATGAAAGGCGTGCCTTCTTCAATTTCAATGGTTGCGCCTTCTACAAGGTCCGCCTCGGGAATTGCAAAATAGAAATGGTTATTGCCATGCGCGTAGGAAATTGCGTATTTTTTCGCGTTCGCATTATTTGCATCCGCATACAATTCCGCAAAGGTCTTCCCATTGTATTTTACCATAAGGGAAGTACGGTTGTAAGTAGCCGCAAGGTTGGTCATATCTGCCGCTGCACCAAGAGGATTTACATCAAACGAGAAAATATTGTTACTAATCCCATCACCAAGATTATTATTCCAACCGCTGGCAATCGCCTTAAAGTTTGTGGTTGCAGCACCAGGTGCCGTTGTTACCCAATAACCATTTACACAGTAAAGGGTAAGCGCAGGGATGCCTACGCCGCCGAAGGAACCGCCTTCTGCGATTTCAAGCATGTCATAACCTGCCAAGTTCTTGAATACAATCCACTTTTGACCGTCCCAACCTGAGATATCATCATTCGTTACCACACGGGTTGCGCCTGTTGTCGAGTTTTTATAGGTTACCTTGGATGCCAAATCACCTTTATCGGTATGCGTCCAAGTGGCATCGGTATTGTACTGCAATAATACTTGGCTAGCCTTATTGAAATCACCAGCAGTGCCCCAAGGAGCGATAAATTGAGCCATGGATAAGCTTTCCGCAGGCTTTCCGCCCAATGCCCATTTGCTACCGTCAAATTTCAAATAAATATCTTCTGCAATCGAATAAAGGTTGGTATCACCCCCACCGTTTTTGAAGGTCGCGCCCGCAGGGATATGCAAAATCGCACCCGACGCAGGAAGGGTTTTCCAACGCATAACGATACTGTCCGCCTGCCCGTCAATCCATGCGCGACAAATAAAATCAAGATTTTCCGCATCTACGGGTTGACCATTCAAGGTTGCTTTTGCATAAACATCGCTGTAATCGCTGTTAAGGTCCCCCTTTGCAATACCACCGCTAAATTCCAAAATCGAGCAATACATATCATTGTGGGAATAGTTATTCCACCAAGAATGTACACCCGTAAGGGTTACCTTTGTGGTTTCTTTCATATTTACGGTAATACTGTCGATGTAATATACGCTTGCGCCACTCTTTACGCGCGCGCCAGCCGAAACGAATGCCAAATAACCATTCGCATCCGTCATCGTCGACATGGACGTTGCATTCAAGGTAATATCGCACCACGAGGACATATCATAAGCACCTGCGCCGTATAACACCTGCTGTGTGCCATCTGAAGCAACGTTCGTTCTAAATTCATCCGCAGCGGTATAACCAGGGGAATACATCCTTACAACAACGCTTTCCACATCACTTGCCTTGATTTGCGATGCGCTAAAATCAAAGTTTGCATAAGCCAAACCGCTCGTCGTGGTAATCTTCAATACCGCGCCGTCATAGCCCGTGGGCAAGCCTTCCGTTGCGCCGTCTACGTATTCAAAAGGCACCGCACCGTTATATTTGCTTATGGTAAATTGACCATTGTTGGTAAATTCGTTTTCAAGCG
>JAZTYG010000039.1:0-25410 GCA_045636845.1 Candidatus Scatosoma sp.
GGACCCATACCCGAGAATGCAACCACGAACCAAGCGAGTGCTGCGATTACATACATAATACCTAAGGGTTTGCCGTTCTTTACCTTCTTCAAAGGGGTGGGAATTACACCAAAGGTGCAAAGCGCAAGCGCCAAAGCGATAAGACCAAACAAGAGAGGTTGAATCATCATTCTTGCAGGAGGTCGCATACCAGGATGACTAAACAGTTTAATCATCTGGAGGACGCCGTACAACATGATGGTAACCGCTGCAAAGGAAAGGGCAAGGAATTTCGGATCCGCCTTACCTGCTGTTTTCGATTTTGCCGACGAGGTAGATTTTGCAGTCGGCTTGCTTATTTTCGAGAACAGTTTTGTTTTGGCGGACTGGTTACCGCCTTTATTTGGGAGGTTGGATTTACCTCCGGGGATTTTCTTTAAGATGTTTGCACAGCCCGAGTTTTCAGGGATGCAGCCAGGCAACTTCGTCGTTGCAGGCGCGTCCAACTCTACGTCTTCGGGGTTGGTCGTATCGGTGATGGTTTCAGGCTCATACGTGGGACGGATGGGCGCTTCTTCGTAAATCATAGCAACCGATTTCTTCTTCAAGCAACCCGTCTGCGTGTCGCTGGAAGGCCAACCCAAGGTAAGGAATTGTTCGCTTGTACCGTTATCCTTGTTGAGGATAGAGTACTTCGTAATCTTGTGGAATTCGTAAGTAGCCTTATCTTCCTTCTTAGGCGCATATACCTTGAAGCGGGTGTTTTCCGTCTTGGAGTGGTAAATGGTGTTCGTGTCTTGGTCGTTTTGAACATAATCCACGTCGAATACCATCTTCTTGATATTGCGGCCGTTCTTGTCCATGAAGTACAAGGAAAGGGCGCTGTCGTTTGCGGATACTTTTTCTTGACGAGTGTAATACAAACCGTCGTTGCAAGGGAAAATCTTGTTAACATTTTCCGCAAGCTTTTGGTTGAACTTGCCGTCCAAACGAACAACGCGAAGGTTGTTGTAGATATCTACATAGTAGAGGTAGTTGCCCTCGATACGAACGTATTGACGAAGCTGCGTGCAGATGATAATGATTTTCTTGCCGTCTGCGCTAACCTTTGCAAGCAAGGAGTTGCTGCCGTAGCCCTTTTGAACATACAACCAACCGCCGCGTTCGCAGATAATATTTTGAACGTGCGCCATAACTTCGATACGGTCGCTTGCGTCAAGGGTGTTACGAACGAGAGGGCAGTAGTTTGCGTTACCAACCGTGTAGTAAACCTTGCCATCATACATATTGAAGTAATTGTAGATATTCTTTTCAATAAGCGTATCTTGATCCGTTTCAAGGTTGTACGCGTGCAAGTCTTTGTTGAGGTTGTTGGGCTTCCACATCGAGTAGATGATATAATCGCCGTAAACGGTATGAAGCTGACAATCTTCGCTGATTTCCTTGTTGGTGCGCGTACCCATGTCGCAAACCATCAATTTCTTCTTCGTTTCGGGTTCTTCTACCTTCTTGAATTTGCTCATACAGCCCGATTGAACAACTTCGGGTTTGTAGGAATAGTAGTAGAAAATCTTATCGCCTTCGTTGCGTTCGAATGCGGACATTTCCTTGATGATGGTGGAGTAGGTGTTGCTCTTCATATCAACAACGATTACGCAATAAGGGTTCAATTCATGGTTTTCAACGGGGCCGGCGGGGGTTGCGTTCTTCTTGCCCTTGAACATGGAGCAACCTTTCTTCGCAATTTCAACCACCTTGTCTTCCTTGTACAATTTAACCATGTAGAAGGAAGAACCGTTACTCATAATCTTGCATTTATCGGTGATGAATTCATAATCTTCGCCCGGGCAAATGCAGGTTTCCGTACGGGTGTAAATATCAAAGCTGTGGATACCAGCGCCCGATTTTACATAGTACAATTTACTGCCGTAGCAGGTAATAATTTGCGAAATGCCTTTGATGGTCGATTCTTTTGCAGGAACGCCGTCAACGATTTCGTAAAGAGCAAGCGCTTTTACAGCCTGAGGAGCGTCTTCCGCAGGGGTAGCAGGCGCTTTCTTTTGGAACATACTGCAACCCTTTGCCTTCAATTCTTTAAGGTCAAGGGTAGGGGTATAATCTTCGCTCTTGTAAATGAAGTGCTTACCGAATGCGCGGTAAACTTCACCGTTAAAGCTAAAGTATTGATTGATTTTCTTGATATAATCTACGCTCTTGCCGTAGCCGCGGATTTGTTCAAAGAGAACCAAAGCTGCGTTCTTGTTGGGGGCAGGATCGTTGAATTTTTCAACTGCGTTTTCGTAGATTTGTTCCGCGTTGATACCTTTTTCCGCAAGCTCTGCCGCAATCTTCTTGCTTGCCGCTTTGGAAGCTTCTATGTAAGCGGGTACTTCGTCGATTTCTTTTACAATTACAACGTCTTTTTCAAACATGCCCTTCAATGCGGCCATGTCGTTTTTCATTTCGGTAAGAAGCGCGCTGTCAAGCTTGAATTTTTCCGCGTACTTGATTGCGTTTTCTAACTGCTTGAAGATATCGCTTTCCGCCGCCTTCAAAGCAACGCAAATTCTACGATAGATATCAAATACCTGCAAAGCGCTGGTAGAGTCTACGGGGTTGTAGAGGTCTGCCATCTTGTTTTGGAGCATTGCCAAGCCTTCGATTTTCTTGCGTACGGGATAAGCGGTTGCTTTGTAATCTAAGTACCAAGAAGTCGCGCAAGCACCATTCTTCATCTTGTTGGTCTTTACAACCTCGGCAATTTCGGGGATTGCGATATCCGTATCCTCTGCATAGCCGTTCCAGTCGTAGTTATCGAAGAAATTTTCAACGAATACCACGCCCGATTCGGGGTTGTCAAAACCCATCATCATTAAGGGCATCGATGCTGCACCGAAACCCTCGCCCGCTGCGCTGGACGCGGTTTTGCTGGAAAATTCTTCCACGCTAATTACGCTGTCGCATGCGTAGCACATAACTGTTGCGTCGTTTTTTGCATAAACGAGTTTATTGCCGCAATTTGGGCAAAATCCAGTTAATTGTTCACTCACTTTTTCATCCTCCTATCATTAAATAAAAATTTTGTCTATAATTCATGACGGTATTTTAAGGATAATCTACGCCGCCGTTGGGGGGCTTGCACCTCAACACACGACGGATGCCCTTAAAAAGACCATACACCAATCCATATTTTTGTATCGCCATAATCATATAGGTAGAGCAGGTGGGTTGAAAACGACACCTTCTTCTTACCGACAACGGCGCAAACGCTTTGTAGGTCAATACAAGACCGATTAAAAAGCGTTTCAAGAGAAAATAACTAACGCCCCCTGCTGCTGTATAGAACACCCAAGGGGGTAGGGGTTGATATTTCATGTACAAGCCTCTTGCCACCGTCCAAAGGGGTAGGGCGATGCACAAAGGAACAACCACGTACATGAATAAATCCCCAATTTTAATTTCGCGGATTTGACCTTTCATAGATTATTTCAACATCAAGCATTGACTATTTCTACGCGCCAACTGCAATTCCGCCTTTTTAATCAATTCGCCTATGTTTTCGTCGCCGCTTGTAAGCTTGTTTGTGAGTTCGTCAACGGTTGCGGCGATTTCACACTCTACCATTGCAAGAGAGGTGTGGCTCATAGGGTCGCTGTAACGAATTTTTTCCGATAATTCTTCCAACGCCGCTTTCGTTTCGGCGTCCTTTACCATAGGTAAGAGGGAAGTAATGTTCGATTGCAGCATACGGATAAAGAATACCTTTTGTTTGGTTTCCTTTTCGCTTGCGCCAACATAGCTCCCTGCAATGAACACATACAACGCCATGATAAGGTAAGCAACCGTTACCACAAGCTCTAAAATCAAAGGCAAGGTGATTTCGGTGGTGTCCGCATACATGAAGATAAGGCCGAGAATCATGTAGATACCGCTAAAGATTGCACAAAGATAATACGCCACAGGCATCTTTAAGGACGCGGCAGGTTTTTTCGTTGCCCAGATATGCAAAACCGCAGTCGTCAACAACGCCCAAGGGGTTGCGAACGCCCACACCAACCAAAATACGGTGGTATCTAAACGCGCATCGTCAATCGTCAAGAAAACGATGGTGTTTATCAACGCGCAAATGAGTACGATGGAGATAAGGATAAAAAATTTACCTAATTTTTTCATAATGGTTACTCCTTCGCGGTAGGGTTAAAATAATTTCGTGCCGCAGTTTGCACAGAACTTACTGTTTTCCACGCATTTCGTACCGCATTCGGGGCAGAAACGAGGCCCTTGGGGCATCGCTTGACCGCAGTTAGAGCAGAACTTTGCGTTTGCGGCAACGCTGCCGCCGCATTGAGGACAGGTTTTTGTGTCCGCAGGGGGAGGGGTGGGTTGCTGTAAATCTTGCGTCATGTTGGTAACGGCTTTGCCAACGCCTGCGCCCATGCCTAAGCCCATACCCATATTCATAAACGCGCCCGTCGCGCCTTCGTTTTGCGCCGCGGTTTCCAACACGTCGAACTTGCGTTCATCTTGATAGGTGTAGCCCTCTACGTTTCTTCCGTAAGCGCGCGCCTCGCTCAGCTTGCGGATACGATACGCCTCTAAATCCACGTCGCTGTTCATATCCATCATCTTGTTTTTCATTCTGCGGAGGGCGTCTAAATCACCGTCGCTCGGCATAATTGCATTTACAGAGAAATGGTCAATCGTCAAACCGAGGTCGGCAATACGCGTGTTCAATTTCGCTTGAATAGCCTCTGCCAACTCACTCAACTTCGTGGTAACTTCAAGGATACTGATACCCTTTTCCACGATGGCGGTTGCGATACATTCCTTAATGGAGGACAGCATCATGCCCTTGATGCAACGGCGAACTGCGTCAACCGTAAATTCCTGTAAAGTTCCAACCACCTTTAAGGTGAAGCGACGGGAATCGGTTACGCGAAGGCCGGTTTGACCGTTGGCGCGCACACGCACCAGCATAGGGTATTTCGGATCTTCCAACTCGATAGGGGAATCTGTACCCCAAATAATATCAAGGACGTTGACTTTGTTGATAAAGTACACATCGCAAGGCAAAGGGGTTTTTCCATCGAAAAGCTTTGCAAAAATCTTTTTGAAGAAGGGCAGGTTTTCCGATTTTAATTCATGGCGTCCTGCAGGGAATAAATCCAAGGCTTGGCCGTTTTTATAAAAGAGCGCTTCTTGCGATTCGTAAACAATAAGCTGAGACTTTGCATTGAAATCTTCGATATGGTGGCGAACAACCAGCTGGTCGTTGGTCATTTCTTGTTCAATTACATTCAAAAGTGCCATAGTTCCTCCTCATCAACCCCCTTCGTTACGCGTGTGTATTGCGTACGGTGGGCGCAGGTCAAAATTAATATATTATATATATTATAAAGGCAAGGTATGTTTTTGTCAATAGGGAAAATAAAAAAAGTTGCCGAAAAATGTCATTTTTTACAAGCAGGAAAACGAATGGTAATAATGCGATAAATAAATAGTGTAAATTTTGATAGTTTTCCAAGCGGATTGATTATACGGTGAAAAAATAGCCATAAAAGTAAAATGGGGATACCATGTACGCGTTGAATAAGAAAAAACCGCATCGTTAATGCGGTTTTTTGAGGTTTCTATATAGGCTGACTGCGTTGTTAAAGCCGCAGACGGCGCAAATTTCCTGTACGCTGTGTTTTTTGAGAGGGTCGTTCATCAATTCGAGGGCTTTTTGCGCTCGTACCGAATTAACAAAGGATAAAAAGTTTTTCCCGACAGTCCTCTTGAATAGTTTAGAGAAATACTCCTTAGAATACCCAAAGGTTTGCGCCGTAGATTCTAAGGTCAAAGGCTTGTCGTAATGGTCGTTGATATAATTGATAAATTTCGTTGCTAATGTATGTATGGTGTCTTGGTCGTTTGGATTGCCAAAGCCGTACAGCTTGATGATTTTATCCAAAAGTAGGTTTGCAAACGCGCAATTCGACAAAAAGGTTTTATCGTCGAACCCGAGCCAAGTCAACAGCAACTCGTAAATCTCATCGTTATACTCTTTATTCTTCAACAAAGCCGGGAAGGGCTTGCCTTGGTGCAGTTGCTTAAAGCTGTGCAGGTACTTACTGCCGAATACAACGATCAGCGCAAGCTTATCTTCGGGGGGATTTTCGTAAAAATGCACCTGTTGCGAATTGACGATAAAGATATCTCCTGCTTCAAAGGGGAAGGTTTTATTCCCTACGTGCGCCGCGGATTTTCCGTTGATAAGATAGACAAGCTCAAAGCTGTCGTGGTAGTGTGGAATTTCCAACAAGTAGGTTGCCGTTTCCAAAAATAAGTAAAACGGCTCGTCCGATTGTGTTTCGTGGATATAGTTTAATGTGCTTAATTGTTTCGTTTCGTTTTTCATGGATTTAGTATAACACGTGTGTCAAATTTTGTCAATACGAAATTGCGAAAAAATTCCTTTCGTCAAGGTCTATATATTATTTGTATATATACATGCAGGCGAGAAAAACCATATTTGAAAAAAATCAACTTAAAAAATGACAAGAATTGTTACATTTGTGATAAAAAATGCTATTGACATGAGGGGGGTTTTCTTATAGAATAAGAGCGTAAGGTTGTCCGTTTTTTTTGGCAACATAAAGAACGAAATAAAAAATAAACCCCATAGGAGGCTTATATGAAGAAAAAACTTTTAGGCGCAATTGCGCTCATGACTTGCTTTACCTCTGTGTTTAGCATGACGGCATGTCTTGGCGGCGGCGGTACGTCCGAAGGCGGTACGTCCGAAGGCGGCGCTGCAGGCAGCAAGATTACGGTAGACCCCTTAACCGTGGCAGAACTTGGCGAAGGCTTTAACGAAAATTTCCTTCCCGATAAGGCGTCCATCAATCAGTATTCGGGTAAAATCGACATCGCGCTTGACTTTGAAGGCACGGTAAAAGGTTGGGAGGCTTTGGCTGCGGAATACGAACGTTTGCAGGGTAAGGGCGTTGACGTAAACGTTATCACGACCTATTCTGGTTCCACCTACACCAACCGTTTGAACAACGAATTGACCAACCCCAAGACGGATTGGGATATCGTAGAAGGTAACCTTGGTTACGGCTCTACGCGTAAACGCTGTGTAGATATGTATCCTTCCATCACGTCCTACAACCCTTACTGCGGTGAGCAAACGATGTGGTCGAGCGTTTTGGAATCGGCTGCGTACAAGACGAAGGAAGCAGATAACAGCGGTGAAAGCTATATCATGAACTCTGAAATCATGCAAACCTGCTGGTTCATCAACGACGACGCATTCAACGCGGCGGTTGACAAGGGTTATTTGAACGCGGCAAGCGAAGCGGCGTACCCCATCACTTGGGACGATTTGATTAGCCTTTGCGATTACATGCAACAGGCAGGTTACACCAACCCCTTGGGTATCACCCTTTGCGACGCAAGTATCGAATCGTTGCAATTCACCTGGTTGCTTCGTGTATATGGCGACTACTACTATCGTCAATTCTACGAATATATCATGGCAGGCGAAGTAGGTTCTACTTGGTCGAAGTACAGCTCTACCGCAACCGTACCCGAAGCAGATCCTACCTACGGCGTACAATGGGCAAAACTCCTCAACATTATGTTTGACGAAGATTGCGAATTTGGTAAAGGCTACGCAGGTATGACCAGCGAAGTATATCTCGATTTCGTAAGCAACCTCTACAAGATGAACGGTTACCTTATGAAAGACCCTTCTTCGACGGAATTTACCGCGCTTCGTGACGAATTCGAAACGCAGAGCGATGGTAAGGAATCTCCTCAAATCGTACTTGACTACCAAGGCTTTGGTATCAACTATGAAAAGTCGGAAAAAATCGACCTCGGTTACTTCGATTATCCTCAAATGATCGCAGGTAAGTACACGAAGGGTGAATTTGAAGGCGAAGACATCGTTGACAACGAAAACACGATTACCCGTGACATCGGCGGTAACGGCGGTTTCTTGTCCGTAATCAACCACACCGACAAATCGCAAAACGAATTGAACAAGGACTTCATCAAGTTTGTTATGTCCCCTTACGGTCAAACGATTTACTACAAGGGCTTGGCTGCTGCAGGCGAAGTACCTAAGGGCTTGTCCTCGGTTAAGAACGAATACGTTGTAATCCCCAACGAATGGAAAGCATTCTTCACGGAAAGCAACAAGACCATCACCTTCAATGGTGACGTTGACGCAAACCCCTTCTTGAGCTGGGGTGTTAGATATGTAAACGGTTACACCGAAACGCAAAAGATTATCCGCGAAAGCTGGAGAAACCTTTTGATGACCGGTCTTTCCGACGATCAAAAGTTGACCCCTGCAGGCTTTGCAAGCAAGTGGTCCACGGCGGTTAAGGCAGACATGGCAGAGTTGGTTGCTTTCAACGGTTGGCCCACCGACCTCTGGAAAGATCCTAGCTATGTATTAGGTTAATTTTTACGAAAACCCATTTTTAGGTAAAATTTATACACAAGGCGATTTAGCGCAGTCGTTTCGGCTGCGCTAGAAAGCTCTTGTAATGGAGTAAATATGAGTTTTAACATAACCAACAAGGATAGAAAGACAGCCAAGACGACCTGCATTGTGTTTGCGGCGTTGTTGGCGGTTTTTCTTTGCCTTTCCATTTTGTTCGGGGTATTGATACCGCGCGCGAAGGATATTAAGGCGTTGGGTGACGGGAAAAACATTCTTTCGCAGGTAGAAGGCGCTGACGGCAGCGATTATTTCTTGATGACGGAAGATACCATGTACCGTTACGACGCTTTGACGGGGGAAGAAATCTCCACCTTCTCGTTGACGGCAATCGCGGATATGTTAAAGGAAAAAGGGGAATATGATTCCCTTGTCGGCGGCAGCTTGAAGCAATGGAGTATCAAGTGCGTTACCGATTTTGACAAACCCTTCTATCTTGCGTATGATACCAGCGGGAATATTTTCCGTTTCAATGACGATGGGGTAAATTTGTCCCTTGACGAAGATTACCACTTGGCAACCGCGCATACGGTTATCAAGGCGTGTGATACGGTGAAAGGGGATTTGTACCTCTTTGCACAGCAAAACAACCTTTCCTATGTGCAAAAAGGGTCGGTTACTGACCTTAAAAGCGGCGTTACGGCGTCGAAAATGATTTGGGATTTGGATTTGTCCGACCCCAAGGTAGGCTACAAGAAAATTGTACCTATGCAATCGTCGACGGCTGTATTGAGCATGGAAGCGTTGGAAGACGGGCTCTACCTCTTCCGCAAAGGCGGCAGCGTGGTAAAAATGAGCTTGGATTTTGCCGATTGTGAAGTGGACGGGGTGAAGATTAACTTCTTTGACCGCGTAACGGAATATTACGAAGGTACGCAATACCAAACGGTATACGACGAAGCGTATAAGGCGTTCTGGCTTGAAAAAATGCAGGCGAAGTTGAAAACGGCGTCGGATGAGGACAAGGCATTTTACACCGACGACGTATTGAATGCTGCTACCGCAGAAGAATTAAAGAATTACTACAAGGCAATCGGCGGTATGATTACGGCGCAAATGAACGCGAATGCGGAAAAGGCGGCGACGGAAGCAGCAGGCGAAGGCTTCTACTCGGTAAATCCTTGGTGCGGCGGTTATGATGCAGGAAAAAACAGCATTTTCGTAGACGAAAGCTATTTAGACCCTGCGTATTATTCGGTAATCTATTCGGGTAACAATACTATCAACGGTATTGTATACTCTAAGAAGAATGCGGCGGCGTATTTCACCAACGCTGCGGACGGATATTTGTATGTGGTGGAAAAATCGGACATTGACAAAGCGGTAAGCGGCTCGTTCTTGAGTGATATTTCCAAGAAGATTGAGAGTATCAATATCGGGGACAAGAAGTTTAGTACCTTTGGCAACGGTTTGAGCTATAACAAGTTCGCAAATACTTTGTATTTGAAATTTGAAAACGAACGCACCTTGTCCATCGTGGATATCAATGATAAAGAAGATTATCATGTGGCATACACCTTTGTCGGCGCGTTTGATATGTACAGCATTAGCGGTGATAAGGACAACTCGGTAACCCACATTTTACACCAAGTTTCCGCGGTAAACAAGGACGGTCTTACGACGGTATGCTTGTATGCAAGCACTTACCAACCCGAAAGGTTTGCCAACAAGACGGCAACCACTTGGGCGTTCGTGTTGGCGACGGGCTTTGCGGTGATTTCCTTTGGCCTTTGCTTCTGGTTCTTCCTTGCGACGAGAAACGACGGGGTGTTGTATCGGGTAAAAGTAATCCAAAGAGATTTCAAGAAAAACCGTTTTGTGTATTTGTCCTTGGTGTTCTTTGTGGTGCTTCTTGGTATGTTCTGTTACTACGAAGCAATCGGCGCAATTTCCATGTCCTTCTTCAACTACACGCGTGAAAAACCGGCTTGGATATGGAATAATTTCGGTAACTACTTGCGTATTTTCAACCAACCCGACTTCTTGCTGTCGGTTGGCAATATGCTCTTCTTCTTGGTATCCGATTTAATTTTGTGCATCGTTCCGCCTGTTATTTTCGCATTCTTACTTATCTTAATTAGAAACAAAACGGCATCCAACTGGATTCGATCCTTGATGTTCATCCCCGGCATTATCCCTGGTATGGCAACCATGTTGATTTGGCGTGAAGGTATCTACGGCGCGGATGGCGTAATGAACCAAATTTTGGCGATGTTCGGACGGGATCCGATTGCGTTCTTGGATAATACCGATTACGCGCGCTGGTCGTTGCTTTTGATGGGCTTCCCGTTTGTAGGCGGTTATCTTATCTTCTACGGCGGTATGATGAATATTCCTCACGAATACCACGAGGCAGGCTGGTTGGAAGGCTTGGGGGTTGTAAAACGTTTCTTCCTTGTCGATATCCCGTTGATTATGCCGCAGATTAAATACATATTCATCATGACCTTTATCAACTCGGTACAGAACTACGCAAGAACCTATATCTTAGGCTCGTCGGGTACGGTAACACCGGTAGAGAGCATGTACCGAATTATGACGGGCGCACAAGCGGACTACGGTATGGCGAGTGCGTACGCAACCATCATTTTCGTATTCTTGTTTGTAGCAGTAGCCGCAAACTTCAAGATGCAAAAGAAAGACACTATGGGGGAGGATTTGTAACATGGAAGCAGTACAAAACAATATGCAAATTCGCCCTGCGGCGAAGAAGAGCAAACTGCGTATGCCGTACGAAAGAAACGGCGCGCAGGCGGCAATTCTTGCCATCGTTATCTTCTGTCTTGTTTTCTCGTTTATGCCTTTGTTCTTGACGATTGTCAACTCGGTTAAAACGGAAGAACAGGTAAAAATCAACGCCTTTAGCCTTCCTCAAATTTCGACCTTTATGAGCGCGATGAAGGGGAACTTCTCTACGGCGTGGGATGCCATCGGGCCTTACTATTTCTCGACGATTTTGGTTGCCCTTTGCGGCGCGGTGGGTCAAACCCTTATCAGCGCGGTGTTGGCGTATATCCTGTCCTTTAAGGATTTTTACTTTAAGGATTTTGTCTTTATGCTGTTCATCGCGGTATTGCTTGTACCGTCGATTATCGGCTATCCCATCTTGGTTCCGTTGATTCGTGACACCTTCGATTTGGGGGATACCCATTTAGGTTATTTGCTGCCCATTGTCGGCGGCGGACAGGTAACGGGTATGTTCTTATTTAGAACGTTCTTTAGCCAACAACCCAAATCGTTGTACGAAAGCGCGCGCTTAGACGGCGCGAACGACGCGGTGATTTTGGCGAAAATTACCGTACCCCTTGCATTGCCGATTATCTTGTATCATTTTGTCGGCTGTTTCTCGGGTATTTACAACGAATATTTGTGGGCAAGCTTGATTTTGGAAAACAGCCAAACCTTAACCAACATAATGTATGCGGTGGTAGAAAACAATACCGTTAAATACGGCGCGACCTACGCGATGTACGTAATTTCTTCCTTCCCGTTGATTATCACGGTTATTATTTCTATGAAGTATTTTAAGAGCGGTGAATTTGCCGCAGGCTTGAAATTGTAATTTTTGGAGGGTATAACACCATGAAGAAAAAGCTAATAACTATTCTTTTTTCCGCATTGATGCTCGTTTCGACGGCAGGGGTTATGACTGCCTGTGATTTTGGCGGTATGGGCGGTACGGAAAGCAGTGTTGAAAAGACTACGGCGGTGGTACATTTCGACGTAAATACAACCTTGCAAACGAACTCGGTTAAGGATAAAACCGTAACCATCGGCAAACGCGTTTCTAAACCTACCGCGGTTATTTTGGAGGACAATCCTACCAACTTGCAGGTGTACGGTTGGTACACCTCGCCCGATTTCACCGAACAGTGGGATTTCAAAAAGGGCAAGGTAGAAGGGGATATGACCCTCTATGCAAAATGGGTAGAATTGTACGATATTGAATACTACGTAAACGGTGAATTTACCGTAACGGAAAACGTGTTCAAGGGGGATTACTTGGTAGAGGACGCAACCCTCGTAGAAGGCTTCAAATACTACGGTACGTATGTTGATGAGGCTTGTACGCAGGCTTGGGATTTCTCTAACCCCGTACAAGGCAATATGAAGGCGTATGTGAAACGCTCTGAAGGTATTTACCTTAGCGACCACACGGACGAAGGGGAACTTTCTTCCAGCACCTTGACGGAAAACATAACGGCGTACCTTGGTACGTTGGGTGAAAAGGACGAAGAAGGCTGGGTAGAAGAATACTCGGTAGCCACCGCTTATGGTACGGATGTAGTGGAAGAAAAGTGTACCTATGTCAACTTTGGTTACACCCCTACGGTGGGCGACGGTTACATTGAACTTTGCCGTAGCTTTGACATTACGCAATCGCAAATTATCCGCATTTGGTACAAGAACTTGGGTAATGCGGATAGTATGTGTATGTATTTTACTACTTTGATGGATCCCGAAAAGAATGTGTATTCGGAAACGGGTATGAACTACACGCAAAACTTCTGCTACCCCAACTATGTGGGGAACGACAGCGCTCGTTTGTACGTAGAAACGAATATGAATGAAACGGACGAATGGGCTTGCGTTGAATTCAATCTTTACGAAATCTACAAGAACGGTTACTCGATTTGGGGTACTTCCCCTTACCTCGGTTCGTTGCGTTTGCAGGCAAACTACAAATCCAACCCCGATGAAAAGGATTTATCCAACGTGTTCTTGATTAAGGCTATCGAAGGCGTACCTTACGATATAAAGGTAGAGGACAGCGAAGAAGTACGCGCTACGCTTGATACCGCGAAGGGTTTGGACGCGTCGGTTATCGAAGGCGTGGCAAATAACCAAATCGCAAACGCGAACGGGTTTGTGTTCCCTAAAGATTTTGCAAGCGTACAGAACGTAACGAGCAACGCGCAGGTTGTAAACGATGTAAACGGTTTGCTTTTCCGCGCGGATGATGAAGTAGTAGGCCGTGAAACGGGTGAAAAGAACAGCGGTTTTACCATCATGGCAAACGATAAGGAAATCGACCTTAGCGAAAACACGACCTTGAGCATTACCTTGAAAAACTACGGTTATGCAAGCGGTTTGATTCTTTATATTTACAACCAAGACAATGTAGCGGTAAAGGCAGAGCTTGATATCGCGACGAGAATGATGGAAAGTAAAAATTACATGGTAAACCTTTACGGCGTGTTCGGTATGGAAGGTTTTGTAAAGAGGGTAGAAATCTACTACTCTTCCGTAGGTGTAGATAACTTGATTTGCTTTGAAGAAATCGCATTTGAGGCGTTTATGCCTTACGATACGGTAGGTATCAACCTCAACGATAAATATGCGTACGGCTTTAACTCTACGGATAAGGTAGCGATTGATTTCGTAAGCGACCGCAGCGGTACGAGGTTTGACGTTTTGGAAAGCGGCGCAAGCGTGACTACCACGGAAAAAACCTATGCGGCAACGACGGACGGTTATGTAAACGCAACCTTGAAGTATATCCTTGACAAGAACTCCGACGTAACGAAGGTAATTGTAGAATATAAGATTAACGGTGCGTTTACCACCCCTTATGAATATGAATTGAATTTGGAAAACAAGGGCAAAGCGAATGCGGTTACCGTACCCTTCAACGCAAACGAGCGCGGGTATGTGGAAGCATTGAGATTTACCTTCATCGGTACGGGTAAGATTATCGTTCAAGGTATCGATTACACCGTAGGCGAAACGGGTTTGCCTTTCTACAAATCCTACGAAAATATTTACATCGGCGCATATGCGGATTGGTTCTCAGGCGGTCAATACGCATACGACGAAGCGTTGCAGGCGTCCTTGTTGGTAAAAGGTAAGAACAGCACGATGGCTGCTATGTCGTTGTATATCGGTTTCGTGAAGAACAACACGCATTTGGTTGTGCCTCATACGACGTACAGCGTGCTTACCACCTCTACGACGAAGGTGAAGATTGTATATCAAAATAGAACGGACGTAAGCGAAATGTTGGTACAGGCGCAATTCTCGAAGTCGAATACAGGCACGAGTGAAAGCGCGGCAGGTCCCGATTATCCTATTTTGGGTGAAAATATGATGTGGGAAATCGATTGCAACATGGCGGAATACGAATGGTCGACCTTGACGATTGAGGTACCTTCTATGTACGTAGATTTGTACCTTGCAAAGATTAGGGTAGGCTTTACGGGCAATGAAATCGCAATCCGTGCGATTTCCATTGAATCTTAAAAGGAGGTCTTTATATGTTTAACGTAAATCGCTTTAAGAAAACGGCTTGCTTATTGTTGGCAGGCTTGCTCGGTATCGGCGCAACCGCTTGTGATTTTGGTCAAGCAGGCGGTAACAGCACGGGCGAAGAGCAAAAAGAAGAAACCCCGAACTATACCTTAGACAGCTACGAATTTACCACCGTCTTTACCGACGGTGAGGAAAAAACGCTGCCTCAATATGATAATACCAAGGTGGTTACCTCGGCAGATGATAACTGGGACGTAAAATACGACGTGTACAGCAACATCGGCAACAATAACTACCTTAAAATGGAATTGACCACCGACGTTGACGTAGTAGGGTATATCCACTACTACAACAACGCGGACAAAACGCAAAGCCACGCAGAAAAATTCTTTGTAGAGGCAGGCAGTACGGAATTTATTACCTTCCTTGACGCATTCCGCGCGGGTGCAAACGGCGCGTATGAAAAGACGATTACGAAGATTACCTTCAAAAACGTTGACACAACGAAAGAGGGTGTTTTCAACTTCAAATCCTTAGGTATCAACGACCGCGCAATCGACACCGAAGAATACATGTATATCAGCGACGGTTCGACGGTACTTGGTACGTCGGCATTCTACGGCGGTTGTATCACCTATTTGGAAAAGTTGGAGCAGGACATTTACGAATACATGGACAGCGATGGTAACATTTGTATCGACCGTGATGTTGACCCCGACTGGGTGGCGCAGGTTTCTACGGACAAGGTAAACTTTGTCAACATCATGGACCTTGGCCGTGAAATTCAACCCTCGTACTATTCGGGCGTAGGCATTGAAAACGGTTACGACCCTGTGTATGACCCCGAAGATAAGGATTCGTACTACCAAGGCTTGTCGGGTAAACCTATTTACAACCCTATTCAATGCGGTGACTTCGGCGATCACAGCCCTCAAATCATCGACTTTAACTACCAAAGCGACCGTTTGTATATCAAGATGAAGGCGCAGGAATGGTTCTTCTATACCAACATTCAGGCAAACGGTTATATTGAGGTAACCTATTATTTCGACCAAAACGGTTCGGTAATGGTAGACAACCGTTATATGGACTTCTCGCAGTTCATCAACGAATTTGACGTACCTATGCACTTGCAGGAAACCCCCGCAACCTATTTCGTATATCCTTTGAATTATTTCTATTGTGAAACGAAACAGGGCGTTATCTTCGATAAGAACGTAGGCGAACAAAACGGCAGATCGAAATCTAAGCACGGTAAAACCCACGCGGTTGACGGCGATTATATTTACGAATTGAGCGCAAAGACCGTAAAGAACCATTGGTGTGCGTTCGTAAACGAAAACAAATTCGGCGTAGGTATCTATATGCCCAACGCGGATAAGTACGTTGCTTCGCGCGGTAGAAAATCGACCAACTACTTCTCGGAATCGGGCAACACGCATTACTACGATCGTTTCTTCCAATTTGAGGAAGACTCGCTTATCCCCAGCTACGCAGTATTTAACTACGGTTATATCAACCCTGCGTTAAACCGTAGAATGGTGCAGTTTGTACCCCTTGAATATTCGTATGCGTTGTTTATCGGCGATACCGATGAAATGGGCGCGGCGTTCAAGCAGTTGAAGGACGAAAACATCCTTACCAACGCCCATCTTGCAAACGAAGAAACGATGGGTTGGCCCAACTACTAATAAGAGGTGCAAAAATGAGAAAGCTTAAAAAGTGGATTTTGAGTGCATTGTGCGCGGTGTGCGCGTTCGCAGGCGTAGCAACTTTGCAAAATAATACGAAGGTGGAAACGGCTAGTGCAGCCGTTGCCACCGAATACGAAATTGTGGATACTGCCATGATGGCAACCATTCACAATGAGCATATTCCCAACGGTAACTTCAGCCTTTATATCATCATTCCCGAGTTGGATATGGGCGGTAAAACGGGCTATGTAGAATTCCCGATGAACTTGGCGGAAGAATTTAACAAGCTTGGCTTGTTCGATAAAGTAAAAATCGCAGGCAAGAGCTTGAGAGAATATGGCTGTACGAGCTTTTACGACAACTTCGCAATCGGTATCAACGAAAAACCTACCGCTGAAGTACCTCACAATCATATTCGTCTTTACTGCCATGCAGATCCTGCAATTTGGGAAGCGGCATATAATGCAGGCGAGTGGAACTTCTCTAGCACCATAACGATTGAAGAAGGCGCTTTGTTCCCTGGCTATGCGTATTTGAGCGGTTCGGAAGATGCAAAGCTTTACCGCGCTGGTTGTACATTCGTTAAAGAACCTTCCACCGCAAACTACGGCATCACTTCTTACGGTGAAACGGATATCGAAGCGATTGAATACGTACAAGGTCACGATGGTAACAGCGGTTACCTTGGTGTTTCCTTGAAGGGTGACGATTACCTTGGCAACGGCGAGCAGGCGGAAATCAATTCGGATTATAAGCATCAGTACAATAGCTTTATCGGCTCGATTGAATTGAACGGTTTGAAGGAGCAAGCAAACTATTATGGTTTGTACAACTTGGGTGAAGCAGGTAAGGGCTTCTATGCGTTCCAGGTTAAAATTGCGGAAGGGGAATTGAGCTCCATCACCATTCCTGCAGGCACTTTGTTCCCTGCAAGGGCGTTGAACGACTTGCCTAAAATGAACCTTTTGCCTAGCGGCGCTTATGGTTATCCTCTTATCGTATATAGAACGAAAACCGCGCAAACCTTTTACAGAAATTTGGAAGGTAAGTACGTATCCTTCGATGGATATTTAGCAAGCGTACAGGCGTATGTACAAGAAACCTATACTGCAAAAATTGCAGATTGCTTTGCGGAAGATACGGACGCGCTTAACAGCGCAAGCGTTGCGGCAACCACGGCTTTGGCAAACGCAAGCACCATTGCGGATATCGACGCGGCGTATAATGCGGCAAAGGCAGCATTTGACAGCGTAATGACCAAGACGGAAGCGGTTGCGGCGGCTATGGCAGATTTGAACGCTTATAAGGCGGAAGAAGGCTACTACCGTGATGCAGAAAAGGCGCAGCGCGAAGGCTTTATTGCGGAAGCGGCAACGGCTTTGAGTGAAGCTTCCACGAAGGAAGAAATCACCGCAATCGTTACGGCAACGAAGGCAAGCATTGACAATTTGAAGACGGCGGCGCAGTACGCGGACGAAGAGCTTGCAGAAGAAAAGGCAAAGGCAAGGGCGGAAATTTTGGCTTACAAGGCGGACGTAGCATACCTTGACGAAGAAGAAAACGCACGCGAAATGGCAAGGGCTGCAGGTCTTACGGCGGTTGCGGAAGCAAAGAGCAGTGAGGAAATCGCGGCGGCTGTTGAGACGGTAAAAACGACCATAGACGGGATAGAAACGAGAGCATCGATTGTTGATGCGGCGAAAGCGGAAGTAAGCGGTTATAAGGCAGAAGAAGGGCTTTATCGTGAAGCGCAGGCAACCGAACGTGCAAACATTGTTGCAAATGCAATCGAAGTAATTGAAAGCGCAACCATAAAGGCGACGGTAGAACAAGCGGTAGCAACGGCTATTGAAGCAATCGACGCTTTGAAAACGGATGCGGAATTGACGGCGGAAGAATTAGATGCGGCAAACAAAGTGTTGGCGCAGGAAAAAGAAATCGCGCTTGAAAAGATTAACGAACTCAAAGCAAGCGTGGATTACAACAAGTATTCCATCGAAAATCAAGCGGCTATCAACGAGCTTTACAAGGCAGTAAAGAACTTGGTAGAAGATGCGTTGACGAAGGACGAAATCGAAGATGCTGTTAATACATTTAGAGCAGAATTGGAAGAAATCCCTCAAGTAGAAACGGACAACAATAACAACAGCGTTACCGATGATGATGCAAACGCAGGTATTATGGCGCAGTTTGGTTGTACGTCCATGGTAGGCGTTTCGGGGGTAATGGCATTGACCATCGCGCTCGGTGCGGTAGTTTGCGCGAAAAAGCGTAAAGAAGACTAAAAAAAAGCACGACAAAATATAAATTTTGGAGTAAATAATGAAAAGAATTAAAAAGTTAGTATTAACTTTTATTTTGAGTGTTGCGGCAGCGCTGACCCTTTGTCTTGGTGCGGTATTTTCCATATCCACCAAGACGGCCAGCGCGGCCGTTTTGTCCACAGAGAACTGGACGCTTGCAGGGGAAGGGCTTTATAGTTTTCGTATTCAAAACGGTACTCAATACTGGACGGGGAATACCGATCAAGCCACCACGGCAAGTATGCTTGATTATACGGAAATCAACGGGAAAACGTTGACCGAAATCAATGAGGAAAGACCTGGTTCGGTGACCGTTACTTTGCAACCGGCAGCGGCAAATATCGGTAGCTTTTACCGTATCAATATCAATCAAAAAATCGCAAATTTTACGACCACGGATATCGGTACTGTGGTGGTAAGGGCAGGCTGGTCGCATACGGATAACAGCGGTAACTATACCATCGATACTGATTTGTATTTCGCGCACGGGTTAAACAAGTGGTCGAATGATGATAAGAATTCTCCTTGGAAATATATCACCCCCGATCACGTGGTAGATATTTCCGATACCATGAGGTTTGTTGATCAAGGTATCCAAGCAGAAGGCACGCGCGCTATTTTGATTGAAAGCTCGGGTGAGAGCTACTGGACGCAGAATATCACGCCCAACGAAGGCGGCGGCTCCTTCTTGAATATGCTCTATATCAATGGTACGAGCGTAAGAGAATGGAATAAACAAGCGCACGCGGCGTTGAACGCAGGGGAAATCACCGATATTACCTACGGTTCTCAGTTTAACACAATCAAAAACAATAAGGGTGATTATGCGCCTATCTTCGTGTCAAACTCTGGGCCTACGGGCAATTTGGGCAGTATTTCGCAGGTTTGGATCCCTACGGGGTATATCCCGAACGTTAGCTCGTTCAAGGTGGCGAAGGGTTATGCCAACCTTGAAGGGGAAACCTTGTATTATGTGAGCAAGGACGTAGAATATGTAAAATCGGGCAATCTATTTGTAAAGGTTGAAAGCTCGGTGGATATTTCCGACTCATTCAAATTCCTTGTGCAGACTAAAGAAGACGGTACGATGCTGTACTATATTCACACCAACAATGTACAATACTGGACGCATCAATACAATTCGGCTAACGCATATTCTATCAATGAACAGGAATGGCTTGTACCTCTTTCCAACGCTGATGTGCAGGGTGGCGCGGTACAAATGTCCTATATCGAATTCAACGGCAAGTCTATTTACGACATCAACGCAACGGATAACAAGTCCTATGAAGCGACGCAGGGCAATATCGCAAGCGGTAGTAAATACGCACCCATTCTTGCTTATTTGACCCCTTTGGAAATGGGGAACTCCATTAAGCTGCGTATTCCTAACAAATACCCTACGGGCAGCGGTACAGCGGCGGATAACCACAAGACGATTACCATTAAAAAGGGTTTCTACGTTGTAGATACTTCGACGAATATCAAGTACGAAGTAACGAAAGATGTTCAATGGGATTATGAGGACGGCACGTGGGTAGAACATTACGAAACGACGAAAACGAGTGTTCTTGAAGCGCGTATGTTCGGCAGCGCAAGCGATGCCTTTGCAGGTATCAAGCTTGCAAACAGCGATTATGCAAGTGCGCCTAATACCTATAAGGGCGATAAGCAAACGGCAAAAACTTTCGCGCAAAGCGCAAACTTCCTTTCCCATATTTTGATTGACGGTCAACCTTTGGCAATGCCGGGCGAGGCTTTCTTGAACGTATGGAGTAATTACGGCTACTTCACCTTCCGTCCTGGTAACAATACCGCTACGGAAATCACCGTTTTGGCAGGGTGTAGATTCCCCACCTATAAAGCATTGAGTACGGGCGTTAAGGAAGCGTACGTAACGACGGAAGATATTACCTTTATCAAGGACGAAACGGGCGCTTGGGTGGTAAAACCCGGTGTAATCGCCCCTGGCGAATACGATACGGGGGTAAAGGGTGTTACCTATGCAAGCGATAATGCAAATAACTGGATGACCTTTAGCTTGACGAGTAAAGATTATCCTAAAGCATCGAAAATCTACGATGTGGAGGTTACGGAAGCGCAAGTTTCCGCATTGAACCTGTACGATAAAATCGTTGTAGACGGCTTTACCTTAAGAAGTAGAATTGCACAATACGGTAACGTTACGGAGGTTGCGAAGATTAACCTTGGGGCGACGGATTGTTTTGCGTTGAGAATCCCTGGCGCTGCTGGGGCGTTGAATGGCGCGAAAAAGGTAACGATTAAGGCAGGCGCACAATTCCCTTCGTATGCATACGTTACGGAAGGGGTAGAGGGCTACTACATAACCAAAGAAGAGGTAACCTTCGAGAACGTTAATGGGTCCGGTGTATGGGAAAGACAGTACCGCGCGACCTTCAAAGCGGACGACAAGGTAGTGGACGTTGTAGAATATGTGGCGTCGACAGGCTTTACCGCACCCGAAGTGCCTGAAAAGGAGGGCTACTACGGCGCTTGGGAAAACTATACGGCAAACGGCGATATCACCGTAAATGCGGTATATACTAAGAAACCCACCGCGTTGGGCAAGACAGGGGTTGCGGAGCTTCGTTATTTGGAGGATAATGGTCAAACCTTCCTTGTAGTCAAACCCGCCAACAGCGATTATCCTCAAGCAAATTTAGAGGGTAATCCTTACGATAATCTTCCTTTGGACATTTCTCATTTGCAGAAATTCAACCTTTTGGACTATGTAACCATCAATGGCACAACGTTGAGAGAACTCGGCGTCAAATCGATGATGATTAACAAATGGACCCGCCCGGGCTTGAGCTTGGAAACGACCTTGAGTAATTCGATGGAAATCGTAATTAAGAAAGGCTGTGAAATCCCTTCCTACGCATTCTGGAAGAACCCCAACGGTGAGGTTAGCTGCTACGTAACAGACGCGGATTATATCTGCACGTATAACGCAGGCGGCGAAACGGCGTTTACCATTGTTTCGGAAAATGCAGATTTGAATATCCCTGAACAGTTTACCAACCATTATGTATTGTCCGACCTTGCTAAGCTTGGTTACGGAAAAACAAGTCCTTTCAAAGATGGTGTGGAGGTACTGAATAATTCGCAATTTAATGACACAGCTCTGACAAAGGAAGAAAGGGAAGCGCTTTCGGAAGCGGAATACCGTTACGGCTATGTGGAGCCTGGTCAAGCATTCACCCTTTCCTTTGACTTTAGGTTTACGGGTGCGCTCCCTTACGATACCTTCAATATTCAGCTTGGTACGGAAGGTTCGGTAGACTATGGCGGTAATAAATACCACTTTGGTTGGCGTATTTACTTGTTGCGTTTGGAAAAGGCTTCGGACGTGATAACCTCTAACTTCTGTGTGGAATACTTCTCCAACACCAGTAGCTATGGCGGGAACATTACGGGTTCTGCAAACAAGGTGCTTGGCAGTGCGGCATTAGAAGAAGGGAAAGTTTACAGCATTACCATCGGTTACCGTTTGGTAGATGCAGCAACGGGCACAGTGGAAGTTTTCACCGCGTTGAACGCTTTTAGTAGAACGGACACTTACGTTTTGGGTGGCGATTTTGTGAAATTTGCGGCTTACGCAAACAGCTTGTCGATGAACGCGCATATTCAGGAGAAGGGCACGGTTACGGTTAGTGACCCTGGTGAGATGCCCGAAAATGTACAAGATGTTCAAAAGGTACAATTCTTCAGCGACGATACTATGGTTGCGGAAAGATATGAAGGTGTGACCGTTTTACCCGATTTGAACCCTGTGGAATACGGCAAAGCAGGCTTTGTTTTGGTGGGCTGGACGACGAATATTAACACAGTCCCCGATTTGTACCCCGTTGGGTATGAATATAGCGTAGATAAAGCAACGAGCTTGTATGCGGTATGGATTCGTTTCTCGTTGTTAAGCGGCGCAAGCGTGCGTACGGTAACGGGCAGCAGCGGTATTCGCTTTACAACGATGGTGGACGACACGGTGTATAATGCAGGCGTGTCGATGAATCTTATCACGGAAATCGGTACGATTGTAGCACCGACGGAATACTTGACGTTTAAGGATTTCACCCACGAAGGGTTGGGCGCAGGCTACTATGTAGAAAGCGTAACGAAAAAATGGCAAGAGCCGATGGGTGATTGTAAGGTATATACCGCATCGTTTATCAATATGAGCTACGACCAGTATGATAGAGCGTTCTCCGCGAGAGGGTATATGAAGATTTCTTATACCACGGGCGAAGGATATATTTATACTGCGTATAATCAAGATATCCATTCAAGAAGTATTTACGAGGTTGCAACGCTTGCATACGAAGATTATAAGGGTGTAGAAGCCATTGAATCGTACGTAGGCGATATCGCGGATATTACGGTCGGTCTGGGCGGTGATGTCGGAAAGCAAATCAACGCAAAGGGCGGCTATGAATTGTCGAATATCGTACGCGACGGCAAGACGTTTACCATTACCTTATCCAAGGCGGTAAAAGGGGTAACCTTGAATGGCAAGCAGTTGATCATGGGTTACCTGTCTAAGGTGGTAGTTGGTACGGATGAATATCTTGTAGAAAATTACGAATTAAGCGTAGACGGCTTGAAGATTACCTTCGACCTTGACCTTGGCGCACCTGAGAAATCGCTCGGTAACGATTATTATTTCAACTTGGTTGCCGCATACGGCGAGCGTAACGATTACAGCGTAGAAAACAAAGCGCTTATAGATAGTATCGTTGCGGAATCGGGTGAGGATTCCGACTGGGAAGAAGAAGGCGCTGGTTGGGATTGTTACGATTACTACCTCAACAATGCAACGGGTGAATATGGTTTGGCGCATATCAAGACAGCGGAGGAAATGGCGGCGAATAACACCAGCAAGGTAAGCTTGGACGCGCCTAATTTGACGAGAGGTCTTGGTTATACGGTAGAGTGGAGCAGGGTTGCAAATGCCGACTACTACTACGTATATGATAGCAACGACAACAATGCATATACCGTAGTAATGGCGGACGAAGACACGATAACCTATTCCTACAAGGCAGAGGTTGTCGGCAATCACAATATCTATGTTGTAGCGCATTCTTACTACAAGGCATATAACTCGTCTATTTCGAATGTGGTTTCCACCCCCGAAGTGAAGCCTGTATTCAGCTACAAGGCGATGAGTGACGGTCTGTATAAGTTCAGCGAAGCTCAGATGAAAACGATGGGCATTTCTACTACGGGCTACTATCATGACAAAAGTGATGATAAATATTTCGCATACTATAACAAGGATATCCGTTGGACGCCTTATCTTTCGATGGCAACCGACTGGACGTCGCCTGCGGAATTCCCTGCACACGCGCAGAGGTTGAAGGATATGGGCAATAATATCATTATGATTGCGCGTGACTCGAATGCGGAATATAAAGCGAGTGAAAGCTCGTTTGAAACGAGCCGTTTGAAGTATATCATGGATACGGCTTGGTCGATGGGCATGAAAGTAATTGTTTGCGACGAAGTGTTTTATGAGCTTTCGATGAGTGATGAAAAGGCTTCGAATAATGTCACCCTCGAGCAGGTAGAAAAGGCCATCGAAGCCCGCGCTGGTTTTAAGGATTACGTAACCCATCCTGCATTCTACGGGTTCTCGTTGGACGATGAACCGTATAGCAAGTATCTCAACGCAATGAGCTGTACAATTTCGGCGTTGAATACGGCTTGTGAAAACCTTGGTGTAAGCGATCCTTTCTTCCTTGCTTGCTTATTCCAAGCGGAAGGCGGCACGATGGATATTGAAATGTACGACCAGCAAAGTGAGTTGTTGGCGTACTACCAAAAAT
The DNA here is from genome assembly GCA_045636845.1 of Candidatus Scatosoma sp. Classification (GTDB taxonomy): domain Bacteria; phylum Bacillota; class Clostridia; order Christensenellales; family Borkfalkiaceae; genus Scatosoma. Next base: position 24,569 of record JAZTYG010000039.1, read on the forward strand.
GGTTGAATATTGACGGCGTTGATGGGCAATATCTCTATGTGGATATCTACACGCAACACGCGATGGGGCAGCCGACGAACCGTTACAACAAATCGTTTGAGGTTGTATATGGTACGGAGAAAGAAGAATTCAAAGACTTCTTGGGAGGTAAGTATAAATTCTATCAAGCAATTACGGCGCACACGCAAAATACAACTATTGAAGTTTTGGGTCAGACGGTTACTCTGTCGCAGGGTGTATTGCTTGCACAAGATATGTATATGTCCTTGTTGTATGCAGCGGCGCACAACGTTGCAGGATATTCCTGGTTCTGTTACTTCCCGATCTCCGGCGAGTTATCTGGCTCGATGGTTGGCTTCGATGGCAAAGGATACGGTAACGGTATCGGTAATAAGGCTTCGGGCTGCTACTACGATGTGGCGAAGATGGCAGGGTATCAATTCGAACTTATTCAAGGTTGGCTCGATGGCTACGAATGGACGTCAAGAAGCCACAGTGATAGTGAAAACTTGCTTACAACGACTCTTTCTAAGGGTAAGAGCACTGCTACCATGTATGTAAACGCGGACGTGGATAACATGAGCGGTTCGGCAGAGGTAGAGGTAAGCGGTAAGTGTTATTTGATCGGCTATGACGTTAAGGATAGTCAAGGGAACACCGTTGCTTATAAGGTGGTACCTGAAGGTACGTACGAATTGAAGCCTGGTCAGGCAATTCTTTGTATCAAATAAGGAGGAAAAAGTATGAAACAATATGAAAATGTATCGATAGAAATACTTTCCTTCTCGGTAGAGGATATCATTCGTACCTCCGATTCGGTGGACGCAGGTAACGATAACCTT
>JAZTYG010000040.1:0-11651 GCA_045636845.1 Candidatus Scatosoma sp.
AGGATCCATGTTCTTCTTGTATTCTTCCGTTTCTTTGCTTACGGAAGCAGCCTGTTCAGCGATCTTCGCGTCGATTTCTTCTTCCGTTGCTTCAATCTTTTCTTCCTTGATAATCTGGGAGATAATCAACTGGCTCATAACATTCTTCTTCGCCTGTTCTTCGTAGTTCTTTCTGAAGTCAGCGAGGCTCATCTTGAGGAATTCAAGGTAATCTTGAAGTTTCAAGCCTTGATACATAAGTTGATATTCGAATTTCTGTACCAAACCGTCGATTTCTCTTTCGATCATTGCTTGAGGAATTTCAGCTTCGGTGTTCGCAGCGATTGCTTCCAAAATGCTGTTTTCGGTAGCATCGTTTGCACGACGGTCAGCCTGCTTTTGCAATCTTTCCATCGTCTTTGCCTTATATTCTTCTACCGTAGCAGTACCCGTTGCGTCTTTGATGAATTCATCGGTCAATTCGGGCAATTCTTTTGCTTGAAGTGCGTTAAGCGTTACTGCGAATACAGCAGCTTTACCCTTCAAAGCTTCTGCCTGGTAGTTTTCGGGGAAGGTTACGTTAACGTCCTTCTTTTCACCGATGTTCATACCAACAACTTGATCTTCGAAACCAGGGATGAACTGACCGCTGCCGAGGGTCAAATCGAAACCTTCTGCTTCGCCGCCGTCAAACTTAACGCCGTCAACAGTACCAACGAAATCGATGTTTGCAATATCGCCGAGCTGAGCTGCTCTGCCTTCAACCGCTACTTTGCGTGCATTTCTATCTTGTACGCGTGCGATTTCTGCGTTCAATTCTTCTTCGGTTACATTATACGCGAATTCTTTGATTTTCATACCCTTGTAGGAGGAAATTTTAACCTCGGGTTTAACGGGTACGGTTGCGATCATTGTTACGCCATCTTCTTCCAACTTATCAACGGATACGTCGGGTTCGCCAACAACCGTGAACTTTTCAGCGCACTTGTCAAGGATTTTACCGTAGTTTTCCGAGAAGAGAAGGTTGAGCGCGTCTTCGAAGAATACGCCTTTACCATACATGTTTTCGATAACGTTTCTAGGCGCTTTGCCTTTGCGGAAACCGTTGATTGCGAATTTGCCGCGCGCTTTCATGTATGCGGATTGCAATGCGTTCTTCCATTCTTCACCGTCAAATTTGATGGTGATTTTTACCGTGCTTTTTTCTGCCGCTTTGGTAGTGTACTTCATAATTGAGTTTCTCCTGCTTTTATTGCTATTTTTATTTTTTATCTTTTTTTGTTTGTAAAACGCCGTTACCTTTAGGTAACAAACGCCTAACATTCAATATTTTAGCATATTTAGCGAATAAAATAAAGCGTTTTTAACGCGTTTTTATTTACATTTTGCGTTTTTTAGGGTATAATTTAGTTAGTAAATCATTTTCGCCGCCGATATTTGTCGGTTTTTGGCAAAAGGAGCCCTTATGCCGCAGGATGCCTTTCACATCCGCCGTTTGACAAACGAATTAAATACTACGCTCGTCGGCGGTAAGATTAACCGCATCTCACAGGTCAACAAAGACGAGCTTACCTTTATTATATACACCGGAAAATCGACGGTTAAACTCATTTTGAGCGCAAATGCGTCAAATGCGCGCGTTTGTTTGTCCGCAACCGAGAAAGAACCTGCTCCCGTTGCGCCAAATTTTTGTATGTTACTTCGTAAACACCTGCAAGGCGCGGAAATTTTATCCGTAAAACAGCACGAGTTTGAGCGTATTGTGGAAATCACCCTGCATTGTACATCGGATTTTTCGCAATGCGATAGAGTGCTGTATTGCGAGTTGATGGGGAAATATTCCAACGTTATTTTGACGGAAAAAGGGGTTATTTTAGGGGCGTTAAAAACCACCGCTTTGGAAAACGACAACCACCGTATTTTGCTTCCTGGGGCAAAGTATTTATACCCTGCGCCGCAGGATAAATTATCCCCTTTCGACGGGGCAGGTATGCGTTCACGGTTGGAAAACTACCTCTCCCTGCGCCCCGATGGGGTGGAGGATGAGGACCTTTCCGCCTTCCTTTTCGACAATGTATTTGGTTTGGCTTTACCCACCGCAAGAGAGATTGTAAAACGGGCAAAAACAGCAAACCAACCCCTTTGGTTGTTCGTTGGGGAATTTTGTGAAAACGAGCCTTGTAAGCCTTGTATCAAGATGGTCAACGGGGGTATGGCGGATTTTTTCGCTTTCCCTGTGGACGGCGGTGTAGAAATGCCTTCCCTTTGCGAAGCGGAGGATTGCTTTTACACGACACGCGAAACGAAAAAGGGCTTTGAGGATAAAAAGCGGAAGCTGGAAAACACCGTCCGCGCGTTGAAGAAAAAGCAAACGAAAAAACTGCAAGAAACCTTAGAGCGTTTGAAGGACGCGGACAAGGCGGACGAGTATCGCATCAAGGGAGAACTTCTCACCGCCAACCTCTACCGTATTGAAAAGGGTATGTCGGAGGTGGAGTTGGATAACTGGTATTCCGAGGACTGCGGTAAGGTGAAAATCACACTCGACGCAACCCTGTCCCCCTCAAAAAATGCACAACGGTATTTTAAGACCTATAATAAATACAAGCGCGCGAAGGAAATTTTAACCCCTATGTTAAAGACGGAAGAGGCGGAAATTGATTACACCGACAGCGTAGCCTCCGCCATCGCCGCCGCGGAAACCCCCATTGACCTTAAAGAAATTGAAACGGAGTTGACGGAAATGGGCTTACTCCGTGCCCCTAAGGAACGGGCAGGCATGAAGAAAAAAGAGGTAGTTACCCCCTTCCGTGAATACACCTTTGAAGGTGTCAAAATTTACGCTGGTCGTAACAACCTGCAGAACGATAGGTTGGTACGCTGCGCTGACCCTGACGATATTTGGTTGCATACCCAAAAATACCATTCTTCCCATGTAATTATCGCATTAGAGGGTAAGCAGGTATGGGATGAGCTGCTTTTATACGCCGCAGAGATATGCGCGTACTACTCCGACGGGCGCGACGGCGATAAAATCCCCGTTGATTATTGTAAGAAAAAGTATGTAAAAAAACCGAATAAGAGTAAGGCAGGGTTTGTCATTTATACCGATTATAAAACGATACTTGTCAAGCCAAACGCGCATAAGGAATAAGAAAAACGGGTGTCGCAATAGATGCGACGCCCGTTTATTTTTACCCGATTTAGATATACGATTTCCAACGCTTTTCAAAGGTTTCTTCCGCCTCAATCATCTCTTTTAACAGGGCAATAATTTCTTCGTTTCCGTTTTCAGGGACTTCGCCCATTGTGGCGCGCAAAGCAGTAATCCCCATCACCGTACCCTGTACCATCATTTCCGCAATATGCGCGCGAGAGTTGTCCTTCATCGCACTCATCTTAATAGACCCCCACATCATCGCCTTTTTGAAGGGGTTGGGTTCTTTCAATTCAAGACCCATATTTCTCGCCAAAATAGAGGCTTTCGCCGAAAATTTTTCATACTCCTCGTGCTGTGTATGCAGTTCCGTTTTGATTTGTTCATCCTCGCCCACTTCGGGTAAAATATCCGCAATCGACACCAAAGCAAGCTGTGCGTTGCGATAAATCTCCGACAAGGCTTCTTCCGTCTTTTTACGATGTAAATGTTCCATATCCGTCACTCTCCTTTTTGTTAGTGTGGGAAAATCGAAAAAAAATATACTTTTCTTTAGAAAAAAGGAAAAAATATGAAAAAGGAAGGAAAAATGCTTGACGGAAAACGAAATTTTATGTTATAGTAATAGTCGAGCCGATAGAAACGGGCTTTTTAAGTCAGCACTTTTTTACAAAAATAAGGGCTGCGCCTAGGGAAATTTCTTCGAGACTGGAAAGAGGAGGTAAAACTATGTACGCTATTATCGATAACGGGAACAAGCAATATAAGGTTGCGGTTGGCGATGTTGTAAGAGTTGAAAAGCTCGCTGCAGCAGAAGGCGAAACCGTAAACTTCAAGGTGCTTATGGTTGCTGATGAAAACGGTATTAAAGCTGGTGCGGAAGTTGCAAACGCAAAGGTTACCGCTACTGTTGTAAAGCAGGACAAGGCTAAGAAGATCATCGTTTTCAAATACAAAGCAAAGAAGAACGAGCGTAAAAAGCAGGGTCACAGACAACCCTTCACCGCTGTTAAAGTTGAAGCAATCGAACTCTAATTTAGTAACTCAACTTTAAGGCACAGGCTTTCACAAGGAAAGCAAAAGAAATTAAGAATTTAAGGAGAAATAAAGATGATTTTTATCAGTTTATTCGCTCATAAAAAAGGTACCGGCTCTTCCCACAACGGTAGAGACAGCGAAGCGAAGCGTCTTGGCACGAAACGCAGCGACGGTCAGAAAGTTCTTGCAGGGAACATCCTTGTTCGCCAGAGAGGCACGAAGATTCATCCCGGTACGAACGTTGGTATCGGTAAAGACGACACCCTGTTCGCGCTTGTTGACGGCGTAGTTCGGTATGAAAGAATGGGCAAAGACAAGAAAAAAGCAAGCGTTTATCCCATCGCTGAATAATTAAGGGATATTGATTTATGTAAAAAGACGGACCTTGAAAAAGGCCCGTTTTTTATTTTACTTTTTTATATCACAAAATTGATTAAACCCAAGTATACATAGAAAAAAAGAAGGGTGTTTACCCTTCTTTTTCTTTTACCATAAAAATTAGACGCTCGATGGATTATTTATCTTCGTTGTTGCTGTTGCCCAAGAAAATACCAAAGAAATCATTATTTGTTTTTAAGGTCGTACCGCCACCGTTACCGCCAGCAGGCTTTCTATCACGGTTGTAAGGCTTTTTATTATAGCCGCTTTTACCGCCGCGGTTGTTGTAGTTACCGCCCTTGCCGCCACGGTTATAACCGCCGCGATGGCTGTTGGAGTTGCGTCTATCACGGTCGTTACGAGCCGCAATTGCAGGCGCGTTAGGATCTTCCAAATTATCGGGTACAATAACGATATAGCGGTTAGGTTCTTTGCCTTCGCTTTGCGTGGAAACGCCTTCTCTTTCGGAAAGAGCCGCGTGGATAATTCTTCTTTCATAAGGGTTCATAGGTTCGAGTTTAATCTTCTTACCCAAACGAATTGCCTTTTGCGCCAAGTTTTCGGACAACTTATTCAAGGTTGCTTCGCGGTTTTCACGGTAGTTTTCACAATCTACCACAACGCGCTTGTAATCATCTCTGCCCGTGTTTGCAACCGCACCTGCGAGGGTTTGAATTGCATCCAACATTGCGCCGTGTTTACCGATGATTGCCGTGGTGTTTGCCGCGGTTACGTTGATTTCTACCTTATCACCTTCCGAAACAAGCTCGGTGCAAGCGGTGATATTCAAAAGCTCGAATAAACCTTCCAAGAATACAACCGTTCTTTCACCGTCGGTTGCATCCTCGCTGCATACGTTGGAAACCGTTTTGGTTTCTGCTACTTCTACGGGCGTTTCTTCCTTAGCCGCGATTTCTACGCGCGCTTTTACCGATCCAAACAACTTCTTTTTGCCCTCTTCAAGGACACGGATATCCGCTTGCTCTTCCGTCAAGCCCATCTCCTTAAGCCCGATTTCAACGGCTTCTTCTACCGTCTTACCTGTAAATTCCTTATAATTCATTATTTTCTCCTATGCCTACCCTTGGTAGGTTTAATTATTCTCTCTTGTTCCTAACACCGACGAAGGGGGACACTTATTTTTCTTCGTCCTTATTCTTTTTCTCTCTTGCGTCTTGCGCGGAGACTTTACCTGCGTTTTTAGCCGCTTCAATTCTCGACAAAGTGCGGTTGTCCATACGAACTACCGTTGCGGTTGCTTCTTCTTTCGCCAACTTTTTATCTACAAATTTGTTGATGATGAGGGTGGAAAGCAACGAGAAAATGTTACTTGTAATCATGTAGATAGAGAATGCCGCGCTGTACATAAACGAGAAAATCGCAAACATACCCGTCATCATAATCATCATCATTTTTTGTTGCGATGCGCCTTGTCCGTCCACGGTGGAGTATTTTTGTTGTTCCTTTTGCGAACGCATCATTACGAATTGTTGTAACAAAATTGTACCGATGGAAAGGACAATCAAGATATAGTACCCGTTTGCCGCCGCTTTCGGTTCGGTCAACTTTTCCGTAATCATATTATACGCTTCTTCGCTGTAAACGTTTGTACCCGTTTTTGTACCGATATCCGTGTAGGAAATTTTGTCGCCGCCTACGCTAAACTTTTCACGCTTAGCTTCCATTTCAAAATCGGTATAATTTTGAACAGGGTGCTTATAGCTTGCGTCCGTCATCCAAATATTTTTAATCCAAAGGAACTTGGTTTTGGTTTTAACGCCGTTTTCTTCGTTGCTGTACGCATTGCTAACCGCAAGCTGCGCTTTCCCAACGAAATATTCGTGCATCGCTTGTTCTTCCGCTTTTACAATGTTTTCCGCCGTCGTTAAATCGGCGTCTTCGGGAATCAACGCGGTGATTTCCGTCATCAAATCACTCGCTTTTACCTTGTCGTAGTCAATGTAATAGGTAGTGATTTCATCCGCGTTTACTTGCGCGCTCACATATGCAACCAAATCATCATTTACCTCGGTAAAGGTTTCGGGTTTAGTCATGGTGTAATAGATATACGCGTCCGCGTCGTTGCCTTTTACCACAATGGTATCCCCGTCAAGGGCGATATTTTCCTTAACAAGGTCGGGACAGTAGGATTTAATTTCCGCTTTGTAAGCGCCTACCATGGTGTTATAGTTTTCAATAGCGGAATACTGCGCGTATGCGTTGAATGCGTTGATTGCCACGATAAAGATTACCATGGACAAAATCATGGGCAAGCAGGAAGAGAACATGGAAATACCGTTTTCCTTGTACATTTCCATCAATTTTTGGTTGTACATCTGCTTGTCGTTGGCATATTGCTTTTGCAATTTTTCCATACGTTCTTGCTGGTCTTTCATTTTTTGGTTTTGCTTACGCATCGAAATACGTTGATATATATCGAAGGGCAAAACAATAAATTTCAAGCAAAGGGAGAAGAGAATAATCCCCACACCAACAATACCGACGCTCGAAATAAGCCATCGTATTAATTGCGCTATCCAGTTCAACGATACATCGTAAGTTTTCCCGAATACATCGATTGTTTTTGCTAATAAATTAAAAATTTCCATAATTACTACTCAATTAAAGTTTTTACTTTGTAAAAGTGAATTGATTGCTTTTAGCAATCATGAATTATTGCTTTGCAACGTGAATTGAAAACTGCGTTTTTGTGAAATGCAAACCCAAGCCATAGGCTTGCGTTATTGCTAATATTTCCACAACGACAGCTTCGCTGTCAATTCATTGAGCGTAGCGAAAATTCACGCACTATAGGTGCAATTCACGCCATAGGCTATTCACCTATAATAACCACCGCGATTTACGGTAATTTTCCGGCGCAGGCTGGTATCCTCCCTTTGTCCAAGGGTGACAATGCAAAATTCTCCACATTCCCATACAAATTCCACACAAAACACCATGGTTGTTGATACATTCTAAGGTATATTGTGAGCAAGTAGGGCGGAATTTACATTGATGCCAGGATAAATGCCTTTGATAAAAGAGAATAAGACGCATACAAAGCATCTTCAAATAGGGCTTAAACACCGTTTTTCGAAGATACCGCGCGTTTGTCGATAACAACGGGCTAAACGCCACGCTTACATTTTCTCTTTTTTGATGATACATCTTAATTGCCGTTCAAATTCTTTTACCGAATATTCCTCGCTTACCTTGGGGACAAGCACGATAGAATACATACCCTTCATTTCCCCTTGCACGGCGCGGAACGCCTCGCGGAGTAAACGTTTTATGCGGTTTCTTTGTACGCTTTTTCCGTGTTTTTTCCCGATAGAAATACCCATCACCATCTTTTCGGAAGGGCGGTAAAGTACGGTCAAGACAGGCGTAAACGCACGCTTGCCTTTATTAAACAGACGTTGAAAATCCGCTTGTTTTTTTAATCGATAATACTGCATCGCCACGGACTCCTTTTCTCTGTTTTTACACGGTTTTTACAACGGTTTCACCTCTTACACACACGCGCGCGCCCGTTATAAAAAATGGCAAATCCTCTCCTTTGGTTTTCAAAGGAAAGGAATTTTGTCAAATACTCTTATTCGTTATTAGGAGATTAGTGGGTCAATCTCTTGCGGCCCTTATCGCGACGACGCTTTAAAACCTTTCTACCAGCCGTCGTTGCCATTCTCTTACGGAAGCCGTGTACTTTGCTCTTTTGTCTCTTTTTGGGTTGGAATGTTCTTTTCATAATACTTTCTCCTGTATTTGGTTTTTTTCTTTTTCATTTTTTTGGTGGTTTTCGCAGGTTTTTAGGGTATAAACCCGTTTACACCCACGATAACCTCATAATTATATCGCAAAAACGCAAACTCCGTCAAGCAATTTTACGCGTTTTTTCTTTTTCTTTCATCGCTTTTGCGAAAAATTTTACTTTTTTATGGAAAGGCTCTATCACCGACAACGTTCTTTTTCGGTAAAATCCGCTTTATTGATTGCCGGTACGAACGGGTAATACAAGATACTGGCTGCCGCCTTCTTCCACATTTTCAAGGGTGAAGGGGGAAATTGCGGTGTTGAAAGACATCACCACTGCATCCGCCGTCAACGCCTTCAACGCGTCCAAAAGATACTTACCGTTCATGGCTATTTTCATTTCCTTACCGTCCAAATCCGCCGCAACCGTTTCTTCTACCTTACCCATTTCAGAATTCGCGTTGATGATGATTTTGTTCATCTTCATATCGAAGGTAATGAGGTTATTTTTATCACCGCGGATTAAAACGGACGCACGTTCTACGCTGTCGATAAGTTCCGCGCGGCTTACGTTTACCGTAGTTGTGAACGCCGCAGGGAAAATATTTTCCTTTCTTACAAATTCACCTGCATAAAGACGAGAGGTAATAACGGTGTTCTTTACCGCAACAGACAAAAGGTTTTTATCCGCGTAAATTTGGATGTTATCGTCACCGTCAAGCATACGGGAAATTTCAATAAGGGTACGAGCAGGACAAACGAGTTTCATTTCACCGCTGCCTTCGCCTGCCTCGCATTTCGAATACGCCATTCTAAACCCGTCCAAAGCGGTAGCGGTTAATTCACCGTTTTTCGCCTCTAAAAGACAGCCTTTCAAGATGGGTCTGCTTTCGTCGGTTGCACAGCAAAATACCGTTTTCGCAATCAAGCTCTTCAAATCCGATTCTTTCGTTTCAAAGTAATTTTTACCTTCGGTAGATCTATCGCCAAGACGAGGGAAATCCGCCGCGGAAAGGGATTGCATGTACGATTCGCTGTCCGCATAACGGATGGCGATGCCGTTGTCCACAGATGCAATTACTACCTCGAAAGAAGATATTTTACCAACAAAATCAGCAAAGGTTTTACCGTTTACGCAAAGTTCGCCTTCTTCGATAACCTCTGCGAGAATTTTCTTTTCAATAGAGATTTCACCATCGTAAGCGGTCAAGGTCAAGCCGTCGTTTTCCGCGCGAAGACGAATACATTCCAAAATGGGGGTAATCGTTTTCACAGCGCAAGCCTTGCTAACCGTCAGGGCCGCATCCGATAAAATCATTCCGTCACATACAAATTTCATAATCTTAACTCCTAAATTTCTTTCCCAAATATTGTACCATATTTTGTATTTTTTAGCAAGCAAAAAAGGGCGCAAAACGCGTCCTTTTTTATAATTATTATAACTATGTTATAATGGGTGAATAGATTGCCACAGGCAATCATGAATTGTTGCTTTCGCAACGTGAATTGAAAACTTTGTTTTCGTGAATTGCAAGCCAAAAGGCTTGCGTTGTGGTAAAATTTTGCAATAACGCGTTGCTTTGCAACGCAATTCACTGAGCATAGCGAAAATTCACGCGCCAACGGCGCAATTCACGCCCGCAGGGTAATTCACTTTTTAATGCACATACACCTCGGTAATGCAATTTTCATAAGGTTCTTCGTAGTACCCTAAATAATACGCTTTACCCGTAACAGGATCTACTTCGCAAAGGAATTCTCTTGTATATGTACCGCCAAAGAAATTCCCATAATAATTATAACAGGTAAAGAATATTCTATCTTGCGAAAAACCGACATACTTAAAGGTAAAATGTCCTTTTCTATATTCCCACCACGCATTACACAACTGTTTTATTACCGTATGATTATCTCTAAACGCTTGCGCTTCGATTTCGATATGATTACTTCCTATTCTTCCTTCTTTTTCATCTATTTCCACTTGGTAAATATCAATATAGCTTGTGGTAACCCAACCAATATAAGGTCTTCTTCTTGCTTGATACGCTTTACCATCAAGCTCTACATACACATAATCGCCGCCTATAAGATTTCCTTCTTTGTTATTATAATTTGAATAAGACCACGATTTGTATTTAATATCTAAAACTGTTGAGTAATCAACTTCTTCACCCAAGTCTAAATCATACCCTTTTCCGTCCCATTCCACCTTTCCGTCTGCAAGAATATAACTATAACGGATGTACAAGTAATTTTTAATACTATAAACTCTTCCTTCTAAATTATCCACGCGACCGTTTTTCTCGATTACCCAGTCGGGAACGGTTTTTATTTGATATCCGCCGTTCTCGTAGTAGTAATAAACGCCGTCTTTTATATAATCCATAGAGCGTTCTTCGTTATCATAATTTCTACCAAATTTATAACCGTCAATATCTCTTAAATTATCGATGTTTTCTTCGATTAAATTCTCATCAAGTAAACGGTGTTCGTATGTAAACAAATTTGCTTCCATATCAAAAATTTGCAATACGCCGTCCATATACAAGAAGTAATATTGCCCGCCGTAAACATTATTCGCCCCAAAATTCTGCGTAAGGTCTTGATTTACTTTTCCGTAATCATAGATTTTTTCCGTTTCACCCGTATAAATATTCGTGCGTAAAAATATTACTTTCGTTTTATATTCTCTTCCTTCTTCCACGATAAATTCCGTTTCGTATTCTCCAGCAATATAATAAATCCAGTCGCGGTAACGGGAAACGGAATCAATAAAAACTCCGTCTTCATCAAAATCGTAATACTTTGCTATTTCGGATAAAAGGTTTATTTTTTTTCGTTCACCTTCTATTTCGATAAGTAATGATTTATCTTTCATAAAAACGGTGCGGTTGACCTGTTTTTCGGGTTGTATTGCGCTAATGCGTTCCACGGCGTTTTCTTGATTAATTAACCTTCCGCAAGAAGAAAAGGTAAACAACCCGACAAGCGCCATTGAAAGAATAGCGATAAATTTCTTAAGCCTCATTTTTATCCCCTTAAATATTATGTAAAATTATTACCTTTGGTAATCGTGAATTGTTGATTTCGCAACGTGAATTGAAAACTTTGTTTTCGTGAATTGCAAGCCAAAAGGCTTGCGTTTTTGCTAATATTTCCACAACGCGTTGTTTTGCAACGCAATTCACTGAGCATAGCGAAAATTCACGCGCCCACGGCGCAATTCACGCCCACAGGGCAATTCATATTTTCTTTATTATACCGATTAAGGGCGCAAAACGCGTCCTTTTTTATAATTATTATAACTATGTTATAATGGGTGAATAGATTGCCACAGGCAATCATG
>JAZTYG010000041.1:0-1760 GCA_045636845.1 Candidatus Scatosoma sp.
ATATCTCTACCCGATGCAGGGCCGATACCGTCCGCTACGGGTGTGAATGCAAGTCTACCATCGGGGGTTGCGCCCGTTTGCGCGCCAAGAGGTACGTTTGCCGATACAGGATACAAACCTGCTTGGAACACACCGCCACGAGGGTTCTTATATTTTTCTACTTCTCTTGTGTAGGAGTTCGCTACCGCGCGCGCCATCATATCCGCATTGTAATCATCGTTGCCGTATTTCGGACAAGTTTCGTCAATCAAACGCTTGATTTCTTGATATCTTGCGCGTTTCTCCGCAGGGATTGCGCTTGCCGTCGTTACTTCGTGGTAAATCGCGCGGATAACATTTTCCGTTACGCCGATACCTTCCTCTGCAAGACTGCACGCTACTTCGTGGGTCACGCGTTCTGCGGCTTTACCCGTCAAACCGTAACCAAAGTTCGCCTGCATCGCTTCACGCATTTCCGCAAGGGTCACACTGCCTTCTTCAAAGCACAATTTCTTGATAGCAAGCAACGCGTCCGCATTGTTTGCGATACCAAAGCCTTGAGGCCCCGTGAAGTTATAGATTGCGCCGCCTTCTTGCAAGGATTTACCACGCCCGATACAATCGTCCACCATACAGGATTGGAAGGGCAAAGGACAACGCTTTGCATGCGCCACGTCAATGGCGTTGTTTGCATTTACAAGTAATTTGATGAAGTAGTTTTGCTGCGTTTTGTACGCTTCGAAAACTTCTTCAAAGGTGCGCATATTTGCTACGTCACCCGTTTCAGGGCCGATTTGTACGCCCTTATCCACACCGTTGGAGAACACAAGCTCTAACGGGCGGCACATATTGAAGAATGCCGCATCGTGCCAACCATCCGTCTTTGCGCCCTTTTGGGGTTCTACGCAACCGATGATACAGTAATCACGCGCGTCTTCCAAGGTAAGCCCTCTTGCCATAATCGAGGGAATGATAACTTCGTCGTTATAATAAGCGGGCAAACCCGTACCCAAACGGGTAAGCGCACCTGCTTTGAACATGAAATCGTCAGGCGTACCGTTCCATACACGTACGGAAATGGAAGGTTGAGGCAAAGGCACGTGCATAGCTGCCTCTAAACACATATAGGACAAATCGTTGGTGGCATCGATACCGTGCGTGTTTTGACCGCCAACAATGAGGTTTTGGAACATACCGTAGCCTGCAAAACCGTCCGCGGAAGCCGCGTCACGTACCTTGTTCAAATCGTTGAATTTTACCCAAACACAGTCGATAAGCTCCTGCGCCTGCTCCAAGGTGATTTTCCCTTCGTCAATATCCTTTTTGTAGTAAGGATACATATACTGGTCGAAACGACCGGGCGAAATGGAGTGACCGCTCGATTCCACCTGCAAAAGCATCTGGATAAACCAGAAGGATTGACAAGCTTCATGGAAACTGCTTGCAGGGAATTCGGGTATGTGCATACAGTTGGTTGCAATCGCCATCAATTCCGCTTTGCGCGTTTCGTCCTTTTCCTTTTTCGCCATTTCACGCGCAAGCACAGCGTATCTGCGCGCATATTCCACAACCGCTTCACACGATTCGATAACCGCGGTGAGGAAGTTATATCTTTGTACATATTCGGGGTCGCTCACATCAAGCTTTGCAAGCGCGTTTTGCGCCTCCGCGATGATACCGCGGTAACCCTTTTGAAGTACCTTTTCGTAGTTTACGTTCACGTGGCCGATACCGTTGTAGAAGTAGTTACCGGGGGTAAACATACCATGCACGGTAAACGC
>JAZTYG010000042.1:0-11672 GCA_045636845.1 Candidatus Scatosoma sp.
GTATATCTTGAGCGTAGCTGTGCGCGGTTTACGCGGTGAAATCCTGTTGCATATGGCAAACGACAAAGGTTTAATTATCGGTACGGGGTCGGCTTGCTCGTCGAATGCAAAAAATCGTTACAGCAAGGTGATTTTGGCGTGCGGTTACGATGAAAAAATAGCGGATGGAGTGCTTAGACTTAGTTTTTCACCTCAAACGACAGAGGAAGAGGTTGTTAAAGCCGCTGAGATATTAAACGAAGTGGGCAACGAGCTTGCGAGAAAAATGAAATAAAAGGAAATACTATGGAAAGAGTTATCATAATTCGATATTCGGAAATTTATTTGAAAGGTAAAAATAGAGGTTTCTTTGAAAGAGCCTTTGAAACCAACTTAAAACGGGCGTTAGATGGTTTTGATGCCGAGCTTGTTAAAAACAGCGGTAGATATTTGGTGCAGAACTTTCCCGAATATGAAACGGAAGAGATCGTTGAAAAATTGAAAAAGGTATTCGGCTTGCACACGATGAGTGTTGCCTATGAAACGGCATCTGATATGGATTCTATTTTCGAGGCTGCAAAGCTCGTTGCAAGAGAAGAAGGTACTTTTAAGGTGGAATCGCACCGCGGCGATAAAAAATATCCTTTGACTTCGGTGGAAATTAGCAAAACGCTTGGCGGTTTGTTGTTAAATTACGCAAAGGGCGCATTAAAGGTAGATGTGCATACGCCTTCCTTTGTTGTGCGCGTAGATATTCGTGAAAACGGCAAGGCGCTTGTCTTTAGCGAGTTTATCGAAGGCGCAAACGGTATGCCCGTTGGTACGGCAGGGAAGGGTTTATTGCTTCTTTCGGGCGGTATTGATAGCCCCGTTGCAGGGCATATGATGGCAAAACGCGGCTTGAAGGTAGATTGCTTACATTTCCACAGCTATCCTTATACGAATATGCAGGCGAAGGAAAAAGTGGTGGATTTGGCGAAGATTTTGTCCGAATATACTTGCGGAACAAACTTGTACACCGTAAAAGTAACCCATATTCAAGAGGCTATCCATGAAAAGTGCAAGCCCGACTTGATGATTACCTTGCTCCGCCGTTTCATGTATCGTATTGCAGAGCGCCATGCTTTGCGTATCGGCGCACAATGTTTGATTACGGGTGAAAGTTTGGGACAGGTAGCAAGCCAAACCATCGAAGGGATGACATCTTCCAACTCGGTGGTGGAGCATTTGCCTGTTCTTCGTCCGCTTGTAGGGTTTGATAAGAATGAGATTATCGACCGTTCGGTAAAAATGGGCGCGTATGAAACTTCGATTTTGCCTTTTGAAGATTGCTGTACGGTATTCTTGCCCGATTTTCCTGCAATTCGTCCGAAGTTGGCGGAAATTATGCGTGAGGAAGCAAAGTTGGATGTAGAAGGTTTAATTGCGGAAGCGTTTGAATCGATTGAAAAAATCAAGCTGTAATAAAAGAGAATAGAAAAAACCCCGTGAAGATAATCTTCGCGGGGTTTTAATATTTCCACCATTCTTCATTGACGATTTTATCTTGTGGGGAGGTTGTGATGATTTCGGGCAGGTGTATCGGCGTGCCTTCATGTTTGTCGTAAATAGGGGTGACAGTATAGAGATATCGTCGATTGTTTTCGATGCTCGTGTCTAAGAATTCGGGCAAGTACTCTCCCTGATATAAAGTAGTATGCGTGGTATAATCATACCGTTCAATACGGTAGTTATAAAGGGTAGGCGTATGCTCTTGAAAGGTGATTTTTACCCCGTTTTTCGTTAGGGTGATGGTAGGGGTGGAAATGCTTGGATTGCAGAAGAAAACAGACTTTTTTGAGGGTATCATATCCTTTTTGAATAGTTCGGTAAAGCGAAAGTCTAAGGGGGCAATATCCTCCGCTAATAATATAGTATGCGTGGCGTAATAGCTCTGTTTATCAAGGGCAACCTCCACAACGCCCTGCGGTTTTTGAAAGGGGAGAATTTGCATATTTTGCGCTGTATATTTATCGTACAAGACCTCGTTGATTTCTCGTAATAACGAACAGGGCAATGCGCCGCCTATATGTTCGATAAAGCGATTATCCGCGTTTCCTAACCAAACGGCTGCGATATCCTTTGTTGTATAAGAAAGGGCGTATGCATCGGTGTTTCCCTTTTCTGTACCGACTGTCCCTGTCTTAGCGGCGATTTGAAAAGGAAGGGCGCGTAGTTTTTTCGCTGTCCCATCTTTTACTGCAGTTTGCAACATATCCGTTGTTAAATATGCTGTTTCCTCGCTAAAGACTCTTGTTGAGGTGGGCTTATGCGTATATACGCAAACATCGTTAATAAGAATTTTCTTTATAAATCCGCAGGGGGTAAACTTTCCGCCGCTTTGCAGGGCGGCGTAGGAATTGATGATATCTTGTAAGGAAAAACCGTTTTTCATACCTCCAAGCGCCAACGCCAAAGAATAATCCGCTTTTTCGACAGGTAAACCAAGTTTTGTCAAATAACTTGCGCCCTTTTCAACCCCAAGCGATTGTAATAGCTTGACGGCAGGGATGTTTAGGCTTTTAGCAAGGCTTTCACGGGCGCTAACGTAGCCGTGGTATTTTCCGTCGTAGTTATCGGGGCTGTAATTTCCATAGCTAACTTTTTCATCTAAAAGTGGAGTAACGGGTGAGATAATGTTTTCCTCGATGGCAGGGGCGTAAGCCAAAAGCGGTTTAATAAGAGAGCCAGGTAACCGTTTAATTCCACCGACGGTGGAGATGGCAGCCTTATATCTTTTACTTTCACCGTCAAGAATAAGCATGGTTTTGTCGCAATCTTCTGCGTTTTTCGCAATAGCGTTCAATTTATCCTGCAAATCGTGGTCAAGCTCGGTGAAAATCCGAATGTTTCCACCTAACCGAAAATGCTTTTCTTTGGCAATATCTTCTAATTCCTCAAAGACAAAGCTAAGGTATCCATCGTTATTTTTTGCAGTATCGGGCGTTGTCGGCAAAGGGATTTGCATGGCTGTTTTACGCTCCGCCTCGGTGATATAGCCGTTTTGCTGTAATAGCGTTAGAACAATATCCTTTCGTTTTTTGCATTTTTCCGCATTTTTGAAAGGGGAATAGTGGTTGGGGGATTTGATTAAACCCGCTAATACGGCGGAGTCTGCCAAACTTAACTCGTTTGGCTGTTTGTTAAAGTAAAACTCTGCCGCGGCGCGGATGCCGAAACAGCTATGCCCAAAATAAATGGTATTTAGGTATTTTTCTAAAATTTCGTCCTTCGAATATCGTTTTTCTAATCGTCTTGTAAGTTTCCATTCCTTCAACTTTCTCCGTATTGTTTTCTCGTGGGAAAGATGCGTGTTTTTGATTAACTGTTGGGATATGGTGGACGCACCTTCTTTGAAAGATTTTGATCTTGCGTTGTTTAATGCAGCCTTGGCGATACGCTTGATATCAAAACCGTTATGCTTGTAAAAGCGTTTATCTTCCGTACAAATTACGGCATTTTGCGCGTATTTGGAAATATTTTCGATTTTCACGGTTTGGTTATAAAAAAGCGCGGACGCATTTTTTACCTCTTCCTCATAACGGTCGTAAATAAGAACGGTTTGCTCGTTTAAGGTTAATTTTTCGGGATATAAATGGGTGTTTTTTGTGGTTGCGAAATAATACCCTGCGCCAATACAGGCGAAAAGTAGGGAGAGCAAAAATAAAAACCATAACAATTTTCGGATAATTCTCATCAAAAGCAGTATTGTAAATTTGTGGATTTTTATGAATATTTAGTAGGATTTTCTCCCGTAAAATTGTACAAGGCATACGCAAAGACTTGCGAAAAGTGTTAAAAAGGAGTATAATATAAAAAAATATTATACTCGGACATTATGTTCAATTTCAAAAATGGAAAGAAAAGAGATGCAAGAAAAATATCACATCATCACGTATGGCTGTCAAATGAATGTGCACGAATCGGAGAAAATCGCAGGGATTCTTCGTCGGCTTGGGTATGTGGAAACGCAAACCAAAGAGGACGCGGATATCATCGTGTTTAACACCTGTTGTATCCGTGAAAATGCGGAAAACCACGCATTTGGCAACATAGGCGCTTTGAAAAAGATGAAAAAGAACAACCCGAACCTGTTGATTGCGGTGGGCGGTTGTATGACTCAAGAAAAGGGAAAAACGGAAGTATTAAAAAAGAAATTCCCGTTTATCGACATTATGTTTGGCACATTAAACCTTGAAGAGCTTGGCGATTTAATCGTGAAAAAGAAGGCGCAAAAGAAAAAGGTTATTTCCATTCGTGAAAAAGAAGGGGAAATCGTAGAATTTACCGATGCTTATCGTACCAGTTACCCCAACGCTTGGGTAAACATTATGTACGGTTGCAATAATTTTTGTTCCTATTGTATCGTGCCTTATGTACGCGGCAGAGAGCGTTCCAGGAAACCTGAAAATATCATCAACGAAGTACGCGGTTTGGTTGCGGAAGGGTATAAGGAAATCACTTTACTTGGACAAAATGTAAATTCCTATGGCTCAGACGGTTCTACGGGTATGACTTTTGCGGAATTGTTAGATGCTATCGCATCGATTGAAGGGAACTTCCGTTTACGCTTTATGACTAGCCACCCGAAAGATTTTAATGAAGACGTGGTCAAGGTAATGGCGAAGCATAGAAAGATATGCAGGTTGGTGCATTTACCCGTTCAATCGGGGTCAAACCCTATTTTGAAGGCAATGAACCGTCGATATACCCGTGAAAAGTACTTGGACGAAATTCGTATGTTAAAATCCTATTTCCCCGAAGCGGAGGTAACGACGGATATCATCGTTGGCTTCCCCCGTGAAACGGAAGAAGATTACCTGCAAACGGAATCGCTCGTTAAGGAAGTGGATTTTGCTTCGGCGTTTACCTTTGTATATTCCACAAGACAAGGCACAAAAGCGGCGGAGATGGAAGGGCATATTCCCCCCGATATTCAAAAGGATAGAATTATGCGTCTTGTGGATTTGGTGAATACTTTGACCCGTAAAAAATCGGAAAAATACCTTGGTAAAACGGTGGAAATCCTTTGCGAAGATTACGATGCAAAGAAGGGCTTATATATGGGTCGTGATGAATTTGGCCGAATGGGCTATTTTAAGAGTGAAACGGATATGGTTGGGCAATTTATTCAATTAAGGATAACGAAAGCGAACGGCATTTCGTTGTTTGGGGAAATGATTTAAGGGATAGGTGATGATATGGCACTTTCACAAATGATGACGCATTATCTTTCCATAAAGGAAAAACATAAGGATTGCGTGGTTTTCTATCGTCTCGGCGACTTCTACGAGATGTTTTTTGACGATGCTATAAAGGTGTCGAAATTGTTAGATTTAACCTTGACGGGCAGAGATTGCGGTTTGGCGGAACGCGCGCCTATGTGTGGTATTCCTTACCATGCGGCGGATACCTATATCGCAAAGCTTGTGGCGCTCGGTGAAAAGGTGGCAATTTGCGATCAGCTTTCCGATCCGAAGGCAAGCAAAGGGCTTGTAGAGCGTGATGTAGTACGCATTATTTCCGCAGGTACATTGACGGAAGAAACGATGTTGGACGAAAGCAGAAATAACTATATTGCTTGCGTGTTCAAATTCCCTGATGGGGTTGCGGTCGCTTGGACGGATATTACCACGGGTGAATTTTTCACGGAAGAATTTTTAGGGGAAACGGCCGTTTACGAGGTGGTGGAGCATCTTGTGAAAATGTCCGTTGCGGAAGTTATTTGCAACGATGAGATGTTGTCCTTGACGAAAGAGATTAAGGAAATTCGTCACAATCTATTGCCTCCGTTTTCTTGCTATCTGCCTTGGGCATTTAACGTAAAGCACGCGGAAAAGAACTTACTTGAGCAGTTAGGGGCAAAAAGCTTGTCCGCTTACGGTATCGGAGGAAAGGACAATTTGATTGCGGCATCGGGCGCATTGATTGAATATTTACGCGAAACGCAAAAACATTCCCTTGCGAATATTAGTACGATTAAGGTAGTCAATAAAGACCGTTTTATGACGCTTGACGGTAATGCTGTACGCAATTTGGAATTGCTTAGAAATAACGCGGAAAATAAGAAATACGGTTCGCTTTTGTGGATTTTGGATAAGACGAAAACGGGGATGGGCGCGCGTATGCTTTCCCGTATGATTTTGTCACCCTTGAAGGAGATTGATGAAATCAACTACCGCTTGAATGGGGTAGAGGAATTGTACAATTCTGCGGTTATACGCGTAGGGCTTTCCGAAAATTTACATGAGATTAGCGACATTGAGCGTTTGTCGGGTAAAATTTCCAACGGTAATTTTGCACCGAGAGATTGTATCGCATTAAAGAAGTCTTTGCAAATGCTGCCTTCTATCAAGTTCCAGTTATCGGGGTTCACCTCGCAAATTATTCGTGATTTAGACAGGGATCTTTTGGATATGTCCGAACTTGTGAATTTGTTATCGGCGGCGATTAAGGATGAACCTCCTGCAAATATGAAGGATGGCGGCTATATCCGCGATGGGTTCTATGCGGAGTTAGATGAACTTCGTACGATTAAGAGCGATGCGGAACAAATTCTTCGTCAAATTGAATACAACGAAAGAGAACGTACGGGTATTAAAACCTTAAAGGTTGGCTTTAACAGGGTATTTGGTTATTATATCGAGGTGTCGAATTCCTTTAAGGAACAGGTACCCCCCGAATATATTCGTAAGCAAACTTTGACCACGGGCGAACGCTTTATCACGCAGGAATTAAAGGTGTTTGAGGAAAAAGTGTTGACGAGTGGCGAACGCGCTGTGCAAATCGAAACAAAGCTGTACGGTCAATTGATGGAGGTGCTTCTTGCACATCTTGAACAGTTGAAAACGGTGGCATCGGCAATGGCTTTGCTTGATTGTTTAGTATCCTTTGCAACTGTTGCAAAAGAGCGTAAATATATTCGCCCTAAAATTGTAGAGGGCGGAAAACCGTTAAATATTTCCGACGGGCGTCACCCTGTTGTTGAGGCGATTTCTAAAGAGCGTTTCGTGCCGAACGATGCGTTACTTGACAATGAAGATAACCGTTGCGCCATTATTACAGGCCCCAATATGGCTGGTAAGAGTACCTACATGCGTCAAGTTGCCTTGATTGTTATCATGGCGCATATTGGTTGTTTTGTGCCTGCGAAAGGGGCGGAAATTCCTTTGACAGATCGCATTTTCACCCGTGTTGGCGCAAGTGATAATTTGATTTTTGACCAAAGTACTTTTATGGTAGAAATGACCGAGGTCGCGACGATTTTGTTGCACGCGACAAAGGATAGCCTTTTGATTTTGGATGAGGTTGGCCGTGGGACAAGTACTTACGACGGCTTGTCGATTGCTTGGTCGGTTATCGAATTTTTGACAAAGCATATCGGGGCGAAAACCTTATTCTCGACCCATTATCACGAATTGACGGAGCTTGAAAATAAGCTCGAAGGGGTAAAGAATTACAAGGTAACAGTGAAAGAATTTAACGGTGCAGTTGTATTCTTGCGAAAAATCGCAAGAGGCGGCGCAAACCGTAGCTTTGGTATCGAAGTAGCTTCACTTGCAGGTGTACCAAAGGAAATAACTACACGCGCAAAGAGCATTTTGAAGGCTTTGGAAAAGAATGATATCGCACGCGGAAAAATGCAAACGGAGTTTGTAGAAGAAGAGGTTGTTGAAGAAAAGACCTTGACGGAAGTAGAAAAAATTATTTCCGAAATTGACTTAAACACGATGTCGCCCATGCAAGCTTTTATGCTGCTTGGCGATTTGAAGGATAAACTTGACGGAGAAGTATAATGCCTAAAATTAACATATTGCCTGCAAAGGTGTACAATCGAATTGCGGCCGGGGAAGTGGTAGAAAGACCTTATTCGGTTGTCAAGGAGCTTGTTGAAAACTCTATTGACGCAGGAGCAACGGAAATTGAAATCTATATTGAAATGGGTGGTAAGCAGTTGATTCGCGTTGTTGATAACGGTTGCGGTATCGAACATGACGACTTGCATTCCGCATTTTTACCGCATGCGACCAGTAAAATCGCAAAGGCGGAGGATTTGGAAAACATCTTGACGCTCGGTTTCCGTGGGGAGGCTGTGGCATCGATTGCTTCGGTATCGAAGATGACGATTACATCCAAAACGAAGGACGGAAAATGTTATTCCTTGCATTCCGATTGCGGCGAGCTTGGGCAAATTACCGAAACGGCAGGTGAAAATGGTACGGATGTATCGGTGGAAATGCTTTTCTGTAATATTCCTGTGCGCTTAGATTTCTTGAAAACGGATAAGGGAGAAGAAACGGATATTACGAACTTTGTTTCCCGTTTCATCTTAAACCGCCCAGAAATTTCCTTTACCTATTATGTGGACGGTAAAAAGCAGTTGCAATCGTTTGGCGGTGGCGTTGAAGAGGCGCTTGTAGGCATTTACGGCGCGGCAACCCTTTCACAATGTTTCCATATTGATGCAAATAAACACGGCATTCGTATCCATGGGTATATCGGCAACCAAAACTTTTTCAAGGCAAATAAAAGCTACCAAAGCGTATTCTTAAACGGTCGTTATATTCAAAATCAAATCATCTCGTCGGCGCTCTCCAACGCATATTCGACCTATGCAATGAAACGTCAATATCCTTTTTATGTATTGTATATTGATGTGCCCACGGAAATTGTGGATGTGAATGTGCATCCCAATAAGACGGATGTGCGCTTTGCGGACAATAAAATCATTTACGGTTGCATTTATTCGGTGATTTCCGCCGTTTTAGACGGTCAAACGAAGGCAATGGAATACATTGTTGCTGCGCCGACTACATCGGTTTATACGGACGATGCGCCTGCGCCTATTCCTGCACCAACAGCGCAAAAGCCTGTCGAAAAAAAGGTGGAAGAAAAGCATGTCTTTACCTCTATGTTCGATTTATCGAATAGGGTGGACGAGGTAAGTGAGAAAAATAAGCAATCCTCGGCTTTTGCTACAACGACGCTTACCTATGAGGACGCTCAACGCGAACTGGAGATTAGCGCGCCTGTGTTCACGGCAAAAAAGCAAGGACTTGAGTTGCCGTTTGAGGTAGCAGAACGCAAGGAAGAACCGATCCCTGGCTTTATCCCGATGGATCAAATTGAAGACTATGTGCCTAGTGGGTCCTCTAAAAAACCTAAAAAGCCCTCGAAAAAGACGGTTGAGGATTTACACAAGCAATTCCCCGATTTGTATTTTAACCGCCATTCAATAGGCGTAAGTGATGGTATCATGATTCCCATCCCGCAACCTGCCCCCAAGGTTGATCCTTTTGAGGAGAATAAGCGTTTCTTGGAGGAGTTGGAGAAAAAGAGCAAGCAAAATCGTATCGATGTTTCCGCTTGCGTGTATGCTGGAAAGCTCTTTAATACCTATTTGATGTATGAATGTAAAGACGATATTTATATCATTGACCAGCACGCCGCGCACGAGCGTTTGATTTTCAACCGCTTAAAGGAGCAAATACAAAATCGTTCAATCGCACAACAACCTATGTTGATGCCTTACGAATTGTCGTTGAATATATTTGAGCGTGAGTTTATTAACGAACATTTACCCGAAATTACGGAAATGGGCTTTGATGCAAGGTTGGAAGGTGAAAAACTGTTGATTTATGCCATTCCTTTGGACTTGCAAAATATCAATTTAGAAGCATTTTTCAATGAAATTTTAGGGGATATCGGCGGTTATCGTGCAATTCGCTTGGCGGAAATCCTCAAGGATAAGCTTGCTTCGGCGGCTTGTAAAGCGGCGGTAAAAGGCGGTATGGATTTGACCCGTGAAGAAATTGATGCGTTGTTTGCGTTGATGGATGGCGATATGGGGTTGAAATGCCCTCACGGTAGACCTGTCGTGGTGAAAATGAGCCGTACTGAAATAGAAAAAATGTTCAAGAGGATTGTTTAATGGCGAAGGTGTTGGTGATATGCGGTGCAACGGCATCGGGAAAAACCTCGCTCTCGGTGGCTTGCGCGAAAGCATTAAACGGAGAAATTATCTCTGCGGATTCTCTTTTGGTATATAAGGGCTTAAATATCGGTACTGCGAAACCTACATTGAAAGAGAGAGAAGGAATTCCGCACTATTTAATTGATGTGGTAGAGCCTACGGAAAGCTTTTCGGTAAGCGATTATGAAGAAATGGCATTGCCTATCGTTGAAAAGCTGCTTTCCGAAGGGAAAACGCCGATAATTTGCGGCGGAACGGGTTTTTATATCAATTCCTTGCTTTATAAGAGCCAGTTTGGCAATATAGGCGCAAATGAAGAGGTGCGCGCAAAATATGAAGCCTTGGCGGAAACGCATGGCAAGGAATATGTTTATTCTATTTTATGCGAAAAGGATGCGGAGAGCGCCAAAAAGCTCCATTATAACGACTTAAAGCGTGTTATCCGCGCTTTAGAGATTTATGATGTAACAGGCAGGGCGAAGTCCCTGCAACAGGATGCGCCAATTCCACGCTTTGATTTTGAGGCGGTTTCGATTGAATATCCAAGGGATAAGTTGTACAACCGTATCAATTTACGCGTAGAGGAAATGTTTAAGCAAGGATTGATTGAAGAGGTGCAAAGCCTGTTGCAAAGCGGTGTAACCGAAGGAATGCAATGTATGCAAGGCATAGGTTATAAAGAAATCGCGGAAGGGCTTCGTATCGGTACGACTGAGGCGGAAATGATGGAAATCGTGAAAAATAACACGCGAAAGTACGCAAAACGCCAGCAAACCTTCTTTAAGCGTATGCAAAAACACACATATTTGCAACCGGAAGAGGCAACGGCGGATAGGGTTTGTGAGATATTAAACAATAGGTAGTATGCGTGACATAATACCTATGTCAGACATAATACAAGAGAGGATTGAAAAATTATGATGGTAGAAGAGTTGATTAAAAAGAGTGAAGGACAATTAACCGCACAGTTCGCGCTTGCGGATGAAATTAGCGAATATAACCAAGAAAAGGTATTAAAGGCGTTCAATAAGCATTCGATTGCCCTTCGCCATTTCAACCCGACAACGGGGTATGGCTACGGTGACGAAGGCCGTTTTGTGCTTGGCGATGTTTTTGCGGCGTCTATGGGCGCGGAAAGCGGCATTGTTTCGCCTGCGTTGTTAAGCGGTACGCACGCTTTGACGGTTGGCTTGTTTGGCGTATTGCGTACGGGGGATGCTGTTTTGTCCATTTCGGGTATGCCTTACGATACCATTCGTGGGGTAATTTACGGCGATGGAAACGGCTCGTTAAAGGATTTTGGTATTTCCTTTGACTGTACTGAATTAACGGCGGACGGAAAATTTGACAAAAACGCTATTTTGTCCGATATGAAGCGCATCGGGGAAAAGCTCAAGATGATTTATATTCAACGTTCGCGTGGGTACGAACTTCGTGATGCTTTCACGGTTGCGGAAATCGGTGAAATTTGCGCGTTTGTCCGTGAAAACGGTTTCAACGGCTGTATTTTCGTAGATAACTGCTATGGTGAGTTTGTTGAAAAGCTTGAACCTTGTGATGTTGGCGCAGATGTTGCGGTTGGTTCGCTCATCAAAAACCCCGGTGGCGGTCTTGCGCCTACGGGTGGTTATATCGTTGGTACGGAAAAATATGTTGATTTAATTGGCAGGCGTTTAACCGC
>JAZTYG010000043.1:0-8357 GCA_045636845.1 Candidatus Scatosoma sp.
AGCACCAAGCCAAGCTCCATTTCCTCGTTACGCTCTAACAGCATACGCAAGGTTTCCACCTTCAAAATGTCCGCTACCTCGTAATCGAGCATCACTTCTTCAATAAATTCATCCGCGCGCACATGTACAGCCGTTAGCAAGCCCAAATATTGCAACTCGTGGTCACTGCCGTCCATTTCGTCAAAGCACCACTTAAAATACCCGTCGTGCAAGGCAAGCAAACCGAACAATTCTGCGTCGTCTTTGGGGCTTTTGCCCATCGTGATAAGGGAATGGCAACGGTTTTCACGCTCCTCTTGCGGTAAGTGGTAAAAATAGGTCAATTCGGGCGCATCGCCCCCCTCTTCCTCGTATGCGCGCAAGGCTTTTAGATAATATTTCGCAACCTCCGCATCGGGATAAACGGTACAAAGGTCGCCAAGCGCCTTAACCGCCTCTTTGACCCGTCCGCTTTTATAGGCGGATACACCTTTGAAATACAACATTCTACCATCAAAAGGGATCTTTTTATCCAGTTCGCAAAAGGTTTGATAGGCTTCCTCGTGCAAGCCGTTTTCACAGCAAACGGTGGCAATTTTATACAAATCGTCCGTATCGTCCGTCTTAACAGCCGTTAAACGAATTGCCAAATCCTTACTTTCTTCCGTTCTACCTTGTTCCAAATACACCGCGGCAAGGGTCGCCTGCGCGCGGATATTATCGGGTTCGTCCTCTAAAAGGCGCAAACATACCTCTTCCGCCTCGTTCGATTTTCCAGACAGTAAATAGGCAATTGCCTGCATCTCCATCGCTTGACCGTATTGTTTCGAGCCTCTTTCTACCGCGGAAAATTCTTCAATAGCACGGTCTAAATCGCCTGCCTTTAACGCCTTCGAGCCAAGATTGACCTCTTTGGTGTAATCGGCAAGACGAGGAGGATAAACAAAGTGGAATTTATCCTTTTTCGAGATAGAAAACGCCTCGGCGATGTCAATTTTCGTTTCCTCGGACAGCATATCGTCCGCATCAATCAATTTATTGTAATAATAAGCCGATGCACTTTCTTGTCCTAAGTTCAGGTAGTTGACCGCCAACCCCTCATACACATCGGGTAAATCCTCTTCCTCTGCGACATCCAAGAAACGGAACCACCAGTTGATTGCCGTACCTTGTAAATTCATCGCCTCGTAAATGTCCGAAAGGCGCGCAAAAATATCCCCGTCGCCGCCGTATGCGTTCAACTGCTTGTACGCAATCCGCAGCGCGGATAAGAAATCACCTTCATTGTAGAATTTATCCGCAAGCATCGACAAACGCTTACGGCTAAAATCAATTTTTTGCACCTTACTATCTTTCATTACGTATAACCAAATGAGTTTGCTTTCTCGCCGTTATTTTTTCGGAAACAGCGTATCCGCATCCTCGTGTGTAAATTCATAATCGGTATTGCAGTAGTGACAATGCACCTTTACCGAACCGTCCTCATCAATAATTTGTCGCATTTGCGTTTCGCCAAGCGATGCCAAAACCCCAAGCACGTAGCGACGCGAACAATGGCATTGATATCTTGCCTCACGCACTTCCCATACCCCTTTATCTACGGTGAAATATTGAGAAACGCATTCCGCTACACCCTGCGTTTTTACCGCCGAAAGCAACGCGCTCAAATCCACGTTTTCCATCTTCTTCAACACCCTTTCTTCCGTAAAAGGCAGGGGTTGCAAAACAACAAAGCCTGCAAACGCGCAGTTGCCGTTTTCGTCTAATTCCACCACCGTTTTAATACGGGTAGGGAGTTGTTCGCTTATGCGGAAATATTCCTCAAAGCCTTCGTCTATCCCACCGTCTTTCGGCAACGCGCACGCGCCGACAAACGGACGGTTAAACCCATCGTCACGAACAACGGTAATGGCGGAATTTTCCCCCAAAGCAACACGCTCCGCCTCCTTGTTTGCGCCCCCTTCAAGGGCCGTATTGCCGATAAATCCACGGATATTAAGCAATTTATTGCCCGATATACCGATTTCGTTATAAGGGCCGTCCCCTTTCAACGCAAGGGATATCTCGCCGCGGTCATCCTTCAAACACGCACTCATAAAGGTCAATGCAGACAACGCTTTTCCAAGCACATACGCCGAAGCCGCCGACAAGCGGTGACGTTCGATACCCATTTGCACAATCTCCGTCGTGTTCGCAACCGTCAAAGATACCTGCCCGTCGTATATCAAAGTACGAACTAAATTTTCCATACTCACCTCTTTTGCGCCAAAAAGCTAATCCTATCGCTTGTCGCTTTGTCAGTACCAAGATGTCCTTCCACCTCAATAACGGTAAAGCCGCATTCTTCCAAAGCAGAAAGAATTTCCTCTTCCTCGTAGGCATATTGACGATGGGTTTCATCTAAGCGTTGATAACAGCCGTCCTCGTTTTTCGCAAACAGCGTTACCTCCATCGTTACGCCGTCTATTTCGGGGCGGTTAAAACTAAGGTACGTAATATCCTCTCGATCATCCACCGAAACAGTATTTGCAATTTTACCGTCAATTTTCCCCTTGGAGCTAATATCAAACAGGAAAATTCCACCCTTTTTCAATGCGCCGCGGACATTCTTAAATGCCGATTTTATCTTACCTTTCGGGATATAGTTCACGCAATCGTTGATAGCGGTAACAAAATCAAAACGCGGAGGCAATTTCATCTTGGAAATATCCCCTAAAATATACTCGCCGCGTAAGC
Source organism: Candidatus Scatosoma sp. (assembly GCA_045636845.1). GTDB lineage: Bacteria > Bacillota > Clostridia > Christensenellales > Borkfalkiaceae > Scatosoma. The sequence goes on from JAZTYG010000043.1 coordinate 2,716, forward strand.
CTGCCTTCATTGCCGTTTCCTGCGCGAAGTCTAGCATTTCCGCCGAGATATCCAACCCCGTCATCGCGTAGCCCTGCTTTTGAAAGGCACGCGTAAACCAACCGCCGCCGCAGCCCACGTCCAAGCCTGCCGTTAAGGGATAACGGGAAAGCTTCGCAATTAAATACTGCGACCAGTTTTCATAGCCGCAGTCATCATTGAGATATTCAAACCATTTTGCAAGGTGGCAATACGCCGATTTCTTTTCCATGGCAATCTCCATTTTGACGCATAAAGCGGGGGCTTTCGCCCCCTACCTTATTTTTCGTCTTTATTTTCGTTCAAAATTTTCGGAGGTTTCTTGGCGCGTTTTTTCTTGCCCTTCATTTCTTCCTCTTGTAAAGCGCGTTCACGCTCGTCAAACTGCTTGTTATATTCTACATAACGCAAATCGTTTTTGTGTTCTTCTGCATACGCCTCGGAGTCTTCCGCGATGTTTTGCTTACTTTCACGCAATTTCTTCAAATCCTCACGGGTGAACGCCTGCGGCAATTCATATACCTGTAACGAGTCGTCAATCGGCTTAATCGGTCTAGCAACCAAACGGGATCTACCATGCGCAAGAATCATGCGTTGATATTCGATAGTCGCCGCGCTGTCATCCCCAGTAAGCTGCGCCGAGCCGTCGCGGTTGTAGATACCTCTGCCCACCTTTGCCCCATCGAGTTTGGGGTTGATATATTTATCGAATACCCATTGTGCGAAATCTAACCACACCAACAGCATATACGACAAACCAAACAAAATCAAGATAATGATACCAAAACTAAGCAACATTTCCCCGCCGATTATAAGAAGGACAATGGGGATAAACGCCAACACGCCAAAAAATACCGTTTGCGGTAAAGTACCGATCGTCATCAAGAAGGAGTTTTTCAACATTACAAGGAAGGTCATCTTGTAGTTTACGCCAAGCGCAATCATCCAAAGCGCCATCATCGCGCCAAGCGTCATGAACAAATAGCTTGCGCCCTGCGATATACGGAGCCAAGTAATTTGACCGCCTTCTACTGTGCCGCTTGCAATCGTCACGTTGGAAATGTTAATCATCGTTTGGCAGAAAGAGAATACCATACAGAAGAAAATTGCCGTTTGCAATGCGTTTTTGTAGTTGAGCTTTACCCCACGCCAAAAATCGTTTGCAATAAAGATACCTTCCGTCCAAACCATATTACGGATAACATACATACCGCCTGCCAAGCCTACCGCCGCAATTACGGAGGTAAGGGAAATCAACAGGTACGAGGTCATCCCTACACGCAAGGTAAGGTTTTCGGATACACCTTGTAAACCAGGCGCAGCAGGATACCCTACGCCAAGGTTTGCGCCAAACGGGTAAGTAATACCGTTGCTTTCTTTTAACAGCAAAGTCAATACCAACACCGCCAAAAGAGGCACGAAGAAAAGTAAAGTCAAGAGGTTTACCTTTACAAGTTTCCAAAAGTTCCCCTTGAAAATATCCCAAAATAACTGCCAACGGTTGGTCGGTAGCGTACTTCTTGCATATTCTTCACTTCTTTCTTTGCCTTCCAGCATGCGGGCAATTAGCCCTTTCTTTTGTTCTGCCATTTCATAACTCCAAATCTTTTCGCTGTCTTTGTAATATACCCATCTTCCTCTTCCGTCAAACGAAAAAGGAGTGTTTTTCTCACCCGCGAATATAATTCCTATCTATTCTACTACAAATTTATGATTATTTCAAGGAATTTTCCTAAAAATTTGAAATTATTTCTATAAATATTTCTTTATCTCTGCCTTTCAAAGGGAAAATACGCGAAAAATCTTTGACTTTTCATGTCCCATGTGATAATATGTTATTATTCAAGATATGTTCAATTTTGGAGAAAGAAATATGAAACAATACAAGGTAGGCGTAATCGGCGCGACGGGTATGGTCGGCCAACGCTTTATGATGCTACTTGCAAACCATCCTTGGTTTAAGGTTACCGTTCTTGCCGCATCCTCGCGTTCGGCAGGGAAAACTTATCAAGAGGCAGTTGGAGATAAATGGGCTTTTGCTACCCCCATTCCCGAAAAATATGCCAACCTCATCGTGTTGGATGCAGAGGCGGATATGGACAAAATCGCAGGACAGATAGATTTCGTGTTCTGCGCCGTAAATATGGATAAAGCAAAAATCCGCGCTTTGGAAGAAATGTACGCAAAAAAGGAAATCCCCGTGGTTTCCAACAACTCCGCCCACCGTTTCACCCCCGACGTTCCGATGGTTATCCCCGAAATCAACGACGGGCATATTGAGGTTATTACGGCGCAAAAGGCTCGTCTTGGTACGAAGCGCGGTTTTATCGCTGTAAAGTCGAATTGCTCCTTGCAATCGTATGTACCCCTCTTACACCCCTTGAAAAAGTACGGTATCAAAGAGGCTGTCGTTTGTACCTATCAAGCAATTTCCGGCGCAGGCAAAACCTTCGCTACGATGCCTGAAATTTTAGATAATGTTATCCCCTATATAGGCGGCGAAGAGGAAAAGAGCGAGAAAGAGCCCCTTAAAATTTGGGGCAGCGTGGAAAACGGCGAAATCATTTCGGCAACCACACCTGCCATCACCGCGCAATGCTTCCGCGTACCCGTTTCCGACGGGCATACCGCAGCGGTATTCGTGAAATTTGAAAACAAACCTACCAAGGAAGAAATTCTTTCCGCGTGGGCAGACTTCAAGGGCGCACCGCAGGCATTGAAACTCCCCTCCGCGCCCGAACAATTCTTGAAATATTTTGAAGAGGATAATCGCCCTCAAGCAAAGCTTGACCGCATGGAAGGCAACGGTATGTCCGTAACGGCAGGCCGTTTGCGCGAGGACAGCGTTTACGATTATAAGTTCGTAGGGCTTTCCCACAACACCCTTCGCGGTGCGGCAGGCGGCGCAGTCTTGCTCGCGGAATTACTCGCGGCAAAGGGCTACTTTGACTAAATTTTACAAGCACGATTAAAAGGAGCATACAATACTACTATGAAAGGATTTTATTACGGAAGCGCAACCGCGCTTATCACCCCGTTTAACGAAAAAGGCGTAAATTTTGACGCTTTGGGCGCAATGATTGAATATCAAATCGCAGGCGGCACAGCAGCGATTGTTTTCCTCGGCACAACAGGCGAACCCTCCACCATGACTGTGGAAGAACAGCACTCTGTTATGCAGTACGCTGTAAAAGCAGTAAACGGCCGCGCGAAGGTTATTTTCGGCTGTGGCAGCAATAACACCGCAAAGGCTGTGGAAGCGGCAAAAACCGCCGAGGCGTTCGGCGCGGATGGCTTACTTGCCGTCACCCCCTACTACAACAAATGCACCCAAAACGGTTTGGTGGCATATTATAAGGCAATCTGCGAAGCCGTTTCCATCCCCGTAATCGCTTATAATGTACCTGGTAGAACGGGCGTGGAAATTCAACCTGCTACGATGGCGAAGATTGCGGAAATACCTAATATCGCAGGTATCAAGGACGCAGGCGGCAATATGAGCAAAACGATGGAAACCTTCCGCCTTGTTCGTGAAAAGTGCGATGTATATTCGGGCGAAGACGCGTTAAACTTCCCCATTCTTGCTTGCGGCGGCGCAGGCGTAATCTCCGTACTTTCCAACATTATACCCCAAGGCGTAAGCGAGCTTTGCGCGTTAATTCGCGATGGGAAAACTGCGGAAGCGATTGCGCTTAACGATAAACTCCTTCCTCTTGCAAACGCCTGCTTTGTTGAGGTGAACCCTATCCCTGTAAAAGAGGCCATGAATATCCTTGGTTTTGATGCAGGCGCACCTCGCGCGCCCTTGACGGTGATGGAGGAGGCAAACCGTGAAAAGTTACTCAACGCGATGAAGAATTTTGGTTTGGAGTGTAAAGCGTAATGGCACAGACGAGAATTATTATTTGCGGCGCCTGCGGTAAAATGGGCGGAAATGTTCTTTCCTTGCTTGCCGACGACCCGAATGCAACCGCCGTTTGCGGCGTGGACTTGTACCCGAAAGAAATCGGTATCCCTGTTTACACCAGCTTTGCGGATATCAAGGAAGAGGCGGATGTTATCATCGACTTTTCTTCCCCCATCGGCTTGGCTGAACGCTTAGAATATGCAAAAACGCACGGTTTGGGCATTGTGCTTGCCTCAACGGGCTTTACCGCCGAAGACCAAGCGTTGGTTGCGGAATATTCAAAATCGGTAGCCATCTTTAAGACCGCTAACCTTTCCTTGGGTGTAAATTTAATGCAGGCTCTTGTAAAAGCGGCGGCGCAGGTGCTTGGGGATAATTACGACGTGGAAATTATTGAACGCCACCATAATTTGAAAAAGGATGCACCCAGCGGTACAGCGTTGATGTTGGCGGATTCCGTCAACGAAGCATTTGACACCGCAAAGCGTTATGTCGGCGGTCGCGAAGGCATCGTGGGCGCTCGCGAAAAGAGTGAAATCGGTATCCACGCAGTCCGCGGCGGTACGATTGTTGGCGAACACGAAGTTATGTTTGCAGGTGAAGATGAGATTATTACCATCACGCACAGCGCTCATTCAAAGAGAGTTTTCGCTGTCGGCGCAATCCGCGCAGCGAAGTTCTTACCTCAAAAAGAGGCAGGCATGTACGAGATGAAACATCTTTTAGCAGAAGAAAACGCATAAATTGTATGGATAAACCACGGCAGGGCGTACAATCGCCCTGCCGTTCAACTTATACCCCCTATCGTTCAAACGCCGTGAAGAAAAAAATAAAAATACTTTTTGATAAAGGGAAAAATGATTTGACTTTTCATATTGTATTTGTTATAATGTATGCGTTTCAAATGAAACGAGGCGTAGCGCAGCTGGTAGCGCGCAGCGTTCGGGACGCTGAGGTCGTGGGTTCGATCCCCGTCGCCTCGACCAAAAATACGGTGCAACCTTGCGGTTGCACCGTATTTTTTGTTTTCTGCGATGGATGCGAGAAACCACGTATTACCGTGGGTTCGCGCGAGAAACGTCCGCAATGATATTTTGGAGTATAATGCGAAAGTTGTCGGCGTTTCGCAGCCATGCCCTTTGGGCAGATCCCCGTCGCCTCGACCAAAAAATGCAGGAAATTGCTTGAATTTCCTACATTTTTTATTTCTAATTCTTGTAGTTTATTGCAAAGTTTTCAAATTTGGGATATATACTTTTTGCAACGGAATCATCATTTTGTAGCAATCACTTAATCCGTCGTAATATTTTAGAATAAGCTCTACAAGTTCCGTTCCGTTGATTCCTCTAATTATAGGCGTATTCCGCAAATAATTTTGAGCATTCTTCGTATAATTGGCAAGCGTCACAAAAAGTCCATAATCCCCTTCTCTCATTGCGCCTTTCAAGGATTGTATAGTGCTTTCTTTTATATCCTCCACTCCGCTTTTCACTTGGACTAATATCCTCGGCGGAAGTTCATCTTTGTAGGCAGTAATATCTATACCTCTATCTCCACCATGAGGTGATAAAGTAGTACGATAACCCATAGCGCGTAAAAGGTCTGCCACAAAACCTTCTAAATCATACCCCTTAAGATTTCGGCTTAATTCTTTCAATATATAATCCTTTGTCCCCTCGATAATATCCTGAGTCGTTTTTTCTACCGTCTCGACATC
>JAZTYG010000044.1:0-10189 GCA_045636845.1 Candidatus Scatosoma sp.
CAAAGCCTGCGCTCAAATACACGACCCCATACGAATTGTTGGTGGCGGTGGTTTTGTCGGCGCAATGTACGGACGAGCGTGTCAATATTGTGACGGCGAAACTATTTGGGAAGTATAACACCCCCGAATCGATGGTTACTCTATCGCAAAAGGAGCTGGAAAAATACATTTTCTCTTGTGGCTTTTACCGTATGAAGGCGGAACATATTTTGTCTGCCTCGCGTGATATTTTGGAAAAGTTTGGCGGTGAAGTGCCCGATACGATTGAGGAATTGATGACCCTTGCAGGGGTAGGAAAAAAGACTGCGAACGTAATTTATTCGGTGGCGTTTGGCGGTGCGGCGATTGCGGTGGATACCCATGTATTCCGCGTTAGCAACCGTTTGGGCTTGGCGAAAGGCAAGACCCCTCTTGAGGTGGAAGAAGGGCTTTACAAGGTAATTCCCAAAGAGTGTTGGTCGCAGGCGCATCATTGGTTGATTTATCACGGACGGCAGGTGTGCCATTCGCAAAAGCCTGCTTGTGCAACCTGTACATTGGCGCATTTGTGCGATTTTGCAAAGAAATAACAATATAACTGTATAAAACCCCTCGTTTTTTCCGATAATAAGGAAGACGGGGGGATTTTTATGGAAGAAAAGAAAGAGGACGGGCTCGCGGAACAAGAAATGCTATTTTCTCTTGTGGAGCGAGAGGATATTTTGGAAAAGAAGGTGAAAATTTATTCCCGCTTGTTAACCGATCTTGCGTTGGCGATGTCGATGGAAGAAATCGGTTTTCGGCATGAAAAGCGCAAAGAAAGTTTGGTTGCTTTGGCGGTTGGAAAAACCCCTAAAAAGAAAAATGAACAGGGCAGGTATGCGACGAATGAGGGGGAAGAGAAGAAATGAAGCTGGATAAACGGGAAATAACGCTCAACGAGCAGGATAGCCTGCGAGACGTCTTATTTTTAGAAAAAGCCCTGTTGCTTGCGTATGTGGAAGGCCTTGGAAGGGCGAACAGGAAAGAAACGCGTGAGAGATTGTTAGATTTTATAAAAGAGGCGGCAAGCGATCTATTTTTGGTAAACGACTTACTTGAAAAGTTAAAAAACGACGAAGTGTAAGACATTTCGCCGTTTTTCTTTGCATTTTTTCTTTATCTTCTTGACAAAATGCGCGCAGGGCGTTATAATATTATCATAAACCTGCGAGGTATCGCAAAAGAAGAGGTAAAAAATGAAAAAGAAAGTAGGCAAAATTAAGGCGTTTTTTGGCGAATTTAAGACGTTTATCACCCGTGGTAATGTGCTTGATATGGCTGTCGGCGTTATCGTTGGCGGCGCGTTTACGGCAATCGTAAACGGGCTTAGTAACTTTATCTTGAAACCTATTATCAACTGGCTTTTGGCGTTGATTTTGGGTAAGGAAGGGTTAAGCGGTGTTGTAACATTTCTTCCGAATGGTGAAGTGTACAAGGATATCTTGAATGAAAGCGGCGCAGTAATCGGTCAAGAAATCGATATGGCGGCATCCTTCTATATCGACTGGGGTTCGTTCATTAGTGCGATTATTAACTTCCTCATTATCGCATTCGTACTCTTTGTGATTGTTCGTGCGATGAACAATTTTGCAAAAGCGCACGAAAGAATGATCGATGGTTTGAATTTGGACGAAAAGAAAGAAATTTGCAAGATTCGTAAAGAACAAGGCGTTTCGAGAAAGCAAGCGAAAGTGATTTATGAAGAAAAGGTTGAAGAAATGAAAGCTGCAAAGGAAGCGGCTGATGCGGAAGCAGCGGCTAAGGCTGCGGAAGAAGCGGCGCTCGCGAAAGCGGCAGAAGAGGAAAAGGCGATGGCAAACACCCGTCTTTTGGAAGAAATTAGAGACCTTTTGAAAAATAAATAATTGTGGCAATTGCGCTTCGCGGTGAAAAAATGGTTGACATTTTTACGCGAAGCGTATATAATTATATACGAATTTAATTAAAGGCGATGAAAAAGCAGGCGTGTTTCAAATTCCCTTTCAAAGAGACCGCGTTCGTGGGCTGTAAGACGCGGAAAGGGAGAAGAGCGACCATTTCACTTTGGAGCCGTTCTTTTGAGCCTATTGTTAGGGGTAGGGAGAACCGTAACCGCGGCGTAATGGCGGAAATGAAGGCGAGGAAATTCCTCGTGAATGCAGGTGGTACAGCGGAGTTTCGCCCTGCGCGTTTATAGACGCGTAGGGCGTTATTTTTTAGTTGTTATCCAACCCACGCGGAAATACAGCCTTTATGAACACTTTTACAGCATTAAAAAAATTTAACGAAATTTTTTTCGGAGGAAAGATATGAAAGAAAAAATCGAAAGCTTACGCGCGGAGATTACCGCGGCGATTGAGCAGACTGAAACGGGCAGGGCGCTTTACGAAGTAAAGGTAAAGTTTCAAACCGAGCTTAAAGGGATTATGAGTGGCATGAAAGATTTGCCCAAGGAAGAACGTCCCACTTTTGGTAAGGTTGTTAACGAGTTCAAGCAAGCGATGGAGGCCTTGTTTGACGAACGTGCCGTTGTTGTAAAGAAAATGGAGTTGGAGGCGCAGTACGCCAAGGAACGCATCGATATTACGATGCCTGGAAAAGCGTACAAGGCAGGCGCTTTGCATCCCATCACACTTGTTAAAAATGAATTGATTGATATTTTCGCAGGTATGGGTTTTACGGTGTTTGAAGGCCCTGAAATTGAAACGGACTACTACAATTTCACCGCCCTCAATACCCCTAAAGATCACCCTGCGCGCGATATGCAGGATACCTTCTATCTTGCGGACAATTTGTTGCTCCGCACCCAAACCTCGGCAGGGCAAATCCGCGTTATGGAAAAGAATGCGCCTCCGATTAAAATTCTTTCCCCGGGTAGAGTATTCCGTTCGGATGATGATGCGACCCATTCGCCTATGTTCCACCAAATGGAAGGGTTGGTTGTGGATAAGGGGATTACCCTTTGCGATTTGCAAGGTATGCTTGCGGAATTTGCGCGTAAAATGTTCACTTCCTCGACGAAGGTGCGCTTGCGTCCTTCCTATTTCCCTTTCACCGAACCTAGCGTAGAGGTTGACCTTAGCTGTTCGGAATGCGGCGGTAAGGGCTGCCGTTTGTGTAAGGGTACGGGTTGGATTGAGGTACTCGGCGCAGGTATGGTAAACCGTCACGTGTTGGAAAACTGCAATGTGGATCCCGATGAATATACGGGCTTTGCGTTCGGTATGGGTATCGAACGTATCGCCATGTTGAAGTACGGCATCAATAATATTAAAACGCTGTTCGAGAATGATACGAGATTCTTGGAACAGTTTGAAGACTAAGGGGAGGGAACGGATATGAAAGCACCTTTAAGTTGGTTGAAAGATTATGTAGATATCGATATTTCTGCACAGGAGCTTGCAGAAAAGCTTTTCTCCTGCGGTTTTGAGGTAGAAGAACTCGTTTACCTCGGCGAAAAAGTAAACCGCGTTGTGGTTGGCGAAATCAAGGCGTTGACCCCTCACCCCGACAGCGACCATATGCAAATTTGCGTGGTGGATTGCGGTGAAGAACACGGTAGAGAATTGCAAATTGTTACGGGTGCATCCAACGTATATGTTGGTATGAAAACGCCCTGCGCGTTGGATGGTTCGACGGTTGTGGAAAGTAACCCTGCTATGCTTGAAAAGAATCCCGACGGTATTAAAAAGATTAAGAAAGGGAAACTTCGCGGCGTAGAATCCTTCGGTATGCTTTGCTCAGGACAGGAGCTTGGTATCAACGACGATTTCTACCCTGGCGCAGAGTTTGACGGCTTGTTAGATTTGGAAAAGGACGCACCCGTGGGCGAGGATATTAAGAAAATTGTTGGTTTGGATGACTGGATTTTCGATATTTCCATCACGGCAAACCGTCCCGATTGTCAATGTATTTTGGGTATCGCGCGTGAAGTGGCGGCGGTTATGAAAAAGCCCTTAAAATCGCCTGATTTCACCTATACTGCAAGTAAAACGACGGCAGCGCCTGTGGCGGTGGAAGTACTTGCACCCGACCTTTGCCCTCGTTATGTTGGGCATTATGTAGAAAATATTACGGGTGGTATTTCTCCTGCTTGGATGAGAAAGCGTTTGGCTGTTTCGGGGATTCGTTCCATTTCTCCCATCGTAGATATTACCAACTTTGTACTCCTTGAAATGGGTCAACCTATGCACGCTTTTGACGCGGAAGATATCGCAGGTAGAAAGATTATCGTGCGTAGGGCGGAAAAGGGTGAAAAGATTGTTACCCTTGACGAAAAGGAATTCACTTTAACCCCTGATAACCTTGTGATTTGTGACGGGGATAAGCCCGTTGCGCTGGCAGGTATCATGGGTGGGTTGAATAGCGAAATCAAAGCTACTACGAAAAATGTATATTTTGAATCGGCAAAATTTGCCCGTGATAACGTGAGAAAGACCTCGCGTGCGTTGGGGCAATCGTCCGATTCCTCCTTCCGTTTTGAAAAGGGTGTGGATGCATACACCAACGGTTTGGGTATGGCGCGCGCCTTGCATTTGATAGAAGAGCTTGGCTGCGGCGTGGTAACCGATTTGTGCGCGGATGTTTGCGCGGCGGATTTAACCCCTCGTAAAATGACCGCAAGTATCGCAAAAATCAACGCGTTGCTCGGTATTATTGTACCCAACGAAGAAATACTTTCCATCTTGCAAAGATTAAACTTCCAACCTGTAATCGATGGGGATGCTTTGACGGTAATTATCCCTGGTTATCGTGATGATGTGGACGGGTATCCTGACTTAGCGGAGGAAATTATCCGTATGTACGGTTACGAGCATATCACGCCTACCTTCCTTGCGGCGGCGCAGGTAACGGACGGCGGTTTGACGGATGAACAAAAGAAGGAAGCGCACCTTAAAAATGTGTTGCGCGTACAAGGTTTCTCCGAAGCGTATAACTATTCTTTCTACTCGCCCAAAGACTTTGACCTTATGAAATTGCCCGAGGATGCGGCGGAAAGAAACGCGGTGCGTATCCTTAACCCCATCAGTGAGGAGTTGTCTGTGATGCGTACATTCCTTGCGCCTTCTATGTTGATGAACGCGGTGCGTAATATTCGTCGCGGCAACGACGAGGGGCGTCAATTTGAGGTGGCAAGCACCTATGCGCCTCGCGATACGAAGGCAGGCGAACAACCCGATGAAAGAAAACACGTTGTGCTTGGCGTTTGGGGCGGTAAAAATGATTTCTTCGATATGAAGGGCGCGGTAGAACGCCTTGCGGAAGTTTTCCACCTTACCTTCACCTATGAAAGAGCGCAAAAAACCTACCTTCATCCCGGCGTTTCGGCGGATGTAATTTTGGACGGTAAAGTGGTTGGTTGCATCGGTGAACTCGACCCTGGTATCGCCTCTTCGCTTGGTTTGGATAAAAAAGTATATCTTGGCGAGTTGGATTTGAGCGCGTTAAACTTGGACGATGCGGTGCGTTATACGAACCTTCCGAAATTCCCTGCGGTAAAGCGTGACCTTGCGTTGATTGCAGATGAAAAATTGACCTGCGCGGAAATTGAGGAGGTGCTTATGCACTCCTGCAAGTATGTGACGGCGGCGAAATTGTTTGACGTATATCGTGGCGGTCAAGTGCCCGAAGGAAAGAAGAGCATGGCGTTCACCCTTACCTTTACCCCCGATGCAAATGTGGAAAAGGCGTTCACTCCCGAAACCTTAGATGGGTATGTGAAGAAGATTTTAGGTAATTTGAAATTCAAACTTGGTATTGAGCTTCGATAATGAAAAGAACGGAAAAAATTAAAAGCTTTGGCTTTATCAATGTAGATAAACCGTCGGGGATTGTTTCCTCGACGGTTGTCAATAAAATCAAATGGCTGTCGGGTGTGCCCTGTGGCCATATGGGTACGCTTGACCCCTTGGCAAGCGGCGTTTTGCCTGTGGGGGTGGGTAATGCTACCCGTCTTTTCGATTACTTTTTGGAGAAGGAAAAGGAGTATATTGCCGACTTTACCTTTGGGGTGGATTCTGACACCTTAGATTCGACAGGAAACCTTGTACGAGGGGGGCATGTACCGAACGAAACGGAGATTGAGGGTATTTTACCTACTCTTGTAGGGGAGGTAATGCAGATACCGCCTAAGTATAGCGCGAAGAATGTCAACGGGCGCAGAGGGTATGATTTGGCGCGCGCAGGCATTGAATTTGAGCTTGCCCCTAAGAAGGTGATGATTCACAGTATCGAGTTGTTGGGAAAGAAAGAGGAAACGGAAGATACCTATCTTTTCAAAATTCGTTGCGGCGGAGGTACATATATCCGTTCGATTGCGCGCGATATGGCGGCGGCACTTGGTACAAAGGCGGTAATGAGCGGTTTGCGGCGTACGCAAAGCGGTATTTTTACCCTGCAAAACGCCATTCCTTTCGAGATGTTGGAAAAAGACCCTTCGATGGAGGAGTTGGAGCAATATCTTATCCCTACGGACAGCGTGTTACCCTTTGAAACGCTTGCTTTGACGGAAGCAGAGCTTGGTAAAATTTTACAAGGTCAAAGGGTAAAAACGAGCGTTGCGGACGGGTTGTATAAGGTGTATACCGCCGATAGTTTTTACGGTTTGGCGGAAGTAATAGAAGGTTTGGCAAAGGCAAAAACAAAATTATGTTAAAAACGGTACGGCTAACGGAAAAATTGAATAGCGTGCAAGGCGCGGCGATGATGTTGGGCGGTTTTGACGGACTGCACATAGGACATCGCAGGTTGCTTTCTTGCGCCAAGGAAAGCGGTTTGCCCGTTGGCTTGATGACTATTGTCGGCGGTAAAGAGGTAGATAACCTGTTTACCTTTGCCGAGCGTGAGGAGATCTTCCGCTTGGCAGGCGCGGACTTTGTGTTTGAATTGCCGTTTGAGGAAATTAAAGGGCTTTCTCCGCAGGCATTTCTACACCTTTTAGAGGAAGAATTTTCCCCTATGCTTTTTGTATGCGGTGAAGATTTTCGCTTTGGCGCAAAGGCGGTGGGAACGCCTAAAATGATAAAAGAAAGCACCCATGTATGCGTTGAAGTGGTATCTTTGGTGGAAATTGACGGTGAAAAGGTTAGTTCTACCACCATAAAAACGCTTTTGGGAAAAGGGCAGGTGGAACGGGCAAACGAGCTGTTAACCCACAACTTTTTCTTGATGGGGAAAGTATTTGCGGATAGAAAAATCGGGCGGACCATCGGTTTTCCGACGGCGAATATTCGTTATCCCGAGGGGAAATTCCCCTTAAAAATCGGGGTCTATGAAACGAGGGTGTGCGTGGATGGTAAGGTGTATAAAGGCATCACCAACTACGGCGCGCGGCCTACCTTTGACGAAAATACGGTGTTAACGGAAACCTATCTTGACGGGTTTTCGGGTGATTTATACGGAAAGGAATTGAAGGTGGAATTTGTCCGCTATTTACGCGATATTAAAAAATTTGACGGCGTGGACGCATTAAAACAACAATTAACAAAAGATATAGAGAGGGTGAGAGGAAATGATTAAATTTGGACCGAGCGGCAACTGTGAAAGCTTTTACGCGGAAGGCTTTTCCCATACGGAAGAGGCGGCTGCGTTTGTAAAAAAACGCGGGTTGGATTGCTTTGAATATTCCTTTGGCCGCGGCGTGCGTATGTCGGAGGATAAGGCAATATCCATCGGCGAGGCTTTTGCGGCGGAAGGGGTAGAAATCTCCGCGCACGCGCCCTACTTTATCAACTTCGCCAACCCTGACGATGAAATGGCGGCGAAATCCTACGGCTATGTGTTAGACAGCGCGCAGGCGTTGCGTTTGATGGGGGGTAAGCGTGTTGTATTCCACCCTGCGGCGCAGGGCAAGGCGACCCGTGAAGAGGCGGTGGCTTTGACGGTGGAACGATTGAAGGGTTTACGCGATTATATCTATCTCAACAATATGCAAGATATGATTTTTTGTCCCGAAACGATGGGCAAACTCGCGCAGATCGGTACAGTGGAAGAGGTAGTGCGTTTTTGTAAGGTGGACCCTGTTTATACCCCGTGCGTGGACTTTGGACATATCAACGCAAGAGAGCAAGGTTCGCTTGTGACTGTGGACGATTACAAGAGCCGTTTAGAGTATATGATTGCCGAGCTTGGGTTTGAGCGTATGGAACATTTCCACGTGCATTTCTCTAAAATTATGTATTCGGTAAAGGGTGAAGTGAAACATTTGACCTTTGCGGATACGGTATATGGGCCGGAATTTGAACCGCTTGCGGTGGCTTTGAAGGAGTTCAACTTAAAGCCCTATATTGTGAGCGAATCAGCAGGGATGCAGGCGGAAGAAGCGGAAATTATGAAGAAAATCTACAATTCTTTATAAAACTTGATAAAATCCCGCCCCTTAGGGCGGTTTTTTTATGGAAAATATCCCCTTATACTTGACGAAAGGATTTTTTTTTGTTAAAATAGTGATAAGAGGCAGTATAATGGCATATACGAACGGAAAAAAGATTTTACAATTATGTGATGCGGAAGCGGTTTATACCTCGTGCGAATTCATGATGCGTTACCTCATCGGCTTTGCGGCGGAGAACGGTTGTGTGGTGGTAGATAAAACAGGTTCGACCCTCTATACCGATATGCGTTATGCGGAGGCGGCGGAAAAATTATTCGCAGGTACGGATGTAACGGTTGCGATGTATAAGCGTGACGAAGTGCTTGCCCGTCTTGCAGCGTATAAATCGGTTGGCATTTCCTTCAATCAAACGGCGCATATCGAATACTTGACTTTGGAAAAAGCGGGCGTTACGATGGTGAATGTGGACGATGCGTTTAATACCGCGATGATGGTGAAAAACGAGTGGGAGCTTGACAATATCGCAAAGGCTTGTGAAATTGCCGAGAACGCGCTTAACGAACTTTTACTCGAAATTAAAGAGGGAATGAGCGAGATGGAAGTGGCGGCGCTGCTTGAATATAAGATGCGTAAGCTTGGCGCGGAAGGGTTGTCCTTCCCTACGATTGTGGCATTTGGCGCGCATGCGGCGATACCTCACCACGAAACGGGCACGGCAAAACTGCAATTCGGCGACGAGATCTTGATTGACTTTGGTTGTAAAGTCAACGGCTACTGTTCGGATATCACCCGTACCTTCCTGTTTGGCGACGACGGTAAACACGATGCGTTTAAGAAAGCGTATGAAAGCGTGTTGAAGGCGCATAACTTGGCACAGGAAAAAATTGTGGCAGGTATGACGGGTAAGGAAGCGGACGCGATTGCGCGTGACAGCTTGAAAGCAGACGGCTATGGTGAATTGTTTACCCATTCTCTCGGCCATGGTATCGGGTTGAATGTACATGAACAGCCTGGCGTTAGCCCGAGAGGGGAAACGCCTTTGACAGATGGGATGGTGTTCTCGGATGAGCCTGGCGTATATGTGGCAGGACAGTACGGTATCCGCATTGAAGACACGGTTACCTTGAAAAACGGAAAAGTAATGAGCTTTATGTCGAAGACAAAGAAAGACCTCATTATTTTATAAAAGGCTTTATCTCAACACTCGATTGATTTTCTTGCGTTTTTCGCGTGAAAATGTGATAAATCACTAATCAATCGATTGTCGTGACAAAACCTAAAAAAAAGAAAATTTATATAAGGATATAAAGGAGAAAAATTATGGCACAGATTTTGGCAGGTGATATTCGTAAAGGCGCAACTTTCGAGTACAAGAGCGGTGTTTACACTGTAACGGATTTCCAGCACGTTAAACCCGGTAAGGGCGCGGCGTTCGTAAGAACGACGTTGAAGAACGTAGTAACGGGTCAGGTTTTGTCCAACGAAACCTTCAACCCTACCACCAAGCTTGAAACCGCACAGGTTGAAACGAAGAAGATGACCTATTCCTACTTCGATGGCGAATTCTATGTATTCGTAGACGAAGAATGGAACCAGGAAAACCTTACCTTCGATCAGGTAGAAGACGCACTTAAATACATCAAGGAAAACGACAGCGTAACCGTTAAGTTCCTTTACGGCAAAGCATTCACCGTTGAACCCGAAAACTTCGTTGATCTTAAGGTTATCGAAGCAGAACCTGGCGTTAAGGGTAACACCGCTACCAACGTTATGAAGAACGCTAAGGTAGAAACGGGCGCAACCATTCAGGTTCCTATGTTCGTAGAAGAAGGCGAAACGATCCGTATCGATACCAGA
>JAZTYG010000045.1:0-1672 GCA_045636845.1 Candidatus Scatosoma sp.
ATTGTGATAGGCAGTTTTTAAGGAAGTGCGTTCCGTCAAATCCAAATACGCGCGCGGATATAACCTTATGAGATCCTCGACCTCGTAAATACCCAACTTTTGAAAATCCTTTTCGCGTTTTTCCCCGATTGAACGCAACGCCGATAATTTCATATCTTCTCCTATTAAAGCCCTACTTTTTACCTGTATAAATGTTTGGAAGTCAAGAAACTCAGTTTCTTGCAGGTGTGGGCAGCGCCCACGAAAATAGCCCCTTCCAAAAGCAAAACATAGTTTTGCGCCTACAACCGCCACGCGGTTCTACCAGCAAGGGAAAGCCCATCCCTCTAAACTACGCAAAATGGGAAAGCGCCGCCGCCTTCCCACTTTCGTTTATCTTTAGTATTTTTCTTTTTTTTGTAATTATACCAAACCGTTTATTCCATAGCGATAATGTAGTAGTAAACGGATTGACCGCCATTTTGGAAACCAACTTCGCAATCGGGATATTTTTCCGCAATCACATCGCAAAGCGCCGACGCGTCGCCTTCGTTTACGTCCTCGCCATAATATAAGGTGATTACACAATGGAATTCTTCCTTCATCTTCGCAATCAACTTCAATACCGTTTCTTCTAAGGAGTGGGATTTCGCCAAAATCTTCTTATCATCCAAACCGATGATATCCCCTTCCTTGATGGAGAAGCCGTTTAAGGTGGTATTTCTTACCGCATAGGTAACTTGGCCAACCTTTACGTTATCCAACGCATGGATCATGTTGGTCTTGTTTTCTTCCGCGCTTGCATCGGGAGAGAATTCAAGAGCAGCCGCAAAGCCCTGCGGTACATTCTTGGTAGGGATAACGTGCAAAGTCTTGTTTTCAACAAGGTTCTTCGCCTGCTCTGCCGCCAAGGTAATGTTTTTATTGTTAGGGAACACGAAAATGTGGTCGGCGTTAATCTTTTGCGCCGCGCCTGCGATATCCGCCGCCGAAGGGTTCATGGTTTGACCGCCTTCGATGATGCGGTCTACCGACAAGCCCTTGAAGATTTGAGCAAGGCCTGCACCCGTACAAATCGCAAGCATACCCATTTCCTTTCTTTCCGCGTCAAGCTTCGCCTTCAACTGACGGTTTTGTTCCAACATGTTTTCAATCTTGGGTCTTTCCAACTCACCAAGCTCCAACGCATAGGTCAAAGCTTTACCAGGCTGGTTGGTGTGTACGTGTACCTTTACAAGTTCCAAATCCCCGATACAAATAACGCTGTCGCCCAAAGCCATCAACTTTTCTCTCAAACGATCGATTGCAGAAAGGGTCGTACTCTTTTTCAAGTTGATGATAAAGAATTCGGTACAATATGCGTACTGAATATCCCCGATATCCATGTCAAGGATAGCGGAATTGTCGCCAAAATCACCGTCCTCGCCCACTTCTACGTTGTCGGTGTAGCTATCAGCAACCTCTTCACCCGTCAAAGCGGAAAGGAAGCCCTTAATAATCACCATCAAACCAACGCCGCCGCTGTCTACAACGCCTGCTTTTTTCAAAACGGGCAACATTTCGGGGGTCAAATCCAATGCGCGATCGCCTTCTTTGATAACGTCTTCAAGGAAGGTTTCTATGTTTTTCTTTTTGGATGCGATTTTGAGTGCATATTCGCTCATCATACGGATAACGGTCAAAATCGTACCTT
>JAZTYG010000046.1:0-4372 GCA_045636845.1 Candidatus Scatosoma sp.
AGGATAAGCAATTTAATTTTGCTAAACAACACACGAATAATATCAATGAGACTTAACCCTTCTTCATTATTATTCTGTAAGGTTTCTTCCATAAAAACTCCTTTGTATGTATGCGCGTATAGCATAGCGCGCGCGACATAATAAATTAGTTGCACATATTATAACACTTTCTTTGTCGAGTGTAAAGCGTTTTAGGGTAACGAATGGAAATACACCCAAGAAAAATGTAAGGAAAAAAGCGGTAAAAATAGAAAAAACGCGTATAAATCATACGCGTTTTTAAGATTTATTTTTATGTAAAATAATTTCATCGCATACCTGGTATGCCCTTTTTAACATAAAGGGTGTGCATAATCGGGTAAATCAAGCGTTTCTTCCGCTTCCCCGCGAACGGTGAAATAGTCTTCCTTAAAAGTTTTGTGGGGGATGAAATAAATTTTCTTATCCTTCCAACGCCCCTTCGCTTCGATAGAAAATAACCCCTCTTGTAAAATTTTCTTCATAATGTGGACGTTAAGGTCAACCACAGCGCAGGTGTTTCCGTCTGCAAAACAATTCAAAAGCGCCGCACGCATACGGGTTACCACGAAGATATCCTCGTGCACGTGTCCCATGCCTCCGCAGGAGGAACAAGGCTTTACAAGATATTCCAACACATCGTTGCCGATACGCTTTCGGGTGAAAGTGGTTACGCAAAGCTCGTTCATGGGTAAAACGTTGCATTTGGTATTATCCAAGGCGAGATATTTTTGCAATTCCTCATTGACAGCGATGCGATCCTCTTCGTTGATCATATCGATAAAGTCCACCGCAATAATACCGCCGACGTTACGAAGGCGCATTTGTCTTGCAATTTCCTTTGCTGCTACAAGGTTGGTTTGTAAAACGGTGTCCTTGAGGTTTTTTCTGCCTGTAAAACTGCCCGTATTCACATCGATAACGGTCATTGCCTCGGTATGCTCGATAACAAGGTGCGCCCCGTTTTCCAAAGGTACAGTAGGCCTTGCGGCATCGTAAATCAAAGGGGAAATACCATAGGTTTGATACATAGAGCGTTCGCCATCGAACTTAATGAGTTTCTTTTCGGAGATATTACCGTTCAAGCGGATAAGGCTAAGCAAGCGTTGATACAATTCCTCATCGCCCACATGGATAGCGGAAATACTTTCACCGATACTGTCGCGGATAACGCGCACGGGCAAATCTTCGTCCTCATATAAAACCTCGCCGATGGGGGCGTCCTTTGCCTTTTCCAACATATTAAGGTATAATTTTTTAAGGTAAAGCGCTTCCTTTTTTAATTGCGCCTGCGTAGCGAATACCGCCTGCGTGCGGATGATGAAACCTTCTTCCTGTGTTTCGCGCATCTTTTCCACAGAGGTAAGCAATTTTTCCCGTTTATCCTCTTCGGTGATTTTACGAGAAATACCCAAGAATGCCGTGTTGGGCAGGAAAATAAGATTTTTACCAACGAAGGAAAGGTTTTTTGTAACCTTTGCGCCCTTCGTTCCGCGTTCGGGTTGAGAGATTTGAACGATTACCTCATCACCCACCTTTAATGGGGTGTTTTCCTCATTCATCAAAGACATGGTACCGTCATATTTACTATAATCGGTGTAAGTGTCCTCCATAGAGAGGTAGCAATTTCTATGTAATCCGCATTGAATAAAAGCAGCGTTTATACCTGAAACAACGTTTGCAACTTTTCCTTTGTAAATATTTCCGACGCAAGCTGTACGGGGTTCGTCTTCAGCGCTAAATTCTACCAACTGCCCGTTTTCCAACAGCGCGGCGAATTGCTGTCCGCAATAGCGGTCTAAAAACCATTCCTTTTTAATGTTTTTATTCATCTACTAAAACTCCGAGGGAAAGTTGCGTCGGTCACTTAAATCGCACTAAGCATTAGTATAACATACAGGGCGAGCCTTTGGCAATTATTTTTTTAATTCATACGATTTATTTTTTTGATAAATAGATAAATTTTTACGATTTTTGATATATTCTGCATATAAAGACCCTAAAGTTTCATAAGGAGAGGCTGTAAGGGCGAACAAATCGGAAAAAAGGTTTTGCGGTAAATCGAATAAATGTTTTTCCTGTTCATCGTAAACCTCTAAGACAAGGTAACTGCCTGCGGATAAAAAACGCAGGGCGGATTTTACGGTGCAAGTGTGCAAAACGGCCACCCGTCGGATTTCCACCCCACGCCGCAAAGCGCTTTTAGAGGAAAAATCTAAACGGTGATACACCGCTTGCTTATCCCGATTACCAAATCCGCCCACCGCAAGAAAAACGGAAAAAGCGAGCAGGGTAAAATTGAGGGTGTGTCGACAGCAAAACAGGATAAAAAGGGTGAAAAAAACACCTGCAAAAGCAAGGGTGATTATACGGCAAATTTTATGCGCTTTATCCTCTGCCCTTGCGCTGTTTGGATTGCGGGTGAGAAAGTGTTTTGCAAGGGCACATTGTAAAATTCTACCCCCATCCAAGGGATAGGCTGGGAGTAAATTTACCAACGCAATCGTGAGGGAGGAATAGCACGCTGTATCGGTGAACGCATACATGGTAGGCTCTAACCACCATAAAGCCAAAAAGAACGCCGCTGTAATCAGGTTGCAAAGCGGACCGCATACAGCAACAAAAATTTCGTCCTTAAAGCTAATTCCTTGCAAATCCCCATCGATAATTGCGCCAAAGGGCATTAAAACAATTTTGTTTAATTGATACCCGAGCCGCGCGCTTGCAAAGGCGTGGGCGCATTCGTGTTGAATTGCCACCAACGCGCTCAATAAAAAGAGAAATAACTCCCCTGTGAATGCATACCAAACCCCAACAAGTAGGAATAAAGGGTGCAGGCGGAAAAGGGATTTTTTCTTGGTATAAACGGAACGGCAGTCCGCAGACTGCCGTTGAAAAAGTCGGTTTTTACAAGACATTTATTGCGCTTCCACCCACGCAAGGCAGTTTTCTTCCGTTAATTCGAAACAGTTCAATAACGTGCCGCCGGAATACATTGTTACCTGCACCTCTGTATCGCCATTGCTGTAACCAAGGGGGACGTTCGCAAACACCTCATCCCCTTCCGCATAATAGACAAAATCTAACCCGTTCAACACCCCTGTAAAACTGTCGGAGTGGGTAATTTTCACCGTATAAGTACCGTCCGTGTTTTGTATAATATTGCTAACCGTACCGTTTGCGGCGGCATAAACGCAACCCTCTTCGGTAAAGGATAAGATGCCTGTGGGAGATAAGGAAAGCTCTGCGTTGGACAATTCGCTTACCACAGGGGATAAAGTGAAATCGGTGTAATGCCGCGTATCCGTTTGCGCCACCGACGATGCGGAGTGGATAGAACGGAAGAATGTATTGATGGCGCTACTCGGCATAAATACATTGGTGAGAAAGATTGCTCCGCACAACGCGCAAGCTGCGATAAATTCAGCGCTTAACGCAATTTTTAATACATCAGTTTTGCTCTTTTTATAATTCAACGCATACCTGCCCCCTTCATTTTCCTTTTGTAGGACTAACGCGTAATGGGAAAATTCACCCCTCCAGTTCCCTGTTTCTTCTGCGGAATACAGGCGTAAGGTGTCTATTCTTTCGGGGATAGGGTCAAAATCAATCGTTCCCTCAAGGGGGGAAGGTGTTTCGTTTTCTTGGTTGATTTCCTCTGTGTTTTCCTCGTCCATCGGTGCGGCGGTTTCATTTAAGCGGTTATTTATCTGCTCGATCACCGAATCTTTCAAAGGGGAAAGGGGTAATTCTGCGGGAAAATTTTGTTGCGCGTCTACTGTTGTTTCATGGGTTTTTATCCGCTTACGGCGTTGATTTTTGCGGACAATATTGACCGTGGATACGGGAATTTCTAACATTTCGGCATATTCAATTTCTTCGTTCATATAGGGGTTCTCCTTGACTGCTTTTACTCTACCTTATTCTATGTATGAAAAGAGGAAAATAGAACGAAAAAGGGTTTTGCAAAAGCAAAACCCGTATAATTTTTTCAATTTTTATGGCAAAAATCGTAATACCAACACCGATAAGGCTTTTCACAATGCTCGGAAGGTGAAATATCAGGCATGAGCGCATCTTTCCGCTTTAACTTGCCTAATTCAAAAATGCGTTCGGCAGCCAACCGTTCGGCAATGCGCGTCCCCTTCGTTACATCCACAATGCGGTAGGTGAACCCTGCACATTCGACCCGTTCTTCCTGTTCAAACGGTTCGTCGGCAGGTAAAATGCACCCCTCGGGTGGAGTATCGCCCCGTAAAATCAACTTACAAGCGCTGACTTTCACCCCACATTTTTTCAAGATAAGGCTTTGAAAACCTAAATCGGTGATAAACTCCTTACGGACGGTAAAGGC
>JAZTYG010000047.1:0-16338 GCA_045636845.1 Candidatus Scatosoma sp.
ATCTTTTACAGCAGGACAAATAGAAAAGCTGGATTTATTGTTATATCCTTCCGTCCTATAATTTGGTGCTTGTGCAAACGGTACGGAAAGGCAAATTGCGCCTGGTGCGCCATACTTATGTATGCGCCCTAAGCCATTTGCATCATAATTAGGGTCAGCGTTTGTATCAAACTCTAAGGAATACCCTCCACACTTTACAAAAGTCTTGTGAAAGTGCCTTGAGGTACTCCAAACAATCGCTTCTTCATCCGCTTTTATCGGTATAATATTATCATCGCAAAATAGGTACGCAACGTAAATAAACGATGCGGTTGTTATCATATATTTGTCAAAATACCCATATGCTTCGCAACCAAAATTCATATCAGGCGAAAAACGATTTTTTATGTGCGAAATGGGTTTCTTAGATAACCAAGTAAAGATAACCTGTCTCGCGCTTAATGCAGCCGCCTTAAACCTACCAGCTAAAAAATAGTTTCCTTCTCTTTGATAACGCTTCGCCTCATATTCAAAAATGGCAGCAAGACATGCTTCGTTATGCAGGAATTGATTACTCCTACCCCCAAAAGCCATTTCACCTATCGCGGATTGCATATTTAACGTTAAAAGCCCTGCTTTCCTTAAAATGCCATCTATGTTTTCAAAATATTTCCCTTGATACCCTGCATACAACAACAAGGAAAGCAACATGCGAGAGACAAGATCATATGCAATAGGATTATAAATGTCCTCTGCCGTATCATTATCCTTATACATACCATTTTCGTCAAAGCGTTGCAGCTGCGATGCGATTTGCACGTCGATAAACGCATTAGATTGACAAAGGACATGGCACTGCCTAAAATATTCGCTAACGCATGTAAATAACGCCCAATTGTTCGGTTTTTCCGTAGGCGTCGCCGCAAATACAGAGTAACATTTTGTAGGAACAATCATCGCAAGATAACTCTTCCAACGCGCAATATCATTATACGATACGACTTTGCTTTTTTCCAGCTCGGCAATACAGCAAAGGATTTCGCGAACCGAAAAATCGTTTGCCGCTTGAACCTTGGGTATAGTTTTACAGCAATACTCCATCATTTCCATGAAAATAGGCAATAAATCGCCTCGTCTGCCGTTTGCAATCAAAATACCGATGTTTGAGGTTAAACGCGGAAAACCATGCTCCGTTAAGCAGTCTTTTTTCACTTTGTTGAAATAATGAAGAATATGCTCGTCCGAGTAGGCGCCAAGCGTTATCTCCATCAAATCGAGATATTCTTTGCACATTTTTATCAATCCTTATAACAAATCCTTTGTAGCAATATGGTCCATATCGGTAAATTCTTGATTTTCACCGCACATCGCCCAAATAAACGAATAATTTTTCGTGCCCACGCCCGAGTGAATAGACCAAGACGGCGAAATAACCGCTTCCTCATTATGCATAATAATATGGCGCGTTTCCTTCGGCTCTCCCATCATATGGAAAACCACGTCATTTTCACCCATATCCAGGTAAAGATATACCTCCATCCTTCTATCGTGCGTGTGGCAAGGCATTGTATTCCAGTTAGAGCCCACCTCAAGCTGCGTTAAACCCATTGTGAGCTGACAGCTCTTTATTACTTCGGGGTGAATATATTGATTTATAACGCGTTTATTACATTCTTCCACGCTGCCGCAAGGGACTTTTTTCGCTTTCGTAATATCAATTTTTACAATGGGATAACTTGTATGGGCAGGGCAAGAACTTACATAAAATTTTGCAGGTGCGTTTTCGTCACAGCTTCTAAAGGAGATTTCCTTATTACCCATGCCGATATACATACCGTCACGGGGATTCATTTCATATTCTTTTCCATCAACCGTAATAATCCCCTTACCTCCGATATTTATACACCCCATTTCACGGCGTTGTAAAAAGTAATCGGCTGCAAGCTCTTTACCTGCCTCAAGCTTCAACGTTTCGCAAACAGGCATCAAACCTGCCGTAATAATTCGATCGATATGGCTATACACCATCTTTATATTATCTTTCGTGAATAAACTTGCAATATGGAATTCCTCACGCAATCTTTCTGTTGTATAATATTTTACGTCCTTCGCATTGTTTGCCTGTCTTATTTCCATTTTTACACAAAGTCTCCTTTCTCTTTATTTATTCTATTAAAATTATAACCCAAAGCACATCTTTTTGCAATATAAAAAATAGTGTTTGTTTTGGATTTTTTAGAGATTTCGTTAAAATCATTTGCTTAGTTTGTAGCTTTTTTGTTATAATATTATCAGTGAGGAACTCGTATGGCAATTATCAACTACTTTGAACAACATCTAAAAACTTTTACCGTTCCCTCCCATAAGCACAATCACTGGGAGGTTATTTACGTTACGGAAGGCGTTGGCACCATTGAAACCGAAGATAATACGATTATTCAATATAAAAAAGGAGAAACAATTTGTATTCCTCCCCATCTCCAACATACCAACTATTCCTCTCATGGCTTTCAAAACCTTCATTTGACTCTTGAAGACTGGAATCCACCTATACAACAGCCATTTTTAATCCCTGCATCCGATTTAAGCAAAGACTTTTATTCTATACTAAAATTATCGTATCGCTATTTCCATCAATTTCCCGCAAGTCACCCTCTAAATCTTGCCTACACCAATATTGTTGAAGCTTTTTTGAACACACTAACACAGCAAAAAAGTCACACAAACATTACGCAAATTATTATCAATGAAATTATAAATAATTACACCGACTCTGATTTTAATTTAGAGGACGCCTATAAGCTAGTACCCTTATCCAAAGAACACACCAGAAAGCTGTTTATTAAGGAGCAAGGGATATCCCCTTCAAAATATCTATTGCAAAAACGATTAGCCCTGGCAAAACAGCTGCTTCTCAAAAAAGACGATGGGTATCTTAATATCCATAAAATCGCCGAAACCTGTGGTTTTGATGATCAATCCTACTTTTGCCGAGTATTCAAAAAAGAAACAGGCGTTACCCCAAACGAATTCCAGCTAACATTACTCAACGATAATAAGATTTACCATTCAACACAAAATTAGCGGTTTACAAAGCGGAAAAATCTTTTCACTTTTTATATACGCGCTACGGCGCTCCAAACAAAAAAAGCCTTGAAAATTCAAGGCTTTTTTGTGTTATTACGCAGCATTCAATAACCACCGCTTATTTGCTATGTTTTACGATAAAATCCGTCAATGAGTCTTGCACTTTTTCCATCGGAACACTCGGTTTGAGGCACCCATGTATTTGTTCAAAGCAATGTCCGCCGCCGATAGACAGCAATAATTCACACTCCACATCGCAAGCGAGCAGCTTTTGATAAAGCATCTCCGAGGAGTTCGCAAACACGAGATAATCACTCGTCCCTGCGCTTAAAAATGTCGGCGGACAAGACTCCGTCACATAAGAAATCGGGCTCATCCGTTCCATTTCTTCCTTTTCTTTCCCCAAAAACAAATCCTTGATATCCCGAAGATTATTCGTGCTGTTATCGTGTAGAGCCGTGGGCGGACTCATCACCGCGGTCGCTTTTACCGTAAATGTATCCGTGAATTCGTACCCGTCTTGGAAATCGTCGATAGGCGCGTACGCAAGCATGAGCGCAAGGTGCGCCCCTGCGGAATGCCCAGAGGTAACAAAACACTCCTTATCCACCCCTAACGCATTCGAAAAATGCGAAATATACCGCGCCGCATCAAAGCAATCTGTGATGATTTCACGCATCACAACGCCTTCTTTATATACCCTGTAATCAATGCTAACGACGGCAAAACCTTCCTTTCGCAGGCTTTCGACCGACTGCAACGAAAAATCGAGCATTGATTGCCGTGTTTCCACATGCCAACCGCCGCCAGGGATGAGAAAGTAAATCGGAGCTTTGTCGTATTTTTTGTGGGTTGGGGGTAAAAATGTCAACATTAAATCCCGTTGCGGTGTTTTTTTATACACCAAATCCGCCCTACCCTTTTCGTTTAGCATTTCCGCAAGTTTTGTTTGGCAAAACATTTCTCGTTTCTCCTTTGCGATTGAAATTTCCTTTTTATTTTATCATATTTTTCCCCGCTTGTCAATCTAAACAAAAAAGCCGTTCTCTCGAACAGCTTTTTTGTTTGTGATTAAGATTACTTCAACCTATACGCCCCATACCCCTCAATTAGCCCAACCATACACTCTTTGTTTAATACTGAAATTTTATTAAAGTCACTCCCGAAAAACTCACCCCAGGTTTTAATTTCACCCGTATATATGTCTTTAATTTTACATTGTTTTTTACTATACACCTCAAAAATAGCCCTCGCATATTCATTGATTACAAATTGTTGAAAGCTATCTTCCACCTTTGCCAATTCTTTTTTCGTTTCTTTTATATCTTTTTTATCACTAATGTCACTTATTTCATCTTCTAATTGCTCTATCCGTCTAACAAATAGAGCATATCTTTTTTTACATTCTTTAATTGTCTTGTCCATTTATACCTCCTACAACCGCACCATTTGCAGCAGCTGAAACAAATATCTCAAAATAGAATTTACTAACATGCTGTTTAGCCCACTGCTCCAATGCTGCACCACCCATATGACTCAATTTATGCACCTCCTTAGGCATATAAGTTACAGTACCATCCAAATTCTCATGTAACGCACCACCATTTTCCAATACCTTTTTAAGACTACTAGGCGACATCTTTGTCAATGCATCAACTACTTCTTCATCTGGATACGCCTTTTTAACTGCTTGCGACAAAGAATCGGGTATTTTATCCGAATTCTTGATAAAATTATCAACCGCAAACCCAGTCACAGTGACACTCTCATTTGTAAGAGTTTCCGTTTGCTTTGCAAGATCGACAAGGTATGCATCTTGATCTTTCAAATTTTCTTCTATTTGATCCCCTAACGATAAATTATGAAAAGTTACCGCTTCTGGCGTATTCACACACAAATAGAATGTGTATTCTTCAATATAATTTTGATATTCATAATCACATTCATGCTCATATTTATCCGTCTCCCATAAAAAACCTAACGCCTTCTTGGGATGCACACAAGGAACTTCATCATAAATTTCATACGCATATAAAACACGGATGTATATCCCTTTTCTAATATCGTCACCGCTAGGCGTAAAAATAGTTGTTTCATTGACGCCATAATGTGTATAATAATCTGTTGTATATAACCCATCAGCGTATTGCGCTTTATTTTCATTAGACCAAGTTAAACCGTCAAATGATGTTTGGATAACTAAAGCACCGCTATCTACTCGCCCAGCGTAAACACCATTGATCGTTTCATTTGTATCCTCGCCCCAGTCATCATTACTAAGGTGCCATTCGCCCCCACCGATACTTTCCCAAAGCGCAGCCTCATTGTTAATTGTTAAACTCAAGCTAACATCCGTCGCTACAACCCCATAAGCCGTAATTCCATTATAAGTAGCAACATCAAATTCTCCAGTGCTCGTACAGATAGCCAATGAAGTATATGCAGTGGAGCCAAAAGCAGTTTGTTCAACTTTATTATCTAACCCAAACCCAGAATCCACCGATGGATTATACATATTCATCGGAACATCTTGTCTATCGCTCGACGGAATCCAATCTTCACCCAAGTCGATAGAATCTACCCAATTATTCGAACTGGAAATACTTATATCATCCCCACCGTCACATGCACCTAATACACATAAACCCGCCAAGATTGCCGTTAAGAATACAATATTCTTTTTCATATTCGTTCCCCTCTTTGTATTTTTTATAAATTTTATCTAGCGTTTCAACGACTTTTTCTTTGAGCCAAGCAGGTTCTAAAACTTCACAATTTACCCCGAACCCTAACACTTAACGAGTTTTTTAATAAAAAAACTATATCGCTTTTAGTTTATCACAAATTATGTTCATTATCAATAACGAAGGAAGAAATATTTAGCCGATTTTTATGTATAAAATATACCCTTCCCCTGTTAAAATTCTACAAAATACCTCTTTGCCTCTATTTCTATTATTCTATGCGCTAAATAACGATTCAGTCGAATATTCCCGCGACCGTTTTTAATGCCGTTTAATAAATTCATCGCATACCTGCCCCCTTCATTTTTTATATTGCAGGTTTTTTCTCTTTTTAATAGCGTAAATAAAAAAGCAATAATTTTCCATTGCTTTTCCCTTGAACAACTCTTCAATTTTGC
Organism: Candidatus Scatosoma sp.; assembly: GCA_045636845.1. GTDB lineage: Bacteria > Bacillota > Clostridia > Christensenellales > Borkfalkiaceae > Scatosoma. The sequence continues at coordinate 6,209 of JAZTYG010000047.1, forward strand.
ATTCAGCAATAAAAAATACCCCGAGAGAACTCGGGGTATTTTTACCTTAAAAGGTTTTCAAAAATCTTAGCTAAATAAGTTCGTTAAGAAACTCATCAAATTGTTGTCGCTAAATACAACAACGCAAACCAACGAAACCGTACTCATAATCTTAATCAAGATGTCGAGCGAAGGACCTACCGTGTCCTTTAAGGGGTCACCTACGGTGTCGCCAACAACCGCTGCATCGTGCGTGGGCGTGCCTTTGCCTTCGCCTTCTACGCCGCCTGCTTCTATGTACTTCTTCGCATTATCCCAAGCACCGCCAGAATTACCTGTGAAGATTGCCAACATAATTGCAGAAAGGGTTGCGCCGATCAAAACGCCGCCTACAAAATACGCGCCAAACAAGAAACCGCATACAACAGGGAACAAGATTGCAACCAAAGCAGGGACGATCATTTCTTTCAACGCACCTTGCGAGGAAATGGTGATACAGGTCTTGTAATCGGGTTTCGCCGTACCTTCCAAGATGCCAGGAATTTCCTTAAATTGACGTCTAACCTCTTTTACCATTCTTCTTGCCGCTTTCGCAACAGAGTTAATCAACATACCGCTAAACAAGAAAGGCAACGCTGCGCCTACAATCGCACCAACCAAAACATAGCCATCTACGATGTTCAACGCCAAGTTTTCCATGAAGGAGTACAAATAGCTGCTCATCATCGAGATCGTAGCAAGCGCCGCTGAGCCGATTGCAAAGCCCTTACCGATCGCCGCCGTCGTGTTACCAACGCTATCCAACTTATCGGTGATAACGCGAACTTCTTTATCCAAGAAACTCATTTCCGCGATACCGCCTGCGTTATCGCTAATAGGCCCGTAAGTATCAACGGATACCGTCGTAGCAACAAAGCAAAGCATACCCATTGCGCCACAGCCTACGCCGTACATACCGCCGATGGCATAGCACGCAAAAATTGCCGCGCCAAGACATATAACAGGCAACATACAGGAAATCATACCCGTTGCCATACCTTGTGTAATCGTCAACGCCGTACCTTCCTTACTCGCCTGCGCGATGCCTTTTGTAGGTTTGAAATCGTAGCTCGTATAATATTCGGAAATCGCACCGATAATAACGCCTGCGATAATACCGATTGCCGCACCGATCCAAGGGGTAAGCTTACCAAGCTTAAAGCCTGCCGCTTTGATTTGGTCTGCCGCTTCACCACGGAAAAGGAAGAAGGTAAGCAAGAACCCAAAGCCGATTGCAAGGCCTGCCGAAATCCATGTTGCCAAATTCAGCTCAAAGTGCGGGTTTTCCGATAACTTCTTCTTGAGAAGAGGGAATGCGATACCGCAAACACAGGAAATCAAACCAACACCTGCAAACAAGATAGGGAACATAATCATCTTTGCATACAAGGAAGAAGAGGTGAATTTTGCATTATGCGTAAACAACTCGATTGCCAAAATCGCACAAGACAATACTGCGCCAACGAAACTTTCCAAAAGGTCCGCGCCCAAACCAGCTACGTCGCCTACGTTATCACCAACGTTATCCGCAATCGTTGCAGGGTTTCTAGGGTCGTCTTCGGGGATGTGCGCTTCCGTTTTACCAACGAGATCGGCACCCATGTCCGCAGCCTTCGTGTAAATACCACCGCCTACACGGTTGAACATTGCGATAATCGAACAGCCCAACGCATAACCGGAAAGCACCAAGGAAAGGTTGTAAGATGTGCCCGTAATGGGGTTCACTTTCGTTGCTACTTCCCCAGCGTCGGTAAGGTTCAACATCCCTGCGCCTACGCCAAAGGCGAAATATACAATCAAAATACCAAGCAATGCAAAGCCTGCTACGCAAAGACCCATAACCGAGCCGCCGCGGAATGCAACCTTAAGCGTTTTACCTGTGTTACGGGTGTTATTCGCTTCGTTTGCAACGCGTACGTTCGCGTAGGTCGCGATTTTCATACCGATAAAGCCTGCCGTCGCACTCATGCCTGCACCGATTACGAAAGAAACACCCGTTTCCCACGAAATCACCAAACCAAGCAAGACAGCAATCGCACTACCGATGATCGCAACAATCTTGTACTCGTAGAAGATAAACGCATTTGCGCCCTCTCTAATCGCAGCCGCAATCTCTTTCATACGCTCGGAGCCTTCGTCCATCTTCTTTACAAGATAGAAGTTGAGGGCCGCAAACGATACGGCGAGAATAACGGCAAACAACACGATTAACATTAAAAGTTCCATTGTTTTGCCTCCTATAACGACAAAAATTTTTATTTTTTATCTTTTCAAAGTTGTGAAATGTAAAGCCGCGCGGTACCACGCGCGAACATTATACCTGTATAAAGCCGCCGTCCAACAATACGTCCGACAGGTTTGCAAGGCGTTGGGGCGATAAGGTTTCCCCTCTCGCTTTTTCTTCCACGCCTGCCTCCGCAAGCGCCGCCTTCGCCTCTTCGCGCGACATTTTGAAAAAATTTACAAGGTTGTTTTCCAAGGTTTTTCTACGGTTTAAGAAAGCGCATTTCACCGTTTGACGATAGGCTTTTTCGTCCTTCACCGCAACCCTGCCCCTCTCAAATTCAATTTTTACCACCGCGGAATCCACATTAGGACGAGGATAGAAAAGGTTACGCGAAACACGCTTTACCACCTTCGCCGACCCCTTCAAGGCAATCGCCGCCGTGATCGAACCGTACTCTGGCGTGTTCTCTTTCGCGCAAAAACGATCGGCAACCTCTTCCTGTACCATAATCGACAAGCCTTGCACCTTATCACTCTCTTCCAAGAGCTTAGTTACAAGCGGAGTCGTGATATAGTAGGGCAAGTTCGCCACCACGGTATATTCCTCAATCTCTTTTTCAAACTCCTTCAAGTCGAGCTTGTTAAAGTCGCGAAAGATTACCTCTACATTGTCAAGACCTGCCAAGGTTTCCGCCAACACGGGTTGCAAATCTCTATCAATGTCGAATGCGTACACCTGTTTTGCCGCCTCCGCCAACGCGCGGGTCAATGTACCTGCACCGCAACCGATTTCCACCACCGTTGTTTCCTTGGTGATGCCCGATGCTTCCACGATGGAACGGAGCAAATTCCCGTCCGATATAAAGTTCTGCCCGAACTGTTTTTTGAAATGAAAGCCGTGCTTTTCCAACACGCTACGAAGTTCTTGCATACGTTTGTCCTTGTAAAATTGATAAAATTTTGCGTTCAAATTGAGCGTGAACGCATACATGGGTGCCTTGTTTTACAATTTCCCTTAAGAATCCGTAATATATTTACGCACATACAAGGGCACACGAATACTCTCCGCAAGCCGCTTGCACGCCTCTACCTCTTCTTCGCCGATACAATCTACGATGGAGAAACGGCAATCTACCCCTTCCTTACGGCAAAGCTTTGCAAAATCAATCATCCCTGCAAAACCTGCCTCTCCATATTGCGAACGGCAAATGGGTTGATATTTTTCCACGCAAGACGCGTTGAGAGAAATGTTCACGAAATCGATTTTACCCTTCAAATCGGGTACGATATCGCGCTTGTTGATTAAATTACCTTGACCGTTGGTGTTCAAACGGGTTTTTAAGCCCTTTTCGTGGAAGAAGTCGCAAAGCGCAACCATCTCCGCCACCTTATAGGTCGGTTCACCAAAACCGCAGAAAACGACCTCCTTAAAGCGTTTCAAATCGCCAAAGCCGTTTGCCGCCGCAATTACCTTTTCTACGGTAGGGTCGCCGTTACGCAACCACAAATAATTGCCGTAATAACTGCTACGCTCGTTACGCACGCAAAAATCGCAACCGTTGGAACATTTGTTGGTCAAATTAACATACAAATTGCCATCGAGGGTGTAAAGGTAAGTATCCTTGCGATTTTCTTCCTTATTCCCCTTGCCGTTTTGGTTGTTTTTGTTTTGATTTTGGGGTTGCTGTTGCTTTTGAGGCTGTTGCTGTTTTTGAGGCTGTCCTTGCGCTTGCCCCTGCGGCTTATTATTCTTATTCTTTTGATTGTTTTGGTTTTGTTTTTGGGGCTGTTGCTGTTTTTGGGGTTGATTTTGACCCTTTTCACCCTGCCCGTTCTTTTGCCCGTTTTGCGGTTTTTGACCCTGTTGTTTGGGCTGTCCCTGCGCTTGTTTTTGTTGATTCTGTTGGGCATTTTGAGGGTGGTTTTGCCCGTGAGAATGCCCGCCGCCTCTATGCTTGTGGCGGCGCTTTCTGCCACCGTTCGAGTTATGCTCGCCCGAGGCATTTTGTTGCGCGTTTACGTTCTTATTTTCTTCCATATCAATTCAACTTGAAAAACAGCGCTTTTGCATTTTGCATCAATGCGTTTTTCAACTCCTCTACATTTTTACCCAACAACGCCGCCATATTATCCACGACGTATTTTACATTTTTCGGCTCATTCGGAAAAGTACCGCGATAAGGCACAGGGGTCAAGTACGGACAATCCGTTTCCGATAAAAGGAGGTGGGCAGGTATGCGTTGAATACACTCCTGCGCCTTTTTCCCGTTCTTAAAAGTGGACGGGCCGCCAAAGGAAAAACCCAAGCCAAGCGCGATAAAATCCGCCGTCATTTCCGCGGAATAGGAGTAGCAGTGCATCAAGCCACCCTTTTTCAAAAGGGACTTATGCTCACGCAAAAACTCCAAGGTTTCCTGCGCGGCATCGCGGCTGTGCAATACCACAGGCAAACCCAACTCGTCCGCTAAAACAAGTTGACGGTAAAATAACTCTCTTTGCACCTCTTTCGGGGGATTGTCGTCGAAGTGGTAATCCAACCCGATTTCCCCAAGCGCCACGCACTTTTCGTGCAGGCACAGGGCGCGGATTTCATCCAAATCCCCTTCGCGGTATTTTTTTAACTCGCTCGGATGAAAGCCCGCACAAAAATACACGTCCGCGTACTTTTCCGCAAGGTCTTTCGCGATTTTAGACGATGCCAAATCAAACCCCGAACAAATCACCCTTTCCACCCCGTTTTCACGGGCGCGGGAAAGCACTTCGTCCATACCGCCTACGGCGTCAAATTCATCTCCCGTCAAATGACAATGAACGTCAATATACCCTGCCATTAACCAAGTACCGTGCCGCTTGCAACATCCTTTTCGGGTACAATCAACGAGAAGTTGCCGTTTTCGTCTTCCGCCGCCATAATCATACCTTGCGATTCGATACCGCAAATCTTTCTAGGTGCGAGGTTAGTAACAAATACTACCTTTTTACCCACCATTTCTTCGGGGGCGTAATGCTTTGCAATACCCGATACGATGGTGCGAACTTCGTCGCCGAATTTTACCGTTTCTTTCAAGAGCTTGCTCGATTTAGGCACTGCCTCACACGCGATAATTTCGCCCACACGAAGCTGGACCTTCATAAAATCGTCAAAGCTGATTTCGGGAGTTTTTTCTACCGTTTCTTCTACCTTTTCTTCCACTTTTACTTCCACCTTTTTCGTTTCTTGAGGCGCGGTTTTTGCCATTTCCGCGGCGTATGCAGCCGCCTGTTCCGCGCGGATTTTTTCAATTTCGGGCGCAATCACCTTAAAATCGATACGTGCAAATAAGGGAGGAATTGCCGTTACCGTTACGCTGTCACGCAAACCGAACGACGCACATTCTTCCAAGCTACGCGTTGCTCCGCCGTATGCGGTGAAAATTTTACCGCTCGTTTCAGGCATAAAGCTGTCCAAAAGACTTGCGCCGATTTGAATGGCTTCTGCCAAATTATACAATACATCGTTCAAGCGCGCTTTCTTCGCCTCGTCTTTTGCAAGCGCCCAAGGCATCGTTTCGTCAATGTATTTGTTGGCGCGTCTAAACAACGAGAATACCTCGGAAATCGCATCCGCGATACGAAGTTCGTCCGCTTTCGCCTGTACCTTCGCAACCGTACCCGTTACCGTTGCCTTGAATTCCGCATCGGGGTCCTCTTCGTTGGCTACCGACGATTTTACCACCGTACCGCCGAAATATTTATCAATCATCGCAATCGTACGGTTGACAAGGTTGCCAAGCACGTTCGCAAGCTCGGTGTTAAAGCGTTCGGTTACAAGCTCCCAAGTGATTTGACCGTCATTGTCAAAAGGCATTTCGTGCAACACGAAATAACGAACCGCATCAACGCCGTACAATCTTGCCAAATCATCCGCGTAGATTACGTTGCCCTTGGATTTACTCATTTTACCGTCCCCTTGAAGAAGCCAAGGGTGGCCGAATACCTGCTTGGGTAAGGGTTCGCCCAACGCCATCAAGAAGATAGGCCAGTAAATCGTGTGGAAACGCAAAATGTCCTTACCGATAAGGTGCAAGTCCGCAGGCCAGTATTTTTTATACTGCTCCGTATGGTTGCCGTCCACGTCGTAGCCGATACCCGTAATATAGTTGGAAAGCGCGTCCATCCACACATAGGTAACGTGTTTCGGGTCAAAATCCACGGGCACGCCCCAAGTGAACGAAGTACGCGATACGCACAAATCCTGCAACCCTTTTTTCAAAAAGTTGTTCATCATTTCATTTTTACGGGATACAGGTTGGATAAATTCTGGATGTTTTTCAATATGTTCGATCAAACGGTCGGCATATTTGCCCATCTTGAAGAAGTACGCTTCTTCCTTTGCAGGTTTTACGTCTCGACCGCAGTCGGGGCATTTTCCCTCTACCAACTGACTTTCCGTCCAGAAGGATTCGCAAGGGGTGCAATACATACCTTCGTAGTACCCCTTATAAATGTCGCCTTGGTCGTAGAATTTTTTGAACATTTTTGCAACTTGTTTTACGTGGTCCGCATCGGTGGTGCGAATGAATTTATCGTAAGAAGTACCAACCAAGTCCCAAATGCCCTTGATTTCCCCTGCGATATTATCCACATATGCCTGCGGTGTAATCCCCGCCGCCTCTGCTTTTTCTTGAATTTTTTGACCATGTTCGTCCGTACCCGTTTGGAAGAATACGTCGTAACCCTGTTTTCTCTTAAAGCGTGCAATTGCGTCCGCCAAAATCGCCTCGTAGGTATTACCGATATGCGGTTTTCCCGAGGTATATGCAATCGCCGTCGTAATGTAATAAGGTTTTTTCGCCATAAAAACCCTCCTTTTTCCTGTTTCCTTTCCATTATATACTTTTTTATTAAAAAAGTAAATTGTTTTGCAGTACATTTTCCGCCGTAAATCTTCCCATATTCGCAAAAGGCGCATTTTTCCCGTCCGCAGCGCATATATTTATGCCATGAATGCAATTTTTACCGTGATTTTTTTGATTTGTACCCTACTGCTCCTTTGCATTTCCCCCGACCTCTTCCTTGGCGCACTGCTCGACGGTGCAGGCAAGGGCGCAGGAATATGCGTATCGCTCATTGCCACCTATTCTGTGTGGCTTGGCTTGATGAAACTGTGGGAGGACAGCGGCGTGGCAAGTTATATTGCCCGCCTTACAAAGCCGTTGGCACGGCGGCTATTTAAGACGGACGATGCGGAGGCATTGCAAGCCATTAGCATGAACCTTTCCGTCAATCTTTTGGGGATTTCGGGCGCGGCAACCCCTTACGGTATCCGCGCGGCGCAGCTGCTTGACAGGACGGAGAATGCGGAATATTCTTCCGCGATGCTGTTTGTCTTAAACGCAACCTCTATACAGCTCATCCCCACCTCCATCATCGGGGTACGGGTTGCTATGCAAAGCGCAACGCCAAACAACGTCGTCTTTCCCACCCTGCTCGCCACCCTTTTATCCACCTTTTTAGGAATTATTTTAACGAGGCTGTTTATCCCTCCGCGCAAGGTTGAAACACCGCAAAAAACATCGTTTTTGAATGTCAAAATAACAAAATCAAGGGGGCAGGTATGAGATGAACCACATTTTAGCCCTTATTATCCCCCTGCTTTTTCTTCTTACCTTTGCCTTTGCGGCGTGGAAAAAGGTAAAAATCTACGACAGCTTCACCGAAGGAGTCAAAGGCGCAATTCCTTTAATACTTTCCATCTTTCCGTATATCGTCGGGGTGATGATGCTTTGTAAATTGTTAGAGGTCAGCGGTTTAGAGGCGCAGCTAACCAAATGGATATCCCCTCTCTTTTCTTTTACGGGCGTACCCGAAGAGCTTGCCCCGCTTGTACTCATGAAACCTTTATCGGGGAGCGGTTCTATCGCGGTGTTAACGCAAATTTTAGAACGGTACGGGGTAGATAGCTATATCGGACGGTGCGCGTGCGTTACCTACGGCACATCGGACACCATCTTCTATATCGGTGCGGTGTATTTTGCAAGCGTGCAACGAAAAAAATTTACAACCGCCCTTTTCATCGCCTTAACTTCTTACATCCTTAGCATCATCTTCGCTTGTTTCTTATGTCAAATTTTATGATGGTTACTCAAAAATACCATTAATAATGCGGAAAAGTTGCTAAAATGTTACATTTTATCATTTTTTGCGAAAAACGATTGATTTTTAACCTCGAAAAAAAATTTTAGAAAAATTCTTTACATTTTTTTATCGATATGTTAAAATATATTTGTAAATCGGTTGTGGATATGCCGATTACATAAAACAGCTCATCATTTTCCCCCTTATCATATAGGTAAACGCCCTGAGATCGGTTAGATCTTAGGGCGTTTATCGTTTTACCTTTGGCTATGTTACAAAGCCTTACTTTTATTACATTTAGTCGTGAACGGACAAACCCATTTCGTAGGCAATTTGCATCAACTCTGGACGGTTTACAACCTCTCCCTTTTCGCTAAGCCCCTTGCCGTACAGCACACCTTGTTCGTAGTAGCCGTCGATACATTTTGCAAAACCGCGCATACAGGCAAGCGTGCCGTCCATCGTGTCCTCGTCCTCTTCCGCCGCTGTGGTGATATAATACAACTCCTTATTTGCAATTTCCGTCCAGCGCGCAACCGTTCTATCAATCACCGCCTTTAACTGCGCGGATATGGAGTAAAAGTAAACGGGACTAGACAAAACCAGCACGTCGCAGTCGATAATTTTTTGCAAAATATCGCCCATATCGTCGTTCAACACACACCTGCCCCCACTCTTTCTGCAAAAATAGCAACCTGTGCAGGGCGCTATTTTTTTATCCGCAACGCGGATTTTCTCCACGGTATTGCCTTGCTCCAACGCGCCTTTCATAAATTCATCGCATAAAATATCAGAGTTTCCGCCCACCCTCGGGCTGCCCGATAAAATTAATACTTTCTTCATAAGTACCTACCTTAAAAATAGAAAGCTCCCGTTTTCTAACGGGAGCTTTCATCATTTCACGCTTATTTCGCGCAGTTTTCTTTGAGGATTTCAAGGTTAGCCATGATTTCTTTAGGCATCTTGTCACCGAAGTTTTCTGCGTAGTATGCGGTGATTTCTTCCGCTTCTGCTGCCCAACGAGCCTTGTCTACTACGAGGAGTTTATCCAAGGTTTCAGCGGTGATATCGCAGTTTTCGATGTTGATATCCTTTGCGTAAGGAAGGTAACCGATAGCGGTTTCCTGTGCGTCTACGCTGCCTTCGCAACGATCCAAGATCCAGTCAAGAACACGCATATTGTCACCGAAACCAGGCCACATGAAGTTGCCGTTTTCGTCCTGACGGAACCAGTTAACGTTGAAGATCTTAGGCTGCTTGCTTTCTTCAACCTTAGCACCCATATCGATCCAGTGCTGGAAGTACTTGTCTACGGAGTAACCCATGAAAGGCTTCATTGCCATAGGGTCGTGACGAAGTACGCCTACTGCACCCGTAGCAGCTGCCGTCGTTTCGGAGGACATAATCGTACCAACGAACGTACCGTGGTTCCAATCTCTGGACTGGTAAACAAGAGGGGTCGTCGTAGCTCTTCTACCGCCGAAGATAATCGCGGAAAGAGGCACACCTTCTTTAGAGTTGAATGCAGGGGAAATGCAAGGGCAGTTTTCTGCAGGTGCGGTGAAACGGGAGTTGGGGTGCGCTGCGTTGCGGCCGCAATCAGGCGTCCAAGGCTTACCCGTCCAGTCGATAAGTTCTGCAGGAGCTTCCTTCGTCAATTTTTCCCACCAAACGGTGTTGTTTGCAGGGTTCAATGCAACGTTCGTGAAGATGGTACCCTTCATCGTAGATGCAAGTGCGTTGGGGTTGGATTTTTCGTTGGTACCAGG
>JAZTYG010000048.1:0-8178 GCA_045636845.1 Candidatus Scatosoma sp.
GTAAAAATTAGCAGGAAGTCAAGAAACTCAGTTTCTTGTGGGGTGCAGGGGCAACGCCCCGCAATAGTAGCCCCTTCTAAAGCAAAGCATCGCTTTGCGTAATCCAACCGCTTGCGGTTATTTTTGAAAAAACATATTTAACAATAAATCAAGGATATAATTATGGAAAGAAAAGACATTGCACAACAATTAAAATGGCAAACCACGGCAATTTTTCCTACCGATGAGGCATGGGAAAAGGAATTCAAAGCAGTAGAAGCGGAATACGCAAACTACGATTTTAGCGTGTTCAAGGGCAAGCTTGGCGACAAGGCAACCCTCTTAAAATGTTTCCGCTTAATCGATACAATTTCTCGTAGAATTGAAAAACTCTACCTTTACGCGCACCTTCGCCACGATGAAGATATGCGTGTGTCGCAATACACCTCCGCAAACGCGCAGGTAGGTGCGTTGATCTCTAAAATTTTCGCGGAATTCTCCTTCGTAGAACCCGAATTGACTTCCCTTGACGATAGCGTTTTGCAGGGTTTTATCGCAGACCCTGACTTTGCGGAATACGATTACAAGCTCCGCAAAACCGCAGGTGCAAAGGCGCACGTATTAAGTGAGGCGGAAGAAAAGCTCCTCACCCTCGGCGGAGATGTTATGCGCGATTTCCAAAGCGTATTCTCTATGCTCAACAATGCAAACCTCAACCTTCCCAAAGCAACCTTGAATGGTGAAGAGGTGCAAATGAGCCACGGTCTTTACGGCGTTGCGCTCCACGATTTAGACGGCGCTGTTCGTAAGGAATGGTTTGAAAAATACTACGATGCGTTCATCAAATTGATTGACGCAATCTCCCAAACCTATTACAGCAACGTAAAGAAAAACGTATTCTACAAGACGGTACGCAACTACGAAAGCTGTATGGCGATGGCAATGGATGGCGAAGACGTACAACCCATCGTTTACGAAAACCTCATCAACGCAGTACACGGCGCTCTTCCTACCTTGCACGAATACATTTCCCTTCGTAAGGAAGTGACGGGGCTTAAAGAACAACACATGTACGATATCTATGTGCCTTTGGTGGAAAATGCGGAAATCAAGATGCCTTTTGAAGACGCATACAATCTCGTAATCGAAGGTCTTGCGCCTTTGGGAGAAGGCTACCAGGCGCTCTTGAAAAAGGGTAAGGACGAAGGTTGGATTGACGTGTGTGAAACGGAAGGTAAGCGCAGCGGCGCGTACTCTTCGGGTGTTTACGATACCCACCCTTATGTATTGCTCAACTACCAAGAAACCACCAACGATATCTTTACGGTAGCGCACGAAATGGGTCACGCGTTGCACAGCTATAAATCGAACGAAACGCAACCCTATGCAAAGGCAGATTACACCATTTTCCTTGCGGAAATCGCGAGTACTGTAAACGAAGTGCTCCTCTTAAAGCACCTTTATAAGAAAACGGAAGATAAAAATCTTAAAAAGTATTTGTTGAACTATTATATGGATATGATTCGCGGTACATTGTTCCGTCAATCGCAGTTTGCGGAATTTGAACAAATCGCGCACGCAAGGGCAGAGGCTGGCGAACCCTTGACCAAGGAAAGCCTTTGCTCCATCTACTACCAGCTCAACAAAGATTATTACGGCGAAGGCATCATTCACGATGAACAAATCAAGTACGAATGGGCGCGTATTCCTCATTTCTACAACGCTTTCTATGTGTATAAATATGCGACGGGTATCACCTCCGCAATTTCCATCGTGAAGCGTATTTTGACGGAAGGACAGCCTGCTGTGGACGATTACTTCAAATTCCTTTCCTCGGGCGGTTGCACCGATCCTGTAACCATTTTGAAGGGGGCAGGTATCGATTTAACAACGACCGCGCCTTTCGAAGCGGCTATGGAAGAATTCAAAAACACCTTGGAAGAATTTAAGAGCCTTTTGTAATAAATAGTAAAATGATAGGGGCAGGTATGCGTTGAAATGCGTACTTGCCCGTAAAAAGGATAAAATTATGGCAAACGAAATCAATACCATGCCCTATAACCGCGATGCGGAAATGGCGCTGCTTGGCTGTCTTTTGATTGACACCGACATCGCCAGCGAGCTTGTCGATAAGTTGACGGAAGATGATTTTTACCAAGAATCGCACAAATATATCCTGCGCGCAATGCACAGGGTATTCAACAGCCGTAAACCCATCGACCTCGTAACCGTTTCAGACGAGTTGGAAGGGGAAAATACCTTGGAAAAGGCGGGCGGTATCGCATACTTGACCGAGCTTACCCAAATCACCCCCTCCGCGGCAAACTACAAATCTTACCACGAAATTATCACCCGTGATAGTATCAACCGAAAGCTTATCCGCGCGTCGAGAAAAATCATCGAAACCTCGATGAAAGGCACGGACGAGCAGGCTTCGCTCGCCTTCGCGGAAAAGAGCATTTACGATATTTCTAAGCAGTCGGAGCGTTCGGAGCTTCTTCGCATGGACGAAGGGGATATCATCGGTGAAGTTTTGCACAAGTTTGAGCAGCTGCAGGCAGATCCCGATTCCTTCCGCGGTGTGCCGACAGGGTACAAGCGTTTGGACAAGATGACCCATGGCTTGAAGGCAGGCGCGCTGATCGTTATCGCGGCCCGTCCTGGTATGGGTAAGACCTCGCTTGCGATGAACCTTGTAGAAAACGCGTCCTTGCGCGCAGGGAAAACTTGCGCCGTATTCTCGCTCGAAATGCCTCGTAGCGAAATTGTGGAAAGATTGATTTGTGCCTACGCAAATGTGAGTATGCAGAAGGCGCAGGACGGTAACTTGGGCGCGAAGGAGTGGAAAAAGCTCATGCTTGCAGGCGACCAGCTTAAGAAGGCAAAAATTCACATTGACGACTCGCCGAGAATTACCCCTGCGGAAATCTTGTCGAAATGCCGCCGCTTGAAAACTTCGGCGGACGGACTTGACCTTATCATGATCGACTATATCCAGCTTATGTCGGGCGGTGATTCGGCGATGGCTGGCAGCGAAAACAGACAACAGGAGATCGCGTCGATTACGCGTGACTTGAAGATTATGGCAAAGGAACTCGGCGTGCCCGTTATCGCTTTGTCGCAGTTAAAGCGTATTCAATCGAAAGAACCGCAGCTTTCCGACCTTCGTGAATCGGGTGCAATCGAGCAAGACGCCGATATCGTAATGTTCATCAACCGTCCCGAGGTTATCGCAACGCAGGAAGAGATTGCACAGGGTAAAATCGTTAAGGGCGCGGCGGAATTGATTATTGCCAAGCACCGTGGCGGTGAGCAGGGCAGGGTTGCGTTGAAGTTCATCGGCGAATGTACAAAGTTCGTGGATGTTGACGATCAAAACCGTGATGAAGAACCGCCTGTGTTCGGCACGCGCGCGCAGGAATATGTGGAAGAGGACGAGGAATACGAGGCGCCTGAGGATGATTATATGCCGCCTGAACCCCCTCCTTCAAGAAGCGGAGGCTTAAAACCTATCGCTGACGACGAAGTTCCTTTCGAGTAAGAAACCTGATGCTGCGCGCAGTATGGTGTCTTTTTGCACACATATTAGCTCGCTTCGTTCATTCACTAAAACTCTAACTGTTAGGAAGTAATATATGGAAACCAAAATTAAATCGATTACCTCCGACAGCTTAGAGGAGGCGAAAAAGATTATACAAAACGGCGGCGTAGTAGGCATGCCGACGGAAACGGTGTACGGCTTGGGTGGTAATGCCTTTGACGATGATGCAGTAAAGCGTATCTTCGAGGTGAAAGGCAGACCCAGCGACAATCCCTTGATTGCACACGTGCACAAAGATTATGATTTAACGAAAATTATCGATTACGATCCGCCTTATGCGAAAAAGTTACGCGATGCTTTCTTACCTGGTCCCTTGACTTTGGTATATCCGTCTACGGATAAGGTTAGCCCGTACGTGTCTTGTGGGTTAAATACCTTGGCGGTGCGTATTCCCTCCCATGAGGGGGCGCAGGCGTTTTTACGCGCGGTGGATATTCCCATTGTCGCGCCTAGCGCAAACTTGTCCAAGCATGTCAGCCCGACTTCGGCGCAACATGTTTTTGAGGACTTTGACGGTAAAATTCCCTTGATTTTGGACGGAGGCGAGAGTGAGGGCGGTATCGAAAGTACCGTATGCGATGTGACGGGGGATATCCCCGTGGTGTTGCGCCCCGGCTTAATCACGCGCGAACAAATCGCGGCGGTGGTAGGGGCGTGCGGTGAATACAAACCCGACCTTACCAAAGATAAGAAGGTGAAAAGCCCTGGGCTTTTGTATAAGCATTATTCCCCCCGTTGTGAAACGGTGTTGTACGCGCCGACGAATATCGAGGGCGCAAAGGCTTTCTGTCAAATGGCGCTTGCACAAGGTAAGCATGTGGCGGTGCTGTGTGAGGATGCGGTTGCGGAATGTTTCCGCGGCGCGATTGTGTTGAACTTAGGACAAACGGAAACGCAAATGGCAAACCGATTATACAACCTTTTACGCGAGGCGGAAAAGGTGTGCGATTTGTTAATCGCGATCGAGCCGACAAAACAGGACGGCGTGATGGTTGGGGTACTCAACCGCTTACGCAAAGCGTGCGTATCAGTAGATATTCAGCATTAACAAATAAAATGAAGGGGGCAGGTACGAGATGAGTGAAACAAAACCGAAAAAAATAGTCTTTGTATGCACAGGTAATACCTGCCGTTCTCCGATGGCGGAATACCTGTTCAAGCATATCTTAAAAAAGGAAAAATTGCGCGGTTTCAAAATTTGTTCGGCTGGCTTAGAGGCGGCGAAAGGAGGCGTTATGAACCCTTACACCGCGCAAGTGTTGGCGGAACATAAGGTTACGGTGGGGAAATTCACTTCCACCCTTGTCAACGAAAAGCTATTGAAAGAGGCGTTTGCCGTAATTTGTATGACGGAAGACCAAGCCGACCGTTTGATGGACTGGCGTTGGAACATTTTACACCAAGCAGGCGAACAGGAAATTGAAAACACCGTGTATGCTTTTCAACAATTCACAGGCTACGCCATACCCGATCCGTATGGCAGGGAAATAGACGCGTATCGTTATGTGTATGGCCTGTTAGAGGGGGGCATGTACGAGATTATTGAAAAATTAGGGCTTAAACAGTACGCTTTACCCACGCCCGTAAAGGCAACGGGGACAGGCAAACGAGGACGCCCGAAAAAGGTGGAAACGGGCGAACCGAAAGCGCTCACGCCCCCGAAAAAACGCGGCAGACCCAAAAAGGAAACGCCGACGGAATAATTAAAAATAGAGATTTAAGGAGTAGGAGTATGAAAATTGCAGTAGCGTGTGATCACGGTGGCTTGAACCTTAAAAAAGCGGTAATCGCATATATTGAAAAATGCGGACATACAGCGGTGGATTTTGGTACGGACAGTATCGACTCCTGCGACTACCCCGACTTTGCTGTGTTAGCGGCTGAAGCGGTAGCCAGTGGTGAATGTGAAAGAGGTATTGTCGTATGCTCGTCGGGTATCGGCGTGTCGATTGTTGCAAATAAAGTACCAGGAATTCGTTGCGCGCATTGCCACGATGTCTATTGTGCAAAATATACCCGTTACCACAACGACGCGAACATGATTGCATTTGGCGAAAAGGTAGTGGGCGTAGGTCTTATGGAAGAAATGGTAAATGCCTTTTTGACCTGTGAATATGAGGGCGGCGAACGCCACGATAGACGCATCGCAAAGATTACGGCAATCGAGAAAAAATATAATAAATAACCGTTGAACGCATACGTGGTATGCCCAAAAGTGAGAATATGAAGAAAATTATCGCCATCGGCGGAGGGGAACTCCGCGAAAGAACAACCTTAAAAATTGATGAATATATCGCAAAACTTGCTAAGGAACACGCAGGGGAAAACCGTCCCAACGCGTTGTTTATTCCCACGGCAAGCCACGATTATATGCCCTATTACAACACTTTCCATAAGATTTACACGGGCACGTTTAACATTAAGACAGATGTTGCCTTGACGGTGTATAAAGAACCCGATATGGAAAAGATGAAAACCAAGTTTGAAAAGGCGGATGTGATTTATGTTGGCGGTGGCGATACGGTGTTTATGATTGAACACTGGAAGAAGAGCGGGCTACTGCCCTTGATTAAGGATGCATACGAAAGAGGGGTTATCCTTGCTGGGCTTTCGGCTGGCGCAATTTGTTGGTTTTCGGACATTTATACCGACTCTGAAATGGTCAACGGAGAAGGCGAAGAAAAGTATTCTATGTACAAAGGTTTGGGCTGGTTGCAGGGGAAAATTTCTCCGCACTATGGTACGAGAATGCTTGACTTTGACGAAATAGTGTGTTATAATGGCGACTGTGCTTACGGGATAGAAGATAACGCTGCGCTGGTAATAGAAGACGGAAAAGTTTTAGGCAGCGTAGTAAGCGGCGGAAAAGCCTGGTATATCGACTGTAAGGACAAGAAATTACAAAAGAGTGAAATCGAGCCGATCGAGGTTTGATTTCTTGATAAGCGGATGTGGCGAAATTGGCAGACGCGCAGGTTTCAGGTTCCTGTGGGTAACACCGTGTGGGTTCAAATCCCTTCATCCGCACCAGTAAAATCGACAAATCTCGACAGGAGTTTGTCGATTTTTTCCTATCTATACAAATTGCTTATCCTACGCAAAAAGTTGGCGGTAACCTATTGACAAAGAAAAAATATGCGCTATAATATGCTTATATACAAGCGAAATAAATTCATTTCATCATAAGGAGATAGGTGTGAAAATTTTAATCGGCTCGGATATAGTTCCTACCGAGCAAACGGAACAATTATTTATTGATGGAGACCTTCGTGGGCTGTTTGGCGACGTATGCGAACTTGTAAAAAGCGCTGATAGGACAGTGATAAACTTGGAGTGTGCGCTGACGACATCGGATAAGGGGATTAAGAAGTTTGGACCCTGTTTAAAAGCGGCGCCTAAATGTGCGGACTCTTTAAAAAATCTTGGCATTACGGATGTAATGCTTTCTAATAATCATGTTTTTGATTTTGGTATACAGGGTTTAATGGATACGGTGAGCAACCTTGAAAGAGTAGGTTTAGCGTATACAGGTATAGGTAAAAACGATACGGATTCAAGAAAGCCCTATATCATAGAACAAGAGGAAAAGAGGATTGGGTTCATTAACGTTTGTGAGCACGAGTATTCGTATGCTTTGCCCGATAGAATGGGTACAAATCCTTTTGATCCGTTTTTGACAATGCAGGATATTCGAGCTTTGAAAAAGAAGGTGGATTACGTAATCGTATTGTATCACGGCGGTAAAGAACATTGCCGTTACCCTTCGCCGAGACTTCGCAACTTGTGCAGAGAAATGGTGCTTTGCGGTGCGGACGTTGTTATTGCGCAACACAGCCATTGCATCGGTTGCTACGAGGAATACGAGGACGGACATATCGTATACGGACAGGGAAACTTTCATTTTTGTTGGTCAAATATGGCGGAGACGTGGTACACGAGCCTTCTTATAGAGTTGGAAATTAAAAAAGAGTTAAAAATTAAATTTATTCCTCTTCTTACGAAAGAAAAAAGTATTGATGTGGCAAAAGGCGAGGACGCGGATGAAATCTTGCATGCTTTTACCAAGAGAAGTCAAGAATTGCAAAATGGTCAATGGCGTAATGGTTGGCATGCGTTTTGCGTCAAAGTGCAAGATTCCTATAAGGGTGTTTTACAAGGGCTTTGTACGCCTGAAACGAAAGAGAATGCGACGGAACGCTTTTCACATTACTTGGATTGTGAAGCGCACACCGACGTATGGAAAGAATTATTCCCCACGTGGAATATGACAAATGAAAAATAGCGATAACCCAAACAATTTAAGATAACAAAAATTGCTTGACAATCTTTTTTGCTGGGTTCAAGTCAGTAGTGAAACCTGATTTACAGCAGAATCGTTCGTAACAGACAAAAAATAGGCGGTGCCTTTTGAGGTGCCGCCTATTTTTCGTTACAAAAGAACAGGAAGGGATTTTATTGTATAAATTGAGATTGAGTATTGACAAATGATAAAAAGCGTGCTATAATAAGAATATGAAGGAAATAGAAACCTGCGCCGAGGGGGATTTCGGCAGGGTATTTTTACCTTTCATCAAAAAAGACAAGGAGTAGTAGATTAT
>JAZTYG010000049.1:0-4182 GCA_045636845.1 Candidatus Scatosoma sp.
ATATTTGCCAAGAGCATACAAGACACTATCATTATAACGTTTTTTTTCAATTTTAGCAACAAATTCAAGGGGGAAATAACATTTTTCCCATGTCGCATAGTATTTCGCACACAAAAACGCGCGACTTGGAATATGATGTAATAGAAAGAAAAACCGCAGGAGCTCAATGCTTTGCATTGAAATCACCCAAAATACATACGTCCTGCGGCAAACACAGGAGGTTTTTATGAATTGTTGCTCCCAGGGAAACGTAACCCTTTGGATTCTTATCGCATTGCTTGTACTCGGCACTAAAGACGGATCGTTCTGTACAAATATTTTTAACGGCTGCGGCTTGCCCATTGT
Organism: Candidatus Scatosoma sp.; assembly: GCA_045636845.1. Taxonomy (GTDB): domain Bacteria; phylum Bacillota; class Clostridia; order Christensenellales; family Borkfalkiaceae; genus Scatosoma. The sequence goes on from JAZTYG010000049.1 coordinate 346, forward strand.
AATCGCACTTCTCTTCTGCCTTTACAAAAACGGCACTTTGTCGTCCTTGCTCACCCCTCCTTGCGGCTGCGGTTGCTGCCACTAACTTTTTCTCCTTTCTCTTCTTTTCTCTAAGCAAAAACCGAGGTCAAAAAAGACCTCGGTTTTGCCGTATTTATAATTTCAACGCGTACATGCCTATATCCTTTTACTTTTCCGACAGGAAATATGCCTGTAAAGCAATGATGGTTTTCGCATCGCGGATTTTCCCGTCTTTCAACATTTCTTTTACCGTTTCCACAGGGATATATTCCGCTTCCAAAAACTCATCCTCGTCCAAATGCATCGGCACTTTCTCGCCGCCGTAAGCGCGGTAGATATAGATTTTTTCGTTGGTGTAACCAGGCGTAGGATAGCTTACATATAAAAGCTGCAACTCTTTCGCCCTTACCCCTGCCTCTTCTTCCAACTCTCTCGCTGCCGCAAGGATAGGGTCTTCCCCCTTTTCCAACTTACCTGCAGGGATTTCGTATAAACTTTCCCCGTAGGCATAACGATATTGACGAACGAGCAAAATCTTATTATCTTCCTCATACAAAACACATGCCCCGCCAGAATGTTCGATAATTTCACGCTTGCAAGGTTGACCGTTGGGCAAAAGCGCGTCGTCGCAACGAAGAGTGATGATTTTACCACGATAGATATAATTTCTTTGTACTTCTTTTTCTATGTAATCCATAAAACTCCTTTTTGAATAGACAATCTTGATAAAGTTATCCCTTATTTTTATCATTATAGCACAAAAAAACAAAATAATAAAGATTTTTTTTGCAAAATATCTTGATTTTTACAATCTTTTTATGTATAATAGTGAAACTTAGTTTAGATTACGCAATTCGGCTAAAAGGAAGATTGAGGTACATATGCAAATTCAAGGGGAAACATCCGTCAACAAACTCATTATTTTGTTTGTTTTCGATAAAATGGAAGCGGCGCTTTCGGAGCGTACCGTTCTTGAAATATGCGCGTCGGGAAATAACTGGCTCAATTATATGGACTGTAAAGAGTTGTTGCCCCGTCTTATCGATGATGGCTTCCTTTGCTGTGCATCCTCCGCGGAAGAAGAACCCCTTTACGTTATCACGGGCGAGGGTAGAGAAAGCTTGAATAGCTTTTACATCAATATCCCTAAAAGTATCCGCGATGAAATCACTACTTTCGTCAAAAACAATAGCGGCAAGTTAAGAAACCGTCAAGAATGTAAATCGGATTATTTCCAAAACGTTGACGGTACTTACACCGTATTTTTGAAAATTCTTGCCCCCGTTCAACCTATGTTGGAATTAAAATTTGTCGTCCCCGACAAAAAAACCGCACAACATATCTACAAGAACTGGGAAAGCAAAGCGTCCGACCTCTATTCGGCAATCTACGAAACGCTGGTTGATTAACCGACTGCGTTTTACATACTATACTATTTTAAGGAAGGTTTTATTATGTTTACTTACGCACCCAAAGGCACTTGTTCCAGACAAATTCTTTTCACCGTTGACGCAGATAACAAATTGCGCGGCGTTCGCTTTATCGGTGGTTGCAGCGGCAACCTGCAAGGGATTGCGCGCCTTGTAGAAGGTAAAGACATCAACGAAATCGAAACCCTTTTGGCAGGTGTACGTTGTAAGGGCAACACCTCTTGTCCCGATCAGCTTTCCCAAGCAATCACGGCATACAAGGCAGAAAAAGCGGCGTCTAATAATCAATAAACGCATACCTGCCCCCTTCATTTTAGTAAAATCACAAAAAAACGCGAGGACATCTCCTCGCGTTTTTTATTACTCTACTTTGCTCTATTAGTGTTTGAAATGTCTATCACCAACGAAAATCATCGCAATACCTGCTTCGTCACAAGCATCGATAGAAAGTTGGTCTTTGATGCTGCCGCCCGGTTGAATAATCGCGGTGATACCTGCTTTAACACATTCTTCTACACAATCAGGGAAGGGGAAGAATGCGTCGCTCGCCATAACAGAGCCTTTTACTTCTTCGCCTGCGTGCGCGATAGCCTGTTGCGCCGCCCAGATACGGTTGGTTTGCCCCATACCGATACCCGTCGTTCTATCCGCTTTACCTACAACGATTGCATTCGACTTCGTGTGTTTTACCACCTTCCAATTGAACATCATCGCCTTCATTTCTTCTTCCGTAGGAGCGCGCTTTGTTACCACCTTAAGATTTTCGGGTGCGAACAAGGTGTTGTCGTAATCCTGCACAAGCAAGCCGCCATACACTTTCTTCATATCATACGCCGTCGCTTCACGCTTTTCCTTAATATCGGGCAATTCCAAAAGACGGATATTCTTTTTCTGTTTCAAAATTTCCAACGCGCCGTCCGTGAACGCTTCCGCAATAACAATTTCGATGAAAATCTTGTTAATTTCCATCGCCGTTGCCTCATCCACCGTCCCGTTGATTGCCAAAATGCCGCCAAACACCGATACAGGGTCGGATTCATACGCTTTCACATACGCTTCGTGAATGGTCGCGCCAACGCCTACGCCGCAAGGATTTGCGTGCTTGCAAGCCACCACACAGGGTTCATCGAACTCTTTTACAAGTTCCAACGCGCCGTTCGCGTCGTTGATGTTGTTGTAAGAAAGTTCCTTACCCCAAAGCTGTTTTGCCTTGGAAAGAGAGCCTGCACGGATAAATTCTTCGCTGTAATAGCTTGCGCCTTGATGAGGATTTTCACCATAACGCATATCTTGCGCTTTTTCATACGCAAAAGTGATACTGTCGGGGAAACGAATGTCCAACTTTTCCGCCAAATAGTTAGAAATCATGCTATCATAAACAGCGGTGTGTGCAAATACCTTGTATTGAAGATATTTCTTGGTTTCCAAGGTAATTTCGCCTGCTTCCAACTCCGACAAAACGCGTTCGTAGTCTTTAGGATCCACTACCACCGCCACATCTTGGTAGTTTTTCGCAGCCGCACGAATCATCGTAGGTCCGCCGATATCGATATTTTCTATCGCATCCTCAAAGGAAACGCCAGGTTTAGAAATGGTCGCCTTGAAAGGATAGAGATTTACCGCAACGATATCAATTGTGTTAATGTTCAATTGTTCAAGCTGAGCCATATGTTCGGGGTTAGAACGCATCGCAAGCAACCCGGCGTGCACGATGGGATGCAACGTTTTTACACGACCGTCCAAACATTCGGGGAAACCCGTCAACTCGCTAATACCGATAACAGGAACGCCTGCATCCTTCAACACTTTTGCCGTGCCGCCCGTCGAAATGATTTCGTAATCGCAAGCAACCAAATGTTGACAAAACTCTACAATACCTGCCTTGTCGGAAACACTTACCAACGCTCTCTTTTTCATGATATATACCTCTGTTATTATTTTTTCTTTTTTAACCCATACTGCTGGTATGATTTTGTTGTATCTTTTACTGGCAGCATACATTATTGCCATCAATTTTTATTCGTTTTTATTAGTCAAGAGCTTGCGCGAGAAAGAAAAACAAGCGGAAGCCATGAAACAAGCGCAACCGATAAGCGACGCTACACCCGAAGCGGAACAACCGATACGCCGCGCACAAGAACGGTATCTTGGTAAATTGTGCATCGCAGGCGCTTTAGGCGGCGCCATTGCCATTTATACCTGTATGTTTATATTCAAGTACAAGCGCGGGGATTTGTTTTTAATGGTGTTAATGCCCCTACTCGGCGTATTGAATATATACCTGTTTGTCCTGCTTTTCAAATCGGGGTTTGGGTTTCTATTAATTCGATAACACACCCTACTATATTATTATAGCACATACTATTTTAATAAGGCAAGAAAACAA
>JAZTYG010000050.1:0-4761 GCA_045636845.1 Candidatus Scatosoma sp.
CGCAGGTTTTAGCTATGATGTACACACGCAGCCGATTTTAGATTTGGCAAAGCAAAGCGAGGGGAAAGCGACTCTTCAAGACTTTATTCCCAAATTTGTCGAAACGCCTCTTTCATTTGCTCCTGGGGCGCGTTTTCAATATAGCCTTTGCCACGATGTTTTGGCTGCTGTGGTTGAAGTGGTGACTGGGAAAAAATTTTCACAATATACAAAAGAGGTAATTTTTGATCCGTTGAATATGGAACATTCTCGCTTTGATAACGGTGAAGAGGCGGTGGCGGATATATATATCGCTTCGGCTGATGGTTCGATTTCACAAACCAACGAAGGGAAAATTCTATTGCCCACAAAGGCGTATGAAAGCGGCGGCGGAGGGATGGTTTCTACGGTAGAAGATTATATCCGCTTTGCGGATGCGCTTGCTTGCGGCGGTACGGCGAAAAACGGATACCGAGTATTAAAGCAAAGCACCTTAGAGTTGTTAGCCTCAAAGCAGGTGACGAGTATGTCGGTAAACAATGGTTTTACCTGCGTGCAGGGTGAAGATTATGGTTACGGCTTGGGGGTAAGAGTGCGTCAAAAGGCAACGGAGTGGGGTTTGCCAGAGGGTGAATTTGGTTGGGACGGCGCGGCGGGTTCCTATGTGATGGTAGACCCTCATAAAGAGGTGTCGGTGTTTATCGGGATGCACCTTCGCGAATGGCCCACCGTCTTTAACGGTAAGCATCTTGCGATTGTGGAGAAGCTTTACAAAGAAATTTTATAAAGCTATATCATTTATGTCGGGTCAAAGACATAGCTTATTTGATGGTAAAAATTATTGATGGATAAAAGCATAAGTGGTATCGCTTAATCATGTTCAACGAATACATGGTGGGGTGGTTTGGATTTCGACGCGTATATGGTGTTGGCGTTTTATTAGTGGTGAGAGCCTGTAAAATTCTTAATAGGGGCTTGACAGCATAAAAAAAGAGTGATATAATACGCGTAAGAAACTAAACGGAGAAAAGTTTATGAAGATGAAATATGTAACTTTTAGTTTTGATGACGGTGTAACGCAGGATAGACGCTTGATTAAGCTGTTCGATAAATATGGGTTGAAGGCTACCTTCAACATCAATTCTTCCTTGCTCGGTTTGAAGGGCGGTTGGGAATTTGAGGGCAAGTGGTTGAGCCACAACAAAGTTTCTCCGTTCGAGGTAAAGGAATTGTATGCAGGGCATGAGGTTGCCGTACACACCTTGACGCATCCCAACTTGACAGGGGAAAACGACGATGCGGTAGAATACCAAGTGGAAGAGGATAGAAAACAGCTCTCGAAGCTTGTGGGCTACGAAGTGCAAGGCATGGCGTACCCCTGCGGTGGCGTAAACAACGACGACCGTGTGGCGGCAATTATCAAGGAAAAAACGGGCGTTCGCTATGCGCGCACAATTGCCTCCACCTATTCGTTCGACCTGCCGAAAAATATGTATAGGTTAGATTCTACCTTGCACATCGGCGATGCGGACAAGCTCTTTGAGCTTGGTGAAAAGTTTGTGGCATTGCAAACGGACAAACCGCAAATATACTATATTTGGGGACATTCGTACGAGTTCGATGTGTTTGACCAAATTCAGTGGGAGCGTTTTGAAGAGTTTTGCAAACTCATTTCGGGTAAGGACGATATCGTATATGCAACAAATACAGAGGTGTTTAAGCAGTTGAACCTTATATAAAGTGAAAATAAGCGGAAAGCTTTTATGCGCGGCATCGTGCGAAGCTTTTTGCTTTTTTTGTTGCGAAAAATGAAGAGGCTGTTCCCTATAAAAATGCAAAAATAAAGGGGGCAGGGTTGCGTTGAGTGTAGCTTTCCCCACATTTTTTTGTGTGGGATAAAGGATGGAAAGGTGTTATTTGCGAAAAACAATGTATTGCGAAATATTAAAAAGTACAGGGCAAGATTTTTATAATAAAACCAGAGAGATAAAATACTATTTTCTTACTTATTGAAACAAATTAACCCGTTTAACTACATTAACGCAGACGGCAGCTCACCGACATCTTGAAAAGCGAGGGTAAATCTTTGATGTGCGGTACGGTAATTCCCTTATCAAAAGCGGATGAGGCGATTCCGAACCCATACATTTACTACTGCGGTTATGAAAACGGTGTAATAGACTGGTCACAATGGAGTAAATAACAAAAAATAGAAAGGCGAATAAACTTTCTTGCACGGGTGGGGGGCTTATTCGTTTTTATGTGTTGACCTACTTGACAAGATTACAGCCAAGTGCTATAATATAATCAATTAGAGGATATATTTTCCACCATTTTATTAAAATGAAGGGGGCAGGTATGGAACAAAAGCATTTTGGCGTGATGCTGGATATGTCGAGAAACGCGGTGATGAAACCGTCTACGGTCAATAAATTTGTCGATTATATTTCTTCGTTTGGCTACAATATGTTGCAGTTATACACAGAGGATACCTATGAGGTGAATAACGAGCCTTATTTTGGTTATCTTCGCGGTGGGTTCACGAAAGAGGAAATCAAAGAAATTGACGCGCATTGCCGTAAAAAAGGGGTGGAATTGATACCCTGCATTCAAACCTTGGCGCATTTGCGTACGATTTTCAAATATCACCCCTATATCGCCATCAAGGATTACGATGATATTTTGTTGATTGATGAGCCTCGTACTTATGAGCTTATCGACAATATGTTTGCAAGCCTTGCGGAAAGCTATTCTTCCCGTAAGGTGCATATCGGTATGGACGAGGCACACATGGTTGGGCTTGGTAGATACCTTGACAAGCACGGGGTATGCAATCGTTATGAATTGTTAAACAGACACCTTACAAAGGTGGTGGAAATCGCGAAAAAGTACGGGTTCGAGCCGATGATGTGGTCGGATATGTTCTTCCGTATGGGCAATAACGGGGCGTATTATTTGCGAAACCCCAAAGTACCGCAGGAGGCGATTGACGGTGTACCCGATGTGGCGTTGGTGTACTGGGATTACTACCACAAACATAAAGAGGATTACCGTGCGATGGTAAAAGCGCACGAAAAATTCGGCAAGGACATTTGGTTTGCCGGCGGTGCGTGGTCGTGGGTAGGTTGGACACCTGCCAACCGTTACACCTTGCAAACAATGAAACCTGCGATGGATGTTTGCCGTGAAAGAGGGGTGGAAAATATCTTCTTCACCCTTTGGGGGGATAACGGGAAGGAGTGTTCCTATTTCTCCTTGCTGCCGTCCTTGTATTATTTGAAACGCTACTACGATGGTGTGAAGGATAGAAAACGAATCGCCAAGGAATTTGAAGCCTTGACGGGCGAGCCCTTTGAAAGAATGATGAACACGGACGACCCGAACTATGTGGGCGGTAATCGTCAAGGAACGCGCGATCCGAGCAAGTATATGCTCTACAACGACCCGTTCTTTGGTTGGTTGGATACGACCGCAAAAGAAGGTGTACCACAGGAATATAAAAAGCTTGCTCGCCGTTTTGCCACCTACGCAAAATCGAGTGAAAATTTTGGGTATATCTACGATACCTTATCCAAGCTTTGCAAGGCGCTGTCGTACAAGTATGATATCGGCGTTCGGGTGAGAGAGGCATACCAAGGTCAAGATGAAGAGGGTTTACGCGCAATTTTGGTAGATATGAAGAAGTCGGAAAAAGCGGTAAAGGCATTCTACGAATCCTTCCGTACTTTGTGGCATAAAGAAAACAAACCCAACGGCTTTGAAATACAAGATATGCGCTTGGGCGGTTTAATGCAACGCATGAAACATTGCCGCGAGCGTTTGGAAAATTACTTAAACGGTAAGGAAGAAAGCCTGCCCGAGTTGGAAAACGTATTGCTTGATTTCTGGGGGAATGGCCGTACGTCCGATTATGATAAGCATACCCCTGGATATCCTTGCTGGGGCGCGATTATCACGCAAAATCAATTAAACTAACATAAATAAACGCTATAAAAAACGGAGTGGGTATCTCGCTCCGTTTTTCTTATGTAAAAATGGGGGAAATTTATGTAAAAAATCCGTTTTTCAAGTAATTTTTTTCATATAAGCATTGACAAATATCATTTTCTCCCTTATAATGTAGATATAAATATAAATCACCACGCGCAGGCGTGGAGGTATAGGAGTTAAAAAACATGAAAGAATTACATTTGATTTGTAATGCGCACCTTGACCCCGTTTGGCAATGGGACTGGAACGAGGGGGCAACGGCGGCGCTTGCTACCTTCTATGCGGCGGTAGATATCGCGGAAGAATACGATTATATTTTCTGTCACAACGAAGCGCTTTTGTATGAATATATTGAAAAATACGACCCCGAATTGTTCGCGCGTATCCAAGATATGGTGAAACGCGGCAAATGGCACATTATGGGCGGTTGGTACGTTCAGCCCGACTGTAACATTCCTTCGGGGGAAGGTTTCGTTCGTCAAATTGAAAGCGGTTTGACCTACTTCAAAGAAAAATTCGGCGAAAGACCTACCGTTGCGGTGAACTTTGACTCCTTCGGCCATACGCAGGGTCTTGTACAAATCTTGGACAAGTGCGGCTACGAAGGTTATGTTTTCTGCCGTCCTATGGACTGGATTTTCGACCTTCCTAAGATGTTCTTCAACTGGATTGGCTTTGACGGCAGCACGGTAAAGGCGGCTCGTTTCCAAGACGATACCATTTATTGTTCCGAACTCGGCAACGCAGTAAACGCAATCAAGCGTAAGATGAAACCTTGGGAAAACGAAGAGG
>JAZTYG010000051.1:0-4061 GCA_045636845.1 Candidatus Scatosoma sp.
GCGTATCGTGTATGGTAAGCGCGACCTTGACAGCGACGGAGTTTTTGAGGAAGGCGAACACTATCTCTTCTATACCTACAACCATTACAACGATTTCCAAGAATATCTTAACTACCAAGGCGGTTGGGGTGAAATGTTCGGAAATATCACGGGCGGTGGCACGATTTCGAGTAAGTATGATTGCAACCCCACCGACTACCCTACCGTATATTGGGGCGCGTTGTCCGAGGTTGCCGAAAGCTCGGTAAGCCGCAAGGCGATAATTAGCCGTTATTTTGGCGCTTAATTTGACGAATATAATAAAAGCAGGAATTCCATCGAGGAAATCCTGCTTTTTCGTTTTTGCCCTATTTAACGGGGTTTATTCTTCTTTCGTGCGGTATTTTTCAAACGCTTTCATATCCGTACGAGTTGACAACAACGGCGTAATGGAAATATAGCCGTTTGCAATTGCCACCGTATCACGATCCATATCGTCGGGACATTCGTCGGGAATAGGTTCGCCGTCCTGCACATAAATATCCCCTTCCTTATGCACAAAGCGATCGGAAAAATACGGTGAGCCTTGATAGGTCACGCGAATCCCCTTCGGTTGGGTGGGAATGTTAATATTGAACAAGGGACAATCGTCAAACATTTTATTCTTGATAATATAATCATATACCTCGTCAAGGTATTTTGCCGCATTTTCCTGTTCGCCAGGGAAGGAAGAAAATGCAATGGCAGGGATACGCATACGCGCCGCCTCGAAAATTGCGCCAACCGTACCCGAATATACAATATCCGCGCCTAAGTTTACGCCAAAATTGATACCCGACAACACCAAGTCAAACTTTTTCCCCAAGCTCAATACGCCAAAGCGTACGCAATCTGCAGGGGTGGACGACATGGAATACGCTTCTACGCCGTCAACGAAGGGTACTTTTTTAATTTCTACGGGGGTAATGAAATCAATCGCGTGGCTTTTTGCGCTTTGTTCTACCTTGGGCGCAACCACCGTTACTTCACCGAGCTTTTTTGCCCATTCCGAAAGCAGGCGTATCCCCTTGTTGGAGATACCGTCGTCGTTTGTAATTAAAATTCTCATAACCAACCCTCGTTCTTTGCTTTATATTCTTTCAATAATGCATCCGCCTCTTTTAAGAGTGCTTTTGCCTCCGCTTTCGAATAAACGGTTGCGCCTGCCGCGCAAGCGTGACCGCCGCCGTGGTAGCGTTCTGCAAGCTCACTCACCGTCACATAGCGGGAACGCAGGCGTACGCGAGTTTCGCCATTTTCACCCTCGATAAACGCAATCCAAATAAGCGAGCCTTTGATACTGTCCATAAACGAAACACACGCGCTTGCATCTTCGTTGGAAAGACCAAATTTCTTCTTCATACGCTTGGTTACATACATGGATACCACGCCGCTGTCGGAAATCTTCATCTTTCTATGCACATAGGATTCAAAACGGAGAGATTCCACCTCATCTAAATAGAGGTTAGAATAGATATATTCCGTATCGATATCTTGGTCAAGAATCATACCTGCAAGGCGCAAGGTATCCCCCGATACTTCACGGAAACGGAAACGCCCCGAATCGGTTACCATACCCGTATAAATGTAGGTTGCCGCCTCTTTCGACATCTTCAATTCTTCCTTGAACGCGTCGTAAAATGCCGCCACCATTTCACAGGTAGAAGAACGATGCTCTTCCACCCATTCGTAGTTGCCGTAGCTATCTACGGGGATATGATGGTCAATTTTGATAATTTCCTTACACAAGGAAAATTTTTGGTTGGAAACGCGTTTTGCTGTACCCGTATCCAACACGATACCGAGCGCATCTGCGTATTCTTCTTCGGGCAATAACCCTTCTTCCCCGCCTAAAAAGGCAAGATAGTTAGAAAAGTCGCTGTTTTGCAAATGAATATCCTTTTCGGGATAGGTATTTTTCAAAATCGTGTACAAGCCCTTAGACGAGCCGATTGCATCCCCGTCCGGACGGAAATGTCGGAAAATAAAAATCTTATTATATTCCTTGATTTTGTCCAAAATAACTTTCATATTTTCATTCATATTATTCACCTTTGTTAAACGCATTCAAATCTTCCAAAAGGGCCATCGCCTCTGCCCTGTCTTTTACGGCCGCACCGCAAGCCTTTGCGTGTCCGCCGCCGCCGTATTTTACGGCAACAGGCTGTACCGTGTGCTTGTTCGAGCGAATTTCCACCAACACCTTATCTTCCGTTTCGGTGAAATTTACCCAAATATCCACGCCGCGAATATCCGACATCGTATTTACCATACCGCGAGAGATGGTGAACACATCTGCGCCGTAGCTGTCAAATTCTTCCTTCGTGGTGTAAATGTACGCCACGCGGTACGGGGTGAATTGAATTTTCAAAACGAACTGCGCGCGCAAACGCACCGCCGAGAAATCGTCCGCGTACAGTTGCGCGTAGATTTCGTTGGTGTCAAACGCTTGTTCTCGTAAAGCCGCCGCCAAACGGAAGGTTTGAGCAGTCGTCGAATCGTAACGGAAACGCCCCGAATCGGTTACCATACCCGTAAACAACGCCTTTGCGGACACGGGGGAAAGGGTTAAACCGCATTGTAATGCAAATTCCGTCACCAACCCACAGCAGCTTTCGTACGAGGTATCTACCACCTCTTCATCCGCGATTTTTTCGCTGAAAATATGGTGGTCAAAGCGTACCGTCGCCGCCGCCTTTTTATAGCGGTCGTCACTAATCATCCAAGAAGAACCGCAGTCGAGAATAATCGACAGCGCGCCGTCGAAAAATTCGTCCGATACTTCATCCATCGTAGCGCCTTCCATAAATGAATAACGCTTTGCGTCATCCCCCACCGCGTAAACCTGCTTTTCGGGGAAGTTTTCACGCAAAATTGCCTTCATACCGATTTGACTGCCCATTGCATCCCCATCGGGATTGCCGTGTCTATGAATTACGATTTTATCGTGTTCCTTTATTTTTTGTAAAATTTGTTCAAACATCTTTCTTCTCGCTTTCGTTTAATCAAAATATCCGCGGTATTTTAAGCCGTGGGAAGAGCTGGGGAATAAAAATTCGTGCAGCTCAATGAAGTAATCGTCTGTCATACTCGCGATATAATCCACCACAAGTTGGTTCGCCTCCGTCTTTGCATAGTCGGCGGCGTGGTTACCCCAAATGCGTTCTACCTGCGCTACGTGATGAGTGAATACGGGAGAAGTGAGGCATTTTTTCTGCACGTCCGTAAGCAGTTGCCCATATACCTCCGACATCATCCCTTCTATCGAGCCGCGCAAGCCTACGTATTCCGTCGCGCGGTTGTAAATTTTGTCGTAATTTTCCGCTTTCGCTTTGCGAAGGGCTTGGAAATGCGTTTCGTCCAACTTGATATACGGTTTCCCGTAGCTATTTTCAATCACATTCACGATGAGGTTGTTGACGATTTCCGCATTGACCGTACCCAAAGGCGAATCCGCAAAATCTTCCGACCTTGCCGCTTCTACCAAAATAGCGTCCTGTCTATCCTTACCAAGATATGCAATAATGTCGGAAATGCGTACCACCGCCCCCTCTAAGGTTGAGGGCATAATTTTATCCGCGTACGCCTTGTCTAAGGCGCATTTTTCCATAATTTCGTCGAATTCCGCGAAGTCCTTTACGGGAACGGGACGGTATTCGGCAAGCTCTAACTCGCCATTGTGTGTTGCGATACCGTTTAAGGTTTCTAAGGTCAAGTTGTAGGGGTGGATTTTATCCAACACACGCACCGAATGGATGTTGTGCAAAAAACGTCTGCCAGTATGCGCGTAGTACAACTCATCCAACAGCCGTTCGCCCGTATGCGCAAACGCAGGATGTCCAATGTCGTGGCCAAGCGCAATGGCTTCTATCAAATCCAAGTTCAAGTGCAACGCCTTGCCGATGGTACGCGCAATACGCGAAACAAGCTGTACGTGCAAGCTGCGACGGGTCACGTCGTGGTTTTTGTACAGCGAATACACCTGCGTTTTATCGCCATAACGGCTGAGATACGGGCAGTTCATAATTTTTTCAATGTCCTGT
>JAZTYG010000052.1:0-12504 GCA_045636845.1 Candidatus Scatosoma sp.
GGGCATATCAGCGCGGAAACGACCTTGAATATCTATTCGCACATTACGGACACGATGCGTGTGCAGGCATCGGTAAAAATCGACCGCAAAATCGGCGGTACAAACGCGGAAATGCCTGAACCGAAGAACGAGCCGTCCAAAACGGTATCGAGCGAAATTGGCGGCTTTGTCGAGCCGTACAAGCCCAAGATACCAAAATCGGGAACGGGTTGTGTCACTATGATAAACGAACACCTATACGAAGGACGGTACTCACCGAAAATCAACGGCAAACGAATGGCGCGAAACGTCTACGCGAAGACAAGAGAAGAATGCGAAGAAAAGCTCGCCGAGCTGATAAAAACAATGAAAGCGGAAATCGCTGAACTCAAAAAGGTACAAAACAAGGGGTGACGAAATCAATCGTCACCCCTCAAAATTTGATACGCAGTAAACAAAGAAAAGAAATTTTTATTTTTTTGCAAAAAACCTGCTATTCTAAGCACACAAAAACGGAAAACATCCGCAAGTGGTCAAACATGTGGTCGTGCATGATTTTTTGGCGGTTTTTGAAAAAGAAAAATCTCCTGAAACCCTTTATGTTACAAGAGATTTTCCGTGGTTGAGGCGACGGGACTTGAACCCACGACCTTTTGGTCCCTAAGCAAACGCGCTACCAAGCTGCGCTACGCCTCAATATTCTTTATGCCGCTGTACTTCCGCGCAACAGCATAAATGATTATACACATCTTAAAGAGTTTAGTCAAGCGTTTTATTGTCGTTTTTTTAACTTTTTTTCAAAAAAAGGAATTATTTTTCCATCTTTTGTTTCGCAATCGTCGTTTGCCAACAATTATGGCACATTGCCACATAAGAATCGTTGCCACCGATTAAAATTTGTCCGCCTTCCGTAACAACCTTTCCGTTGCCGTCGATACGAGCATTTACAATCGCCTTTTTTCCACAACCGCAAATGGTTTTGATTTCCGTGATGGAATCTGCAACCTCAAAAAGACGGCTGCTGCCAGGGAAAAGGTGGGTCAGGAAGTCCGTGCGAAGTCCATAACACAACACAGGGATATTTTTCTCGTCCACGATTTTACGGAGTTGGTCAATCTGTGCAGGGGTAAAAAATTGACACTCGTCCGCGATAATAACGTCGTAATCGTTGAGTGCGTTAAATTCCTCAATCAAGTCTTTATCCGGTGTGATCACTTCCGCTTGCGAACTCAACCCGATACGGGATTTTACCACATCTGCGCCGTCGCGTACGTCGATAGAGGGTTTAATCAACCATACCTTCATACCGCGTTCTTCATAGTTGAATTTCGTGATTAACGCATTTGCCGTTTTAGACGAGCCCATCGCCCCATATTTGAAGTATAATTTTGCCATATTTTACTCCTTCGTGTGTTCCTTTTCTTATTATAGCATAGTTTTTCGATTTATGCAAGGTTATCGTGATAAGATTTAACAGGAAAATTCATTGACATCAAATAGAATATATATTATAATGGTAGCATAGTAAAAATTCACTTTTAGGAGTATCGAATGAAGAAAAACATAGCGGTAGTTTCATTATTTTGCGCGTTGATGGTGGGGGCAGGTAGCTGTTCTTTCTTACCTGTGCAGTCCACGCAAAGCGATAGTAGCGGGGCGATTGAGAATGTCGAAATGGATATTTATGCAGGGTCAGGGGCGTTTTCGCTTGGCAAAGACCAAACAAAGACGTTAACTATCAACAAGGATATTAGCGGTAAGGAGTATATCAAGATTACCCTTGACAGCAATGCGAATTTATTGGGCGAGTACAAGTACAGCGATGTTTCCAACCCGAGTAAAGTGGTAACCGAGCCGTTTTATATCGAGCCGTCTTCGGAGGAAATTGTGTTTAAGCAATTTTTTGACGCTTTCCGTCCCAGCGCAATCGGTGCGTTTGATAAAAACTTAATCTCGATCACTTTCAAAAACTTGGACGATAAAGTGGCGAGTGTAAATGTGAAAGATATCACCGTAACCGACCGTGAAATACCTGCCTTTGAAAAGGAAATTTACCTTGAAAAGGACGGTTTGAAGGTGGGGGCAGACCTTGCGATGGGCGGTACACTTTCTTACCTTGAAAAGCTTGGCTATAATGGTCAAACGATTGATGAAGTCCTCGATGAGAATGACAACGTTACCATCGGCGTTAACGCAAAAGAGGGCGCGAAACAGCACCTTTCTTCCTCGGTAAATCTTATCAATATTTGCGATGCTGGGCGTGAATTTCAACAATCCTATTACGCGGATATCGGCGGTAGTATGGAAGAGGCAACGGGTGCGAATGGTTACGAACGCCGTTGGAGCTTTACCGCCACGAGAGAGGGCTACTACTGGCCGTATAACCCTGTACAGGGTGGGGACGAAGTGTGCAATCTTTCGCAAATCATTGATTATGAGGTAACGGGCAATTCTATCTATGTAAAAGTCCGCGCGATGGACTGGGGAAACGGTTATGGCCGTCTTGAACATGCCTACCATGAACGCTATGAAGAGTTCAAAAGGGGCCGTACTACGAAATCGTATATGGAAAACACCTATACAATCAAGGGCGGTGTGCTGTACGTAGACAACCGTTTTATTGACTGGAACGGCTTTACGGATATGGAAAATATCCCCGTTCATACCTTGGAAATTCCTGCGGCGTACATTGTACACCCGTTGAGCAATTATGTTTGCTATACCGGTGGTAACGCGTGGAATTTGAGCGACACAAACTACGAAAGAGAACCCGACCTGCCCGGTTGGTGGTTGGGTGATGAAACGCATGTAAACTTTACACACCCCGAAGACTGGTTTGCTTGGGTAAACGATGAGGATTTTGGCGTGGGTGTGTATGTTCCGAATGCAGGGGCGTATATTTCGGGTAGAAATAATTCCGGTAGAAATATCGAACACCCCCACAATAGTGACTCGTCGGTAAGTAAAATGGCAACGAGCTACCTTTATAATAAGCCTGCACCGACCTCCGATTATACAAGCTGTTACGTTGGAAATACCTGTTATACCGCGCCGATTGTCAATGTGCGTATGAAGGAATATGTTCCGCTTTCGTACAGCTATGTGGTGGCGGTGGACTATTTGCCTATTATGCGTTTAACCTTTAAGAATATCAACGAGGCAGGTATTATCACCAACAAAGGGTTGGAGGCTTGGGATTAAACGCCTTGTAGGCTAAGTTGCGCGGTTTTTACATTTTTCCTCACTTGTGGAAAAATGGCGGTGAAAGTGGGCGCGAGACCTCTAAGATGGTGGCACTTTTTACCACAAGTGTAGAAAAAATATAAATCTTTTCCCCCGAGATGGCATTTTACTGCAAGTATTTATTGTAAAAGGCTTGATTAAGGGGAGTAAACTATGATAAAATAGAAGAAAGCAATACATGAGAGGAAACTTATGCAAAAGCAAAAAAAGAGATTTAATATGAGCCGAAAGCCGAATAAACCGAGAGGGTATTTGAAAGCGGTGGAATTTATTGCTGCGCCCTTCTATATGTGGTTTAATAAGGGGCATGTAAAAACGGAAAAGGCCGTTAAGAAAATAAAAGGGCCCTACTTAATTTTGTCTTCGCACGCTTCCTTTATGGATTTTGCACAAATGGTTTGCGGTTTGATGCCTCGTACGACGGGTTGGGTTATGTCGGTGGAAGAATTCCGCCGCGGCGACTGGTTAATGTACGGCATCGGCGGTATGCCGAAGCGTAAATTTACACACGATATCGTAACGGCAAAACACGTTATGCGTTATATCAAGACCTTGAAACATACCTGTACTATTTATCCCGAGGCGCGTTTCTCTCTTGCAGGGATTAACGAGCGTTTGGACGATGCGTTGGGTAAGCTTTGTAAGCATTTGAAGGTGCCTGTGGTGTTGTTTAAGGCAAACGGTAACTACTTGAACTCTCCTCAATGGTGCAAACGCCCTTATAGAAAGATTCGTCAAGAGGCGGAGATTTCCGTGCTTGTGACCGCGGAAGAAGTGCAATCGATGTCCGCGGATGAAATTCAAGCGAAAATTGAAAAGGCATTTGAACGCGACGAATATAAGTGGCAGGTAGAAAAAGGTTACCATATCAAATCGAAATATCGCGCGCACGGCATTCATAAGATTTTGTATAAGTGTCCTGCCTGCGGCGAGGAATTTAAGATGAACAGCGAGCATACAAAGCTGTGGTGTGAGGCGTGCGGCGCAACCTGGGAAATGGATACCCTTAGCCGTTTGCACGGTGTTAATACGGATGCTGGTTTCTCTCATGTACCCGACTGGTATAGATGGGAACGCGAGGAGGTTCGTAAAGAAGTACAGGCAGGTACCTATCATTTTGAGGACGATATCCGCATAGAGGATTATTATTCCACAAAGGTCGGTTTTGTATCCGTTGGCGAAGGGCATTTGGTACACGATGAAAACGGCTTTACGATTACGGGTACGGATACGAACGGCGCGCCGATTTCCATTTGCAAGCCCGTTTCCTCTATGTATTCGGTGCATATCGAATACGATTTCTTGAATCGCGGCGATGCAATCGATATCGCAACGGAGGAAACCTCTTACTTTATGTTCTTGAAGAATGCGAAAAACAATCTTACCAAGATTCATTTCGCGCAGGAAGAACTCTACGACCATTATGTAAGAAAGTAAAAACGAATACCGAGCCGATAATGGCTCGGTGTTTTTTTGCGTGAAAGTAAAAATTTGTCCTTGCAGGCATTGACAAATGCGAAAAATGCTGTTAAAATATAGGAAATGGAGGAGGGTATGTATTATATAGGTTTGGATATCGGCGGTACGAAATGTGCCGCATCGCTTGGAAAAATTACAGGTGACCGCATTGAAATTCTTGCGCGCAACGAGGTGAAAACTTTACCCTCCGCGGAAGAAACCTTGATGGGGTTGTTGCCGTTTGTGGAAGAATATAAGGCGCAAACGGGCGCGACGGAGGCAGGTATTAGCTGCGGCGGTCCGCTTGATTGCAAGAAAGGGATTATTTTAACCCCTCCGAACTTACCTGACTGGCACGGTTTTCCCATTGTGGACTTTGTAAAGCGTACGTTTGGCTTGACGGCGCGTTTGCAAAACGACGCTAACGCCTGCGCCGTGGCAGAATGGCGGTTTGGCGCAGGGCGCGGTACGCAAAATATGGTGTTTTTTACCTTTGGTACGGGGCTTGGCGCAGGGTTGATTTTAGACGGCAAATTGTACAGCGGTACAAACGACAACGCGGGTGAAGCGGGGCATATCCGTCTTGCGAAAAACGGACCTATCGGCTATGGGAAATACGGCGCATTTGAAGGTTTTTGCAGCGGCGGCGGTATTGCGCGTTTGGCGGAAGAAATGGCAAAGCGCTGTAAAAAAACACCTGCTTGCATCGAAAAGATGGGGGGCATGTCCGCGATTACCACGAAAAAGTTGGCGGAGGCTGCATTTGCTGGCGATCCGCTCGCAAAGAGTGTTTTTGCAAAAAGCGGTCAAATGTTGGGGCGTGGCTTGAGTATCATTATCGACCTTCTCAACCCCGAAAAAATCGTCCTCGGCGGCGTGTTTATGCGTTCGCACGCATTACTTGTGCCTGCCATGAAAAAAGAAATTGAAAAGGAAGCGCTTGACATTAGCGCGGCTGTTTGTGAAATTGTACCTGCCGAGCTTAGTGAGAATATCGGGGATATTGCGGCGCTTGCGATTGCGAAAGGAGTATAATGATGAAAGAAACAACAAAACAAATTTTGACGGGGATGATGGAAAGATATCCTCAATTGCAAAATAACGAAAATGAAGTTCTCGCTGTGTATAAAATTTTGGAAAAATGTTTTGTGGATGGGCATCGTTTATACCTTTGCGGTAACGGCGGCAGCGCATCCGATTGCGAGCACATCGCAGGGGAGTTATTGAAGAGCTTTAAGAAACCCAGACCGCTTTCTGCGGAGCTTGTGGAAGGGTTAAAAATGCAAGGAGATAGGGGGCAGGTATTGATTGAAAGCCTGCAAGGCGGTTTACCGACCGTTTCTCTTTGTGGGCATACGGCGTTTTCTACGGCGTTCCAAAACGATTGCGACCCGATGTTTGTCTTTGCACAACAGGTAGGCGCGTGGGGGCAAGCGGGAGACGTTTTGTTGACCCTTTCCACATCGGGAAATTCGAAAAATTGTATCTATGCCGTGGCGGTTGCAAAGGCGAAAAAGATGTCGGTGGTTGCGCTTTTGGGCGGTAGCGGCGGCGAATTGAAAACACTCGCGGACGCGTCCGTGGTTGTACCCGAAAAGGAAACCTATAAGGTACAGGAGTTGCATTTGCCCGTTTATCATTGCCTTTGCGCGATGCTGGAAGAAGAGTTTTTCTAATCGCAAAATTTCATTTTACCCCGAAGGATTTTTTCTTTCGGGGTTGATTTTTTATGGGAAATATGTTATACTGTACATATGAGGTATTGTTATGGTTGATTGCATTATCGTAGGTAGCGGCGTTGCTGGGATTTCGGCGGCGTTGACTTTACAGGCGAATAAAAAAAGTTTCTTAATTTTTGGGAATAAGGGCTTGAGTGAGAAAATTGAAAAGGCGGAAAAGATCCACAACTATCCAGGGCTTTCGGATGTGTCGGGAAAGGAATTTGTTGCGGCGTTGCAGTCGCAATTATCCGACGCGGAGGTTGAGATAAAAGAGGGAAAGGTGGGAGGCGTGTACGCGTTGAATGATAAATTTGCCGTTTTAACGCAGGATGGACAGCAATATGAAAGCCGCACCGTAATCCTTGCCTGTGGGGTGGAAAGTATCAAACAAATCGATGGGGAAGAGGCGTTTTTTGGGCGTGGAGTTAGTTACTGTGCGACCTGCGACGGCTTTTTGTATAAGGGCAAGACCCTCGCGGTTGTTTGTACCACGAAACGGTTAGAACACGAGATCGGTTACTTGGCGGACTTTGCGGAAAAGGTGTATTTAATTCCCCTGTATAAAAATGTGGAAATTACGCGTGAAAATGTGACGATTATCCAAAAAATGCCGAAGAAAATTGATGGAAATAAGCGTGTAGAAAACCTTGTATTTGCGGCGCCGACGGGCGAATTGCCTGCTGTTTTACCTGTGGACGGCGTATTTATGTTACGCGAAAGCGTTTCCCCAGCGGTACTTGTTGGTGGTTTAGAGATGGAAGATGGGCATGTGGCGGTCGGTCGTGATATGGGTACGAATTTGAAGGGCTGTTTTGCGGCAGGCGATTGCACGGGCAGACCTTATCAATACGCAAAAGCGGTGGGCGAGGGAAATATTGCCGCGCATAGCGTTAGTGAATTTTTACGGTAATTAAACCGAACAGGTTAACAAAGGAGGCGAAAATGGTAGAACGCGAACGCGTGATTTTACATTCCGATTTGAATAACTTTTTTGCCTCGGTAGAGATTGCGCTCAACCCTGCTTTGGCTGGCAAACCGTTGATTGTTTGCGGTGACCCTAAGGAACGTCACGGCATTGTCTTGGCGAAAAATGAAGAGGCAAAAAAATTTGGCATTAAGACGGCGGAAACGGTGTATTCCGCCTTGAAAAAATGCCCCGATGTGCAGATGGTCGGGTCGCATTTTCACGAATATAAAAGATATTCTCGTAAAGTAGTGGAGATTTATGCCCGTTATACCGACCAAATTGAGGAGTGTAGCATTGACGAGTGCGCGTTGGATATGACGGAAAGCACTTTTTTGTTTGGCAGCGGCAGGGAGATTGCGGAGAAAATCCGCGCGGCGGTGAAAGAGGAGCTTGGCTTGACTGTTTCCATCGGTGTTAGTTTTAACAAGGTGTTTGCAAAGCTTGCCTCCGAGATGAAAAAGCCCGATGCGGTGACGGAGATTGCGCGAGAAAATTATCGTGAAATCGTGTGGAAGTTGCCCGTTAGCGATTTGCTGTTTGTGGGAAAATCCACCGCGGAAAGTTTACGCAAAATCGGGGTACATACGATCGGTGATTTGGCGCTTGCCGACGAGGGACTGTTGACCCGAATTTTGGGCAAACGTGGCAGGCAGTTGCGCGTTTACGCCCGTGGTGAGGACGATGAACCTGTGAAAATAGGGAAGAAAAAAGAGGATTTGAAATCCATCGGAAACTCTACCACCCTCCCGAAAGATATCACGGATAGAGAGGAGGTAAAACGGTGGTTTTACGCCCTTGCGGAAAGCGTTTGCGGACGGTTGCGGTCTGCGGATGTAGGTAGGGCGAATACGGTGCATATCGTTGTTAGAAACGAACGGTTGGAAGATACCACTTGTCAAATGAAAGTGCCGCCGACGGTACTTTGCGGCGATGTCGCGCAGGCAGCGTATCAATTATTTTGCCGACATTTCCCCCTTGGCGCGCGTGTGCGTATGCTCGGGATAACGGTGTCGGGGTTTGATTATCATGTGGAGCAAATGAGCTTAGACCCCTTCTTGGGTTGGGATCGGGCGAATTATGAAAAGAAGGAGCGCGCGGAAAACGCGATTGCGCGCTTGCGCGAAAAGTACGGCTATTCCACGGTGCAAAGGGGTTTGGTTTTAGAGGATGAGAAACTAAACGGCTTGGATATCCGCGGTAAGAAAGACGATAGGGATGAATAGAAAAAATACTTCTGCCCATACTAAAGGTATCGGCGGAAGTATTTTCGCTTGTAGATAAAGAGGGGTAATCCAAAACGCTTTTTGGATTACCCCTCATGAATTTTACAAAAAAAACTGCGCGATCCTTTGTTGCCGAAATTTACCGAAGTGGAAACGCCGCAGGTGACTACTGCAAAGCTACCTCATGGCACACGCAAACATCCGCTTAGAGCTGCTACATTCCTGTCCTGACACGGTTCACGGCATTGCGTTGCATAAGACCTTACGATCAACATTCCTTACGGCGCGCAAACCTTCCATAAACTCCGTCGAGAAAGGCATTCAGCTCTGCTATAGCGGATTGCAGATACAGGGTGCCGCTACCTCCCCACCTACGCGCAGCCTTTATATTATACAACGTTTTCTTGCCATTTGCAACCGTTTTTACCTCGTTTTTCCCTTTGTTTGGTGAAAGTCTATGGAAGATTTTGTCAAAAATGCGGCGTACGCTACATTTTTACGGTGAATACATTGACAATTTTTCGGGGAAGGGGTATAATATAGACAAAAAGAAAAAAAGGAGTAAGTGTTATGTCGAATTGTACGCATAATTGTTCTAGCTGCTCGGAAAATTGTTCTTCGCGGAAGAAGGAGAGCTTTTTGAAAGAACCTCATAAAAATTCCTCGGTGAAAAAAGTCATCGGTATTGTTAGCGGTAAAGGCGGTGTGGGGAAATCTCTCACCACCTCTCTCTTGGCGTCCTATGCAAATAAAAAGGGCTTGTCGGTGGGAATTATGGACGCGGATATCACGGGGCCTTCCATCCCTAAAATGTTCGGGGTAACCGACCATGCAACGGGCGGCCCTGAAGGGATTGACACCGTTTTATCCCCGTCGGGTATCCAAATGATGTCGATGAATTTGTTGTTGGACGATGAAACGTCGCCTGTAATTTGGCGTGGGATGGTGATTTCGGGTACGGTAATGCAATTCTGGACGGACGTTGTTTGGAAGGATTTGGATTTACTCTTTATCGATATGCCTCCCGGGACGGGCGACGTGCCTTTGACTGTTTTCCAAAGTATTCCCATTGCTGGTATCGTTATCGTGACGACTCCACAAGATTTGGTAAAAATGGTGGTGGAGAAAGCGGTAAATATGGCGCGTATTATGAATATTCCCGTTTTGGGATTGGTGGAAAATATGAGTTACCTTTCCTGCCCCGATTGCGGTAAGGAAATTGAGGTGTTTGGGCATAGCAAAGCGAAAGCGATTGCGGCGGAATACGGTATTCCTTCCATCGCGCGTATGCCGCTTGACCCGAACATTTCCACCCTTGCGGATGCAGGTAGAATTGAGGATTACGACGGTGCGGCACTTGGCGAAGTGTTTGCACAAATTGAAAAGGCAGAACGCGAGTAAAATTGTTTGGTGACTTAGGGAAACGAAAGAAAAATGGGTTATCGCGCGGAGAAAGGAAAAATTGAAAAGAAGATAAGGCTTATCAAAATCGTTATGCTGTGTATTGTGGTAACGGTGCTGGTGGGGCTTTGTGTGTTTTCTGCCTTTTATCCGCCTGCTGTTTGGAAATATTATGTTAAGAAACCGAAGGTGTCAAAGCGTGCGAATGGTGAAATGCGGATACACTTTTTGGATGTCGGGCAAGGGGATTGCAGTTTGATTGAATTGCCCGATGGAAAGGTTGCGTTGATAGACGGCGGTGATACTACCGAGTACACCGCGGAGACGATTTTACGCTATCTTAACGCGTTGAATATTAAGAGGATTGATTACTTAATCGTGACGCATCCCGACCGTGACCATTGCGGTTCTTTGCGTGCGGTTGTAGAACAAAAAACGGTGCTCAACGCATACCTGCCTGCCACAAAACCTGAAAGTGAGGGCGCAACCTACGCGGCGTTTTATCAAGAATTGCTGGAAGAGGATTGTGTTTTTACCTATGCGGACCGCCGCGTGGATATGTCGGGGGAAGGGTATGTTTTCACCTTTTTATATCCCTATGGCGAGGATACAGAAAATCCAAATTATTACGATGGGCAATCTTCTGTGGTGTGGTTAGATTATATGGGTACAAGCACTATCTTTATGGGCGATGAAACATCGGAAACGGAAGAGCAGTTGATACATGAGGACAAAGCGGGTTTGTTGGATGCGCTCGGTGTGGATTTGGATAGTACCGAGATTGTAAAGGTTGGACATCACGGCAGCGCCTCTTCAAGCTCTTTAGATTTTTTACAATATTTGCATGCAGGCGTGGCGGTTGTTTCCTGTGGGGAAAATAATCCTTACGGACACCCTGCGGATAAAGTGTTGGAAA
Source organism: Candidatus Scatosoma sp. (assembly GCA_045636845.1). GTDB lineage: Bacteria > Bacillota > Clostridia > Christensenellales > Borkfalkiaceae > Scatosoma. Next base: position 10,909 of record JAZTYG010000052.1, read on the forward strand.
ATATTGCGACGGCAGGTGCGCGTTTGTATCGAACGGATAAAAATGGTGCGGTGGTGATTTCGGTGAAAGGAACGGGCGGTTATGAGGTGAAAACAGCTAAATGAGGCTACCATGTACGCGTTGAAACCGAATTTATGGTAAAATTGAATGAAGAAATGGCGGCGAAGAGGGTTCTTTTCCGCTTTTTTTATTTTATAAAAATAAAAATTTCTACGGAATAACACACAATTTCACCTGATTTTCATTGTAAAAAGATAAAAAATTTGCTATAATGGGATTGTTAGAATAGCGTATTAAAGAATTTTGTGATGGCGGTATATGGAAGCAATTCGTTTTGACAATGTATATTTTTCCTACGGGAATAACGACGATGAAGTCGATGGGGGATTTTCCTTCGTCGGCGATTTTGCGTTGCGTGGGGTAAACTTCACTGTGAAGGAAGGGGAGTTTGTTGCGGTTTTAGGACATAACGGCAGCGGTAAATCTACGCTGGCGCGTTTGACCAACGGCTTACTTTCTCCGACCTCGGGCGCGATTACCGCGCTTGGCCTTGATGCAAGCGATGAAAAGAATTTGTTTGATATTCGTAGGCAGGTAGGGATTGTTTTCCAAAACCCCGACAATCAAACGGTTGCGTCCATCGTAGAGGACGATATTGCGTTTGGGCCCGAAAATATTGGCATTGAGCGCAAGGAAATTGGAGAACGAATTGACTTTGCGCTGCGTGCGGTGGGGATGGAGTCGTTTCGACACGCAACGCCTGCACGTTTGTCGGGTGGGCAAAAACAGCGCATTGCTATTGCTGGTGTGCTTGCCTTAAAGCCGCGTGTAATGATTTTGGATGAGGCAACCGCGATGCTTGACCCTCGTGGTAGAAAGGAAGTTATGGACGTTGTCCTGCGCTTAAACCGTGAAGAAGGGATTACGGTAATTTTGATTACCCACTTCCCCGAAGAAGTGTTGCTTGCGGATCGCGCGGTTGTGATGCACCAAGGTCAAATTGTTTTGGAAGGTACACCGCAAGAGGTGTTTGCACAGGGGGAAACATTGAAAAAATACTCCCTCGTGATACCGCGTTCGGTGGAGCTTTGTCGGCGTTTAACGGCGCAGGGTTTGCCTGTTGCGGACGGTATGAGCGCGGACGAAATTGCAAAGGACATTTGTGTCGCAATGCAAACCGTGCAGGGCGAAAATATAAAAATGGATGGGGCAGGTGCGCGATTAAATACGGTTGCCGATGTACAAAACGAAGGTGTTGGCGGTGTATTGTGTAAAAATTTGTCCTATGTATATAACAAAAAATCCCCGTTTGCAACGCAGGCGTTGAATGGGGTTGATTTAGAAATTTACCCTGGTGATTTTTTTGGTATTATCGGGCATACGGGCAGCGGAAAATCTACCTTTGTCCAACATTTGAACGCCTTGTTAAAAGTGCCGACAGCGGAAAAGAAACACCGCGAGAAAAAGGTGAGGAAGGGGCAGGCGTTGTTCCCCAAGACGGTTTTGACGGTCAATGGATATGATTTGACGGACAAGAAAACGGACTTTATACAGCTCCGCAGTAAAGTGGGAATGGTGTTTCAGTATCCCGAATAT
>JAZTYG010000053.1:0-3595 GCA_045636845.1 Candidatus Scatosoma sp.
AGGGTGTTGCTAAGGAATATTTGGGCGCGCTGGACGGCGTATTCAAGACGACTGCGCCTGCCGTCGGCAACGCGGAGGCTTGCGATTACACCGCAGGCGTTAAGTATACGAACATTGCCACCAAAACGGCAAAGCCTCGCGTATTTATTCCCGTATTCCCTGGTACGAACTGTGAATTAGACACCGCGCGCAAGTTCATTCTTGCAGGCGCGGAGGTGGAAACGGTGGTGGTGAGAAATCGCTCGGCTGCCGATATCGAGGACAGCGTAGAACGTATCGTTAAGGCGATTAAGAAAGCGAATATCGTGGCGTTCCCCGGTGGGTTCTCGGGCGGTGACGAGCCTGACGGCAGCGGTAAATTTATCGCAACCACCTTCCGTAATCCGTATATTGCGGAACAGGTGGAAGAACTGTTGAACAACCGCGACGGTTTGGCGTTGGGTATTTGTAACGGCTTCCAGGCTCTTATCAAACTCGGTCTTGTGCCCTTCGGACACGTAAAAGAAATGACGGCGGATTCGCCCACGCTTACGTTCAACAACATTTCCCGCCACGTTTCTACGGTGGTAGACGTTCGCGTAGCGTCCAACCTTTCGCCTTGGCTTTCCGCTTGTAAAGTCGGCGAAGTATACAAAGTTCCCGTGTCGCACGGCGAAGGTAAAATTGTCGCGCCCATCGCGGCACTCAAAGAAATGGCGCGCAACGGTCAAATCGCAACGCAGTACGCGGATTTGAACGGCAACGCAACTATGGTATCGCCTTTCAACCCCAACGGCTCTATGTGGGCAATCGAAGGGATCACTTCGCCCGACGGTAGAGTATTCGGTAAAATGGGTCACAGCGAACGTATCGGCGAGAACCTTTACAAGAATATCGAAGGTGATTTCGATATGAAAATCTTTGAAAGCGGCGTAAAATACTTCAAGTAAGGACTTTTAGAAATGATTGATATTCATACGCATATTTTGCCCCATTTAGACGATGGGGCAAGAAATACGGAAATGTCGGTGGCAATGTTAAACAGCCTGCAACAGCAGGGGGTTAAAGTCGTTGTTTTTACTCCACATTATTACGGTAAAAGAAGTAGCCCGTCCGAATTTGTCAAGCGTAGAAATAATATGTTCGAGCGTATTCGCCCACAAATTCCCGAAGGCATGGAAACGCGCCTTGGGGCAGAGCTGCATTTTACAGGTATCAATATGCCAGAGATTGACGAATTGTGTAAGCTAGCAATCGAAGGCACGAAATATATCTTGGTGGAGTTTCCCTTCACGACAGGTTGGACGGGGGAATTGATGAAAAGCTTGTCTAACTTTATTGAAGAGACTGGCTATACCCCGATTATTGCCCATGCGGAACGATATCCGCAGATTAGAAGAAGACCTTCGCTCATTTCTACTTTTATGGATATGGGTTGTCTAATTCAAGTAAACACACCTTCTTTCTTGGATAAACGCGAGAGAAAGCTTGCATTTGCCTTGTTGAACCACGGCTTTGTGCATTGTCTTGGCAGTGATTCGCATAATATGTCCGAGCGCGCCCCCAATTTTAACGCCCCGAAAGAGGTGGTAAAAGCGGCAGGGTTGGAGGATATGTGGAACCGCGCGGAGGATATTATGGAAAAAATCCTCAACAACCAACCGTTGGAGATCGAGCGTGGTCAACGGATTAAAAAATTCTTGGGTATTTATCGATAAATTGTTTGAAACACGATTTTTTGTGTTATAATAAAGTAGAAATAAAATAAAAAGGAGAATAGAATAATGGCTAAAATTACGGCAGATACTTTGATTGCAGATTGCTTGCAAATCAACCCTAATGCGCCCGAAATTTTAATGGCGGCTGGTATGCATTGCTTCGGTTGTGCAATGGCGCACGGTGAAACGGTTGCTGAAGCGGTTGCTGTTCACGGCGAAGATTTGGACGCTTTGTTGGCAAAGCTTAACGAAGGCTTGGAAGACTAATTCAATAAAAAAGACGAAGGGCTTTCCTTCGTCTTTTTTAGATGTTTTCACAAGATAGAGTAAAATGAAGGGGATAGGTATGGTATGAGTGAAAATTACGAGGCAAGATTACAACACTTTGCGGATATTTTAGAGGAAGGCAACGTCGTATTTTTTGGCGGTGCTGGCGTTAGCACGGAAAGCGGCATCCCCGATTTTCGCTCGGCGACAGGTTTGTACGCCTATACCCCCGAAGAGGTGGTTTCCCATACCTTTTTCTATCGCGATACAGAGAGCTTTTATCGCTTCTACAAGGATAAAATGATTTTCCCAGACGCAAAACCCAACGCATGCCATACGGGGCTTGCTCGCTTGGAAACGGAAGGGCTTTTGAATGCGGTAATCACGCAAAATATCGATGGTTTGCATCAAGCGGCAGGCAGCGAAACCGTGTATGAGCTGCACGGTAGCGTATGGCGTAATTATTGTACAAAATGCAAAAAAGCCTATACCGTGTACGAGGTTATCGAGAAAGAGGGTGTGCCTTATTGCGATTGCGGCGGCGTGATTAAACCCGATGTAGTGCTGTATGAGGAAGGGTTGGATAATCATGTTGTAATGGGTGCGATAAATGCTATTGCGGCGGCAAATACCTTGATCGTGGGCGGAACTTCGTTGGTTGTGTATCCTGCGGCCGGGTTGTTGCGTTATTTCAAGGGAAAACACTTGATTGTAATCAATCGTACCCCGACAATTGCGGATGAAAAAGCGGAATTGCTCTTTACAGAGGATATCGGCAAAGTTTTTGCTGATTTATATAAATACAAAAAAAATTAAAAAAATTTTCAAAAAAATACTTTCAAATTATTGTAAAAATACAATAAATTTGTTACAATAGAAAAAGCAAGGTCGCAAAAAGCGCGCCGACAAAGGTACGACATTTTTAATTTAAGAGGTTTTATATGGAAAAAATTTACACGGGTAAGACGAAAGACGTTTACAAGCTTGACAATGGCAATGTAATGTTGAAGTTCAAGGACGACTGCACTGGCAAAGACGGCGTATTCGATCCAGGTGAAAACACGGTAGGCTTGACGATCGAAGGTATCGGCAAGGCAAACTTAAAATCGTCCGTTTACTACTTCGAGTTGTTGAAGCAGGCAGGCATCAAAACGCACTATGTTTCCGCAGATATCGAAAACGCAACGATGGAGGTTCTTCCTGCAACCGTATTCGGTCACGGCTTAGAGGTAATTTGCCGTTTAGTTGCTACGGGCAGCTTTATCCGTAGATATGGCGAATATATCGCAAACGGCACCAAGCTTGCTGGCGGTTATGTAGAATGCACCTTCAAAAACGATGAAAAGGGAGATCCTTTGGTAACGGCAGAAGGTCTTGCTGCTCTTGGTGTTATGAGTATGGAAATGTTCAACAGCATGAAAGAGCAAACCCTCAAAATCACAAAGGTAGTTGCAGATGATTTGAAGACGCTTGGCTTGGATTTGTGGGATATCAAATTTGAATTTGGTTACAACAACGGCGAAGTTATCTTGATTGATGAAATTGCATCGGGTAATATGCGTGTGTATAAGGGCGACCAAATTGTTGACCCCGTTGAATTGACGAAGCTTATTAACAATAGATAATAATAA
>JAZTYG010000054.1:0-8200 GCA_045636845.1 Candidatus Scatosoma sp.
CTTTACCCTATTCGCATGGCCGTTTGCTGCTTCGTCGATTGCGTTGTCCACGATTTCCCAAAGGATATGGTGCAAGCCTTTGATACCCGTTGACCCGATATACATACCAGGACGCATACGAACAGCATCAAGCCCTTCCAACACCTCTAAGTTTTTGGCGCTATATTCATCTGTTTTCTTCACATCTTTCTTTTTCTGTTCTGCCATTTTATCCTCAACTGATTGCTTTTCGGCGTGCCATCTAAAAATGGGTATTTTTCGCCATATTATGCCATTTTAAGTTTATTATAACACTTTTTTTCCATTTTTTCAAATGTTTTAGCGGATTTTTTTTCCACATATCCACAGTTTTATGTGGAAAACACCACTTTTTATACATTTATTCAAAAATCGCTAAATCTTTCAACGCTCTTGTATAAGCGATATATTTCTCGCTATCCGACATGCCTTGGGGGACAACGACAACGGAAGAAAATTCTAACCCCTTACTCTCGTAAACGGTCATAATATTGACCTTAGAACGAGAGATTTTCCCCTTTACAGATATATTGTTATAGCTTTTTCGCAGGTATTTTTCCTTTTCGCTTTCCGCGCAAATAATCGCCTTCAACCCTTTTTTATCCTTAAAGAATCCGCTAATGCCACGAGCGTTGACCTTGATAACCTCGGGCCCATCATAACCGATTGACTGCATATCGATACCCAAATCGTTTGCCACATAGGATACAATTTGGTTGGTATTGCGGTAATTTTGGTTTAATTCGTACACCGAAAAATCGGGGAATTCCTCTTTCCAAGATTTAATCCCGCGCCAAGAGGTAACATTTTGCTCCAAATCGCCAAACACATTAAAGGATGCCTTCGCGTTAATTTTACGAAGCAACGCATATTCGCAAGCAGATACATCCTGCCCTTCGTCCACGAATACATAGGAGTAAACAGGCGAAAGTCTATCGCAAATCCCAGCGCAAACTACACAAAGCGCATACGCGTCGGATGCGTACATACTTTTTGAGGTCATACCATAGCTTACTTTATATTTTTTTACTGTTTCACGATAAAAATACCGAATAATATCAATAAATCCTGCGCCACCGCCGATTTCTTGGAAATTCTTTTCACCGCGAAGATAGCTGTAAAATTCTGCAAACGCCGTATTGCTTTCCCCGATGGTACGCACCTTTTCCAATGTTTTATCGATTTCTTGTAAAATTTCCTTACGGCGAGCAATTCGATCGGCGTACAAATATACTTCCACGCCGCCAACACGTTGCTTAAAGCGCATCAAATCGGACATTTCACGCTCGATTTCTACACGCAATTCCGTCAAGGAGCTTTCCCCTTCCGCCACAATTCTATCCGTATGTTTTGCGGCAAAAGTCGCGCTCTTGTAGAAAGAAAGGAGTTGGCGGTAGAAATACCCAGGCGATTTCGCCTGTTCGCTTTTCAAAGTGCCGTTGAAGAAATCTTCGATATCCAAAATACAGTTCATTAGTTCACGGAAAGGTTTGGTGTAATATAAACCGCCTTCTTTCCGTTCTTTAATTTCACCAAGCACCGCCCTACGCACGCGCATAGAGCTATTTTTAATTCCCTCATACGCCGCAAGCTGCCGTTTGCTTTCTTGTATAATATCTTCAATAAAATCACGACATTCTTCGCCCGTAAACAAGCCGTAAAGGTTGTCGAACACCTTATCCTGCTTTTTCTTGACATCTGCCACGAATTGCGGAGAATACACATAGGCAAGGTACCTTTCGTCTTCCGCCTGCGTAGGGTCAATTTTGTCCGTCAAATCAATTTTCTCATTTTTCAAAACCTGCAAGAAATATTCGTACGCCGTAACCGTTTTCACACGCTCCAAATCCAAGATTTCCGCAAGCTCGTCGATAAACGAATTGAAGGAGTTGCTTGGCGTAATAATCAACACATCGCGCGGTTTAATATTTTCATTATTATACATAAGGTAGCTTAAACGGTGCAACATAACCATCGTTTTACCGCTACCAGCACAACCTTGCAAGATAAAATTACCCTTTTCGGGACGGGTAATAATTTCGTATTGCTTTTCTTGTATCGTTTCGATAATGTCCTTGACCGCCGTTTCTTCCTTACGCGCCTTAATAATTTCACGAAGATACGGGTCCAATACATTTTCCTCGTCGCGGTCGGCAATTTCTTCCGCAGAAAGGTAATCTTTTAAGGACAAATATTCGTTTTTGAAGTCCAATACTTTACCGCTTTTTGTACGAATAGCACGACGAAGTACCGTTTTATACTCATACTCGTTAAAGGTAAAACTTGAACAGCTTTTTTGATAGTAACGACGGGCAACGGGGGTACGCCAGTCCAAAATTTCAAGACGGATATCCCCTTTTTTGCCGATATAGTAGCTATTGTAACCCTCTTTGTTGTCGATTAAATCCATTCGGGCAAAATAAGGCTCATCAAAGAACGGGTGATAGGTTTCTACCTTAGCGGTTTCAGCGTCAATTCCCGCAAGTAAGCCTTTGATTTTACGGTAAGCCTCCGCATTATCCCCTTCTTCCTTTTCTAAACGCGCAATCTCTGCCTTGGCTTCACGAATAGCGTTTTTGTGCGGACGAATACGGGCGATACGCAACATTTGCATTACCGCCTCCATATGCTCATCTTCATAAGCACGCTGCAGTTCATCATCCAACAAGGACAAAAACCAGTCGTGATCCCCTGACTTTTGAGGGTTGATTAACATTTGTAATTTTTCGTAGGGAAATTTTTCGGACATAAATCTGTGCTCCTACCATTTTTTACATAGCTTTTTTAGATACCATTTTTAATAATAGCACATTCTTCCGAAAAATGGAATAGTTTGAACGAAAATTTTTCAAAGAATTTTCCCCTTTTTTCTCACCTTTATTGTATAATTGTGAAAACCGTGTGAAAATTGTGTGAAATGGGGGGGGTATTGACAGCTTTAAGATTTTATGTTATTATGGAAATACTCTTATAGGAGGTGTGATATGAATAAAAGAAAATTTTTATCTTACTTAGCGGTAATTGCTACTTTGAGCAGTTTATCGATTGCCCTTTCTTCTTGCTTTTGGTTACTTCAAGACGATAGCTCGATACTATCCCCTTTACCCGAAGAGTCTTATTCGGAAAAAGTCCCTCCGCCTAAGGACAGCGCATCCACTTCGGAAGAATTAGAACATCAACACTACCATACCGTTCGATACGATTATCCAACCTGTACGAAAGCGGGTATGGCATATTATTACTGCGCCTGCGGCGACAGCTACGAGGAAGTGCTTGCACCTTCCCCTCACCTTTACGAGAATGGCGTTTGCTATACCTGCGGAAAAGTAGATAACCTTGAATATTTACAATTTACATTAAGCGAGGATGAGAGCTACTACATACTTTCAGGGAACACCTTTCCTGAATATGAATACGCAATGCGCTCACTCATCATTCCTTCCACCTATCAAGATTTACCCGTTAAGGAAATTGCGCCCTCTGCATTTAGCCACTGCAACGAGATTTCGTCCTTGGTTATCCCCGACAGCATCACCAGCATCGGAGAATACGCATTTGCCTATTGCCAACTGCTGAAAAATGTTAAAATCGGAAAAAATGTAGAAAGCATCGGCGAATGGGCGTTCCATTGCGGGCAACATATCGAATGGATTACCGTTAGCGAAGAAAATCCCTCGTTTAAGTCGGTTGACGGCTCCCTTTACACCAAGGACGGAACCACGCTAATTAAATATAATGCAGGTAGTAAAAAGACGGTTTTTCATATTCCTGACGGAGTAACTACCTTTTCGAGCTATGCGTTGGATGATTGCGATGATTTAGAAGAGCTTTCTTTCCCTAACAGCGTAAAAACTATCCCCTATTATACCGTTTCGGACTGTCCAAATTTGAAATATATTTCCATTGCCGCCGGCACAACCGAAATTGAATCCAAAGCATTTGTCCTTCTTAGATCCTTATTAGAAATATCTGTAGCGACAGATAACCCTGCCTATCAATCGATAGACGGCAACCTTTACACAAAAGACGGTAGCATTCTAATGAAGTATGCAGGCGGCAAAGGAAACACTACGTTCACCGTTCCCGATTCGGTTGTCACGATACAAGCAAGCGCGTTTGCCTATTCCTCCGCACTTGAAAAGGTGATTATCCCCGATAGTGTGACTTCCATAGAAAGCAATGCTTTTTACTTTTGCGAAAAATTGACGGATATTCAAATCAGCGCAAACATAACCCATATCACCAGTTCTTCCTTTGCATATACGGGATATTACAACGATGAAAGCAACTGGGAAGAGGATGTTTTGTATTTAGATAAATACTTATTAAGCGCAAAACAATCTATTAGCGGCGCTTACACCGTAAAAGAAGGCACGTTCTTGTTGGCAGATGATGCGTTTAATACTTGCAAAGAATTAAAGGAAATTACCATAAACGCCACACTTGTTGGGAAAACGGCATTCCTTGGTTGTGATAACTTGCAAAAGGTTATCTTGAGCGATGATGTAACCACAATCGGTGACAGCGCCTTCTTTAACAGCGACAACCTTTTAAGCGTCACTTTAGGTACAAACGTTACCACGATAGAAAATTACGCGTTTGGCGATTGTTTTAAGTTGGTCGAAATATACAATAAATCCCCTCTTGTGTTGGGAAAAAATTACGAAAACGGTCACCTTGGTAGGTATGCAAAAGCCATCTACCAAACGGAATATAGCAGTAAGATTTCTATCGATGAAAACGGCTACGCCCTTTATATAGACGGCGATGAAGTTTGTTTGATAGGATATTTAGGCGAAGAAACCGATTTGGTTGTCCCCGACGTTGTAACGCATATCAATGATAATGCATTTTACAACAAAGGATTAGAAAATTTAACCAGTATTATCCTCAACGATGGGTTAAAATCCATCGGGGAAAGCGCCTTTTACAACTGTAAAAATTTAACGAAAATCGTTATTCCCGACAGCGTAACGAGTATTGGTTCGGAAGCATTTTTAAGATGCACTTCCCTTTCTAAAATTGTGATTGGGGATAAAATAACGAATATCGGTTCGCAGGCGTTTAAGGCGACCGACTACTACAACGATAAAGACAACTGGGAGAACAACGCGCTGTATATCGACAATTATTTAATCGTTGCAGACGAAAATTTGACGGGTACCTACACCGTTAAAGACGGTACGACTTGTATTGCCCGTTCCGCTTTTAATCCTTGTAAAAACGTAACGAAAATTGTAATCCGCGACAGCGTTACGACGATTTGTGATTTTGCCTTTGACTCCTGCCGTAGCCTATTAAGCATAACCATTGGAGAAAACGTCACCAGTATCGGTAAAGGTGCGTTTAACGGTTGTTATCGCTTGGCGGAAGTTTACAACAAATCCGTACTCACCTTAGACGTTCAAGCAAAAGCGATTTATACCCAGCCTTACGAAAGTAAAATTTCGCAGGATGTAAACGGGTTCGTCTATTATATAGACGGCGACAGCGTTAGCTTAATATCCTACCTGGGCAATGCAACCGAAATCATTATCCCAGAACACGTGACAATCATTGACGAGTTTGCTTTCTACTACACCGATTTAGAAAAGATTGTTGTCGGAGATAACGTAACGAGCATTAAAAACAACGCTTTCTGCGCTTTATACAGTCTAACCCATCTTGAAATTGGAAACGGCGTCGAATATATCGCCACGACATTGTTCCTTTGCGATAATTTAACCTACCTTTCTATCGGCACAGGTGTGAAAAAGCTCCCCGATAATTTTGTTTCCCTCAACCAAAAACTTGAGACAATACACTACGCAGGTACCATGGAAGAATGGAACAATATTGAAAAATCCATTTTTTGGAATGTAAATAGCCACGTTTCTAAAATTTGTTGTTCCGACGGGGAAATTCTTCTCTAACGCAAAATTACATGAAAAAAGTCCGCTGTTGCGGACTTTTTTGTCTTATATTTACATTTTTTCAGGAATACCGATGCCAAGCAATGCAAATGCGTTGGTCAAGGCTTGCAATGTCGCATTCGTCAAAGCCAAACGGAAGTTCTTTGTCTTGTCGTCTTCCGCAGCCAAAATCTTGCAATCAAAGTAAAATTTGTTGAACTTCTGCGCCACATCAACCGCAAAGCGAGCAATCAACGAAGGTTCGTACTTTTCAGCAGCCGCTTGCACCGTTTCGGGTAAAGAGGAAATTGCTTTTATAAGCTCGATTTCCTGCGCGCAAAGTTCAGGGATTTCATAGCTTGCAGGCACGCCGCCCTTGTTCAACACCGATTTTGCTCTTGCACAGGTATATTGCACATAAACACTCGTTTCGCCGTCAAAATTCAACACTTTATCGTAGGAAAATACGATATCTTTAATCTTGTTGTTGTACAACGCACCAAAGATAACTGCACCAACGCCTACCTTTTGCGATACTTCTTCTTTTCCTTCAAGGTTAGGGTTCTTTTCGTCGATAATTTTATACGCTTTTTCAATACACTTCGCAATAACATCTTCCAAGAATACGACATTGCCCTTACGGGTGGACATTGTACCTTCTTCCAAGGATACCATGCCATAAGCCACATGTACCAAATCTTGCGCCCAGTCCTTACCCATCATATCAAGCACCTTGAAGAATTGCTTAAAGTGCAAGTTTTGTTGATAAGCAACCACATACAAACATTTATAGAAATCATAGGTAGCCTTTCTATACATAGCAGCCGCCATATCACGGGTCGCATACAAGGAAGAACCGTCCGATTTCAAGATAATGCAAGGAGGCATATTGTATTCTTCCAAATCAACAACCTGCGCCCCACGGCTTTCTACAAGCAAGTTCTTTTCTTTCAATTCATCTACTACGGGTTGCATTTTATCCGAGTAAAAGCTTTCGCCTGCATAGGAATCGAAATGAATGTCGAGCATATCATAAATACGCTGTACATCCTTCAAGGTCAAATCCTTAAACCAGTGGAAAAGCGCTTGACATTCTTCATCGCCCTGTTCAATCTTCTTGAAGTAAGCGCGGGCCTCATCGTCGTATTCGGGGTGTTCTTCCGCCTCTTGGTGGAATTTCACATACAATTCGTTCAAAGCGCGGATACCGCCCTTTTCAATCGTTTCCTTATCGCCCCAACGCTTGTACGCGGAAATGAGCTTACCAAACTGCGTACCGTAATCGCCTAAATGGTTGATACCTACCGCGTTGTAGCCAAGGAAATTGAAGATACGGTAAAGCGCACCGCCCAAAACCGTCGTCGAAAGGTGACCGATATGAAAAGGCTTTGCAATGTTAATCGACGAATAGTCGATACATACCGTTTTGCCTGCCCCTTCGTTCGAGGAACCGAATTTTTCCTTTTCTGTCAAAATTTTCTCAAGAGTTGCGCGAACAAAAACATCTTTGTTAATCTTAAAATTTAAGTAACCGTTTACTGCGGACACTTCGCTGATAACATCGTCCGTCGTAATTTTGTTTTTTAAGCTTTCCGCAATCATCACGGGGCTTTTTCTCAATACTTTTGCAAACTTAAAACAAGGCAACGCATAATCCCCCATATCAAGGTTGGGAGGAAGAGCGATAGAATCGTAGATTTCTTCTTTCGATACGCCTTCAACATTGATTTTTTCCGCAATATATTTCTTGTAATCCATATTTTACCTTCATTTTTTGGTATTTTGTATTTTTTTCTTAAAATATATTAACATATTTTTTTAATTTGGGCAAGTTTAATTTGCCAAATTTTGAATTTTGTATTATAATATATAGGAATTTTTTTGCAAAAACACATTAAAAGGATTAAAAATATATGAAACTTGGTGTCGTAGGTCTTCCCAACGTAGGGAAATCCACTCTTTTCAACGCAATTACTCACGCAGGCGCGGAATGTGCAAACTACCCCTTCTGTACCATCGAACCCAACGTAGGCGTCGTAGCTGTTCCCGATGAACGCTTGGACAAGCTTGCCGCTTTGTACACGAGCAAAAAGGTTACCCCTGCCGTAATCGAATTCGTAGATATTGCAGGTCTTGTAAAAGGCGCATCCCGTGGTGAAGGTTTGGGGAATAAGTTCCTCTCCCATATCCGTGAAGTTGACGCAATCGTACACGTTGTACGCTGTTTTGAAGATTCTAACATTACCCATGTTGACAACAAAATCGATCCCGTGGATGATATTGAAACCATC